>JAFCEI010000002.1:2638-36211 GCA_017609245.1 Candidatus Woesearchaeota archaeon | reverse complement strand
ATAACAAATATTTTAAGAAAACAAAAGCCATTCCAAAAAGTAAAATTATTGTTGAAGAGAAGCCATTTGATTATGTTTCAGTATCAAAAAAGTTGCTTGAAGAAGCTGAAAAATTGTTTAGCCTAAAAAAATATAAAGATGCCTATGGGAAATCTGGGCAGGCTTTGAGATTGTATCTTAGTTATAAATATGGATTGAAAAAAGAATTAACTAATGATGAAATCTTAAAATACCTAAAGAAACACAAAAAAAGTTACAAAGAAATAAAAAAATGTTTTGATCTTTGTAGTTTAGTCGAGTTTGCAAAATATGAAGCAAACAATAAAGACTTTAATAAAATTACTGAAATTGCAAAAAAGAACATCAAATGATTATTCAAGACAAAACGCCCCCCTAAATTCTTGTTCTCTAAGCAACGCTAACGCTCAAAAGATAGAATAGAACCCCCTAAAATCTACTCTAAACTGAAACTTCGTTTAGTTGCGATGTTAAACCCAGTCCTCGCCTGAATCAGAAATATTTATATACCATCCAAACCAACATCAATCAGAGGTGATGTTTAATGGCAAAAAGAAAAACAAAACGAGCAAAAAGAAATACAAAAAAGGTAATTGTACCAAAGATGCAAGGAGCTTACTGCTGCATAAACACGCGCAAGGGCAGCGGAATCTATGGTCTGGGATTTATCGGAGCTGTGATCTATTACATCTCAACAGCAGCCAGTTTCTGGACAGGGGTTCTTGGAATATTGAAAGCCATTGTTTGGCCAGCTTTCCTGATCTATGAACTGCTTAAGTTTTTAGGCGCATAAATTCATGAAAAAGATAAGCATTTCAATCTTAGTAATAATCTTATTGTCCTTTGTTATAAGCATCTACCTCTATCCTCAGATGCCTGAGACAATGGCGTCGCACTGGAATTCGAGGGGCGAGGTTGATGGATACATGCCAAGGTTTTGGGGAGTTTTCCTGATGCCGATTGTTTCTTTTGTAATCCTGCTGATGTTCCTGTTAATACCTAACATAGATCCATTGAAAAAGAACATCCAGAAATTCAGGAAGTATTTTGACTGGTTTATCCTTTTGCTGATGATCTTTCTGTTCTACATACATGGTTTATCGCTTTACTGGAACCTTGGAAATGTTTTTAACATGACTGTGATGATCCTGCCTGCGTTGGGAATATTGTTCTATTACATCGGAATACTTACTGAGAATGCAAAGCAGAACTGGTTTATCGGCATAAGAACTCCCTGGACATTGAGCAACAAGAAAGTCTGGGACAAGACACATAAGATCGGCGGCAAGCTGTTTAAGATTGCAGGGGTTATCGCACTGTTGGGATTATTGTTGCCTGATTATTCCATGTGGCTGATACTGGCACCAATCTTAGCGTTAGTCATATATGTAATCCTTTATTCTTATCTTGAGTATCAGAAACAAACCAAACACAGATAAGTTTTTATATAACCTTTATATACAAGTCAATATGAAAAAAAGAGGCAAAAACAACAATATTAGGAAAGAGTTCAGAAATAGGATGTTTATCGCTATTTCTTCTGCATTTGCTTTGGTGATCGCACTGACATGGAATGACGCCATAAGGGGTGCTGTTGACAAGCTGCTGGAGATAATGAATGTTCAGACAACAACATATTTATACAAGATAATCGCCGCAATCATTATCACGTTTATCTGCGTCATAGGAATACTTATCGCAAGCAAGAGGACAGAAAAATGAATGTTCAGGACATTGTCTCAAAAGATTACATTAAGGTTGACATAAATGATACTTTATCTAAATTTATAGGCAAGGCAATAAAACATGAGGATGATGACGCACTGATATTTGATAAAAAAGACTTTAAAGGAGTCTTGAAAAGGCAGTGGCTGCTGCAGTCAAATATTGACTCTTCAAAGACAAAAGTAAAGAAATTCCTGGCTCATGTTTCAACCTTAAAGCCAGACACTGACCTAAAAAAAGCAGCAGAGCTGATGTATAACTCTGATTCAAGAATATTGCCTGTTAAAGATAATGGAAAAGTCATCGGCGTTGTAAAATCAATAGACATGATGAAGCTGATAAAAGGGGATCTTAAGGCCAGGCAGGTTGGAACCATGAAAGAGATATTGGTAGATATTAATGCGAGATATGGCGATGTTCTTAACCTGATGAAAGAGAACAAGATCGGCAGGGTGCCAATAACTGAAAACAAGCAGCTGGTCGGCATAGTCACGCTGAAACAATGGATGAAAAAATATGTCATGCGGCCCATAAACAATGATTTTGGCGTCAAGATGACCGGGACCAAGGTAAAAACAGGCACAAGAGAGTTCAAGGAATTAAAAAATGTGCTTGACCTGCCTATCCAGGACATGATGAGGATCAGCGACCTTGTAACTGCTGATCCAGATGCTTCTGTTACAGAAATCTCCAAGATGATGACGAGAAAACAAGTGCCAAGTGTTGTCTTAGTTAAAAATAACAAGCCAGTTGGCCTGATTACAATAAGGGATATGTTGAGATTTTTTGTGACCCAGGGTTAGGCTCTCACTTTACATTCTTTGAAATATCTTTTCAGCCTCTTGCAGAACTCATCCAGTTCTGGCCTTGAGAAGTGTTCAATCTTCTCAAAGCTCTCATCCATCAGGCTCACATCGTTCTTGAACTGCTGCAGATAGAACTTTTTAGCACCATTAAGCTGCTTGCCGATCTCTATCAGCTTTTCTCTTGTATGGAGTGTTGGCACTACAGTCAGCCTAAACTCATAATCGATCCTTGATCTCATCACCATCTTGATGCTTTTCTTGATATTTTCAAACAATTGCCTGTCTTTGATGTTTGTAGCTTTTTGATAATCTTCAAAATTAAGAGGAGCTTTGATATCCATCGCAATATAATCTATCATCTTACTGTCAATAAGTTGCTTGAGCATGTCAGGGTTTGTGCTGTTTGTTTCCAGTTCAACCAGCAGCCCCATGTTCTTGACCTTTTTTATGAATTCAGGCAGATCTTTCTGAAGTGTCGGCTCCCCGCCTGTTATTGCAAGGGCATCTGTCCAGTCTTTTGTTTTTTTAAGATGATCAAGTATCTTTTCTTCAGATACGCTCTCAATCTCATCAGAATTCATGACCAGCCCCACATTATAGCAAAAAGGGCATCTGAAGTTGCAGCCAGCAACCCACACTATTGATGCTATCTTGCCCGGATATTCGATAAGTGATGTCTTTTGAAAACCCTTGAACTGCATAATTTTTTTCAAACAATTAAATATATAAATAGTTTCTTGTTATACAATAAATATGTTTGTTCACAACATAGACCCGGTTTTTCTTAGGATAGGCGGATTAGAGATAAGATATTATGGCCTGATCTTTGCAATAGGTTTTCTTTTGGTGCTGTGGCTGTCAACAAAGCTTGCTGAGAAAAGAAAGATTGACAAGAATATGATCCTTGATGCAGCTATCTGGACAATCATCGGAGTGATAGTTGGCGCAAGGTTTGTGTATGTTTTTGTGTATAATCCGATGTATTATCTGCATCATCTTGCAGAGATTCCTGTGCTTTGGGAAGGAGGGATAGCTTTTCACGGTGGCTTGCTGGGCGCAATTATAGGATTATTTTTATTTTGCAAAAAAAGAAAGATGCATTTCTATGATATTGCTGACATCTTTTTGGTCGCACTGCCGATAGCTTTGGCATTGGGAAGGGTAGCTAATTTTATCAACGGCGAATTGGTCGGAAGAGTCGCAAATGTGCCATGGGCTGTTGATTTTGGAGATGGATTGCCAAGACATCCTTCTCAATTATATGAGTCATTCAAAAATTTTGTATTGTTTTTTATCATGTTTTCTGCAAGCAAGATAAAGAACCTGAAGAGAGGAACCTTATTCTGGCTTTTTGTCTTATTATACGGATTGTTCAGGTTCATGATAGAGTTTTTCAGGGCCCCTGATCCTCAGCTGGGCTTTATCATATTCGGGCTGACAATGGGGCAGCTGTTCTGTTCAGCCATGGTGATTGCAGCATTGACATGGTTTGTCAGAAATAGGTCAAGATGAAAATTCATAAAAACATCAAACTGATGGGATTGGTCAGCTTTTTTACAGACGTGAGCTCAGAGATGATACTGCCTATCCTGCCTTTGTTTCTGACAATCACGCTGGGGGCAAACATGGCAGTTGTGGGCCTGGTGTTCGGCTTGTCAGAAGCAACAGCATCACTGATGAAAACATTTTCAGGCTACTGGTCAGACAAGACCAAGAAGAGAAAACCGTTTATCCTTGCAGGCTACACGCTGTCTTCATTGACAAAGCCTTTGCTGGCACTGTCCACAATATGGCCGCATGTCCTCTTATTGAAATTTTTAGACAGGGCAGGTAAAGGTATCAGAGATTCGCCAAGAGATGCATTGATTGCTGCCTCATCAAAAAAAAGAGGGACTGCTTTTGGCTTTCACAGGATGCTGGACAACCTGGGGGCTGTTGTAGGTACGCTGATAGCTTCTTATCTGCTTTATGTCCTGGCAGATGGCTTCAGGCTCATATTCTGGCTGGCTTTTATCCCTGCCATCATATCTGTCCTGTTGATCCCGCATATAAAAGAGATAAAGCCCAAACGTATCACGCATAAGATAAGGTTTTCATTAAGAAGATTAAGCAAAAAATACAAGCGATTTGTCATCATTGCAACCCTGTTTAATCTTGCAAGCTTCAGCTATGCATTTTTTATACTAAAAGCGCAATCGTTGGGTATTGCAGTCGCATTAGTTCCCATAATCTATTTGATATATAATATTGCATATGCTTTGTTTGCCCTGCCTGTCGGGGAACTGTCAGACAAGATAGGGAAAAAGCCCATTATCTTAGCAGGTTATCTGGTTCTTGCGCTGGTCTGTCTGGGATTTGCTTATGCAAACAATACGCTGCTGGCCTGGATATTGTTCCCTGTCTACGGGATCCATATGGCTTTGATCAACAGCACATCAAGAGCATTTGTTTCAGACCTTGTAAGATCAGAAAAGCGAGGAACAGCTTTAGGTATCTATCATACATTTACAGGGCTTGCAGTTTTTCCAGCAAGCTTGGTATTTGGAATCCTGTGGGACAGCATTGGAACTAAAACAGCATTTATCTATGGAGCAGTAATCGCTTTGATAGCTGCTGTTGCTTTAGGTATTTTTGTCAAGAATAAGTGATCACATACCCATGCCAGGGGGCATCTTGCCGCCAAACTTCTTCATGAGCTTTTCCATACCTTTGCCGCCTTTCATCATCTTTGACATCTTCTTGGCCTGCTTGTATTGCTTTATCAATTCTCTTACATCGCCAGATGTTGTGCCTGAGCCTTTTGCAATCCTATCTATCCTGTCTCTGGCAAGTATCTCAGGATTTTCCAGCTCTTCTTTGGTCATAGAATCCATGATATGGCGCCATTTCTCCAGTTTTCCTTCCTGGACTTTCAGAAGGTCTTTTGGTATCTTTATCTGGCTCATTCCAGGGATCATCTCCATAACTTTTGTCAGAGGCCCCATCTTTTTCATTGCAGACATCTGCTCATACAGGTCAACCAGGTTGAACTCGCCTTTCAGGAATCTTTTTCCAAGATCTTCTGCACCTTCTTCTGTGATAGCTTGTTTAGCTTTTTCTAACAACAGTTTCAGGTCACCCATCCCAAGCATCCTGCCGACAAAACCTTCTGGATCAAATACCTCCAGATCATCTATCTTTTCCCCTTCTCCGATGAACTTGATCTTGGCTCCTGTTGCAGCGCATGCTGTCAAAGCCCCGCCTGCTTTTGCAGTGCCGTCCATCTTTGTGGCTATAACCCCTGTTATTGAAGCAGAATCATGGAATGTTTTTGCCTGGTCTTGTGCTGCCTGGCCGATGTCTGCTGAGATTACCAATAGGTTTTCATCTGGTTTTATCAGATTGTGAAGCTCTTTGATCTCTTCTATCAGGTCATCTGACAAAGCATCTCTTCCTGCAGTGTCAATCAATATGATATCAAATCTATCTAGTTCAGACTCAAACTCTTTGTATATCTTTATAGGATCTTTTTGTTTCTTGTCTATAAAGCAGGGAATCTTTACCTGTCTGCATATCTGTTCCAGTTGGTCTGGAGCAGCTGGCCTGTGAACATCAAGCCCAATTGCAGCAACTTTATGGCCGCGTGTTGTGTAGTATTTTGCAAGTTTGCCTATTGTTGTTGTTTTTCCAGAGCCAAACAAACCAATCATCATTATCTTGAACGGCTTTTTTGTGATCTCTATCTTGCTCTCTTTTTCACCCAGGAATTTGACCAGCTCTTCATATACGATCTTTATTAGATATTCTTTTTTGTCAATCCCTTTTGGTGCCTCTTCTTCTAAAGCTCGTTTTTTGATAGAGTTTGAGAGCTCAAGAACTAACCTTACATTAACATCTGCAGCAAGCAAAGCTCTCTGGATGTCTATGACCAATGCTTCAACCAGCTTCTTGTCTACAAACATGCTCTTTGTGATCTTCTGCAGAGTATTTTTCAGCGAGCTTGACAGCTTTTCTAATACCATTAGTGTTTTAAAGAAATCTTGGTTTAAAAGGTTTACTATTTAACAAATAATTTGTGATAGTTTGCAGATATCTGCTTTTCAACCTGTTTTTCAGGCAAGGATTTTATCTCAGCAATCTTTTTGATTGTTTCTCTGACATAAGCTGGCTCATTTCTTTTGTCTGGGAAGGGGCTTAGATAAGGTGCATCTGTCTCTGTCAGCAGCTGCTTTAAGTCAACATTTTTCACCAGATCTTGAAACTGTTCAGATCTTGTAACAATGCAGGGAATTGAGAAATAATATCCGAGGTCAGCTGCTTTTTTGACCAATGATCTTTTTCCGCAAAAGCAGTGCATCACCACATTTTTCATATTTTCTTTTTCTAAGATATCAACAACATCTGCTTCTGCTTTTCTGGAATGGACAATAACCGGTTTTTTGATGTCTTTTGCCAGCCTTAGCAGTTTTGTGAACATCTGTTTTTGAGTTTTTTTATCAGCATCTTTTGACAGGTAATCCAGGCCAAACTCGCTTATTGCTATTATCTTGTTTTTTTGCTGCTTGATATATTGAATAGCCTTACCAACATCATAAGAAATCTTTTTGCGAGTCTCTCTTTCTAAAGCATCAACAGGATATAATCCCAAAGCTGGCCTGATAATCTTGTATTTTTCTGCCAATTCAAGTGTTCCTTTGTTTGTTTCAGGATCAACCCCTGCTGCAATTATGGCTTTAACACCTGCGTTTTCAGCTCTTTTGATAACTTTATCAAGATCTTTGGCAAAATGTTTGCTGTACATGTGCGCATGGACATCTACAAGCATCTTAGCCTACAAAAATCGGTCTTTTAGAAATCTCTCTTGGCAATGGCAAAGGTTTGAAAGGCATGTCTTGCGTTTTTTTCTTGATCTCTTTTATCAGCTCATCTTTTGTCATCTCAATCTGCTTATTTTTTTCTCTTACCCTGACCATCATCTTTTTGCTCTTTGCCTCTTTGTCACCTATGACTAATGTGTAAGGAACCCAGTCTTTTTCAGCTTCTCTTATCTTCTTGCCGATCGACTCTGCCCTGTCATCAATGTCAACCCTTATCTTTTGTTTTGCAATCTCATCTGCAAGCTTTTCTGCAAACTTATTATGGTCCTGAGAAACTGTGCAAAGCCTTACCTGTGAAGGTGAAAGCCACAATGGGAGAGTTGGCTTTTTTCCTTTTTTGCTCTCTTTAGCTGCTTTTTCAAGCAAAGCATATATCACTCTTTCGATCGCGCCTGATGGTGAGCAGTGCAGTATCAAAGGATGATGGTCTTTTCCGTCTTTGCCGGTAAATCGTATGTCATACCTTTCTCCGTTTTCAATATCGATCTGGTCTGTTGAAAGTGCAGATGCTTTATCAAGATTGTCAACATAATTTAACTCATATTTTAGCATAAAATAGAACGGCCGTTCATCCCACATCTCGATCAGTGCAGGCTTGCCAAATGTCTTTACAAGCCACTCGACAAACTCTTTGTGTTCTTTGTAAAAATCCTTGGTGATCCGCACTGCTAGCTCAAAATCATCTTTTGTAAGTCCGATCTTTTTCTGGACATCCAGGCATAGCTTGAGCCTTGTCTTGTATTCGTCCATAGCCTGTTTTAAATCAGAACACAATGCATGCACATCGGGCATTGTAAATGCCCTCAACCTCCTCAATCCTGTAAGCTCTCCGCTCTGTTCTCTTCTGAACGAGTATCTTGTCATCTCAAATAATTTCAACGGCAAGTTCCTGTAAGAGAGTGTTGCATCATGCGCCATCAGGAACTGTCCAAAGCACGCTGCAAATCTCAGGAAGAATGTCCTTTTGTCGCTTTCGATCTGATATTGTCTTGCAGGAAACTTGTTCAAGTATCTTGATAAGGTAGGATGGTTTACATCATACATCAACGGTGTCTCTACTTCAACCCCCCCGTATTCTATTGTTCTCTCGCTCACATATGTCTCTAACAATGATTTGATAAGCCTTCCTTTTGGGTAATATCTGAGATTTCCTGCATCAGAAGCAGGCTCATAATCAACAAGTTCCAGTTTTCTCATAAGCCTGACATGATCTGGCTCCTGTGTTACTGCCCTTGTCTTTGATTTTTCATAGAATGCGAATTTTTTCAGGTTTTCGTGGCCTTTGTAATTGAACTTATCAACATCATGAAGCTTGCCGCTTGTGTCCATGATGTGCCAGTATGATCTTAGCTTTTTCTCAGCTTTCAGGGCTTTTGATTCTTTTTCTTGTTCAGCCCCAAATTCCCTGCTCAGCTCAGATAGAGGATGGCCTTTGCAGCTTACATTAAATGCTTTATACCATCCAAACGGAGCTCTGTAAACGCTAAAATCTTTTTTCAGAGCTTTTTCAGAATCTTTAAGGATATGCAATGCTGTTTTAGGAGAACCCAGATCACTGCTCAGATGAGCATATGGATAGAGAACGATTTTCCTTGTCTTGACTTGCTTTGCAATATCTTTAACTTCTTTGACTAGCTTTTTGACAACATTAGAAGGATTTTGCTCATCTCTTTTTTCAACTGCTGTCAAGACAACCAGACACTCTTTTATCTCCTCTTTTGCCTTTTTTATCTTCTCAGCATCTTTAATTGCCTTTTTCTTTGGTTCTATTACGATGAAGTCTGAGTGTAAGGTTAATATCTTCATTAGAAATAGTATTATCTTGCTTTGTTTTTAAATATTTTGTTATATACTCTTTATAGTAATTGTATATCTTGTTCTGGTAAGGCACTGTTTCATCATAAGGGGGAATTCCGTTATGCCTTCTGACTGCTGCCATGCCTGCATTATACCCTGAGGTCCCTTCCCTTATGTCTCCTTTTCTTTCTTTTAGGTTGCTGGCCAGTATCAGGACGCCAACAGGGATTGCTTTTTGAGGGTCAAACCTTTCATCTTCTTTATGCTTGGTTTTGAGCTCATTGATATATTTTTCAAAAAGCTTTGATGATTCTTTGAAATATCTGTCTGCAATCAATTCGTGTTTTTTTGCGCTCTCAAACCAGTTCTTATCCAGATATTTGTGGGCCAGGCTATTTTCTTTTACTGCCAGAGACCTTATTTCTTTTGCTTTTTCAAAATATTCAGGCAGATAAACATCCAGGCCAAATCCCTGAGCTGTAGATGGCATGAGTTGGCACAAGCCTGCTGCACCTACTGATGATATGGCAAACTGCTTAAATTCAGATTCTGCTTTGATCAGTGACATGAATAAAGCAGGGTCAACAGGGTATGTCTCTTTGTTTTTTTCACATGCATCTAAGATATAGTGCATATATTTTTTTGCCTCTGGCTCGATTATCTGTTCTAGTGCTGAACAATTTTTTATAATAGGATATGCATATCTGTCTATTTTGTATTTAGTGTAGTTCAATGCTGCCCAGAATGTCAAGGCCATGATAACTGGGACAGTATGCTTTAGCTTTAATCTGGATGTTTTAGGAGGATTGTGTAGCAAAGTATGGTTCATGCTGGCTTTTAAAATAGCTTCTTGTGTGTCTTTTTCCATAGAAACTCTTGGTGAAACTTTTTATTTAAGTATTTCTACTCTGGAGTAAATAACTAAAAGAAAAAGATAAAAGAAAAAGCTTTATGCTTTTCCTAATATTCTGAAAACCTTTGTTCCGCAAACAGGACAAACACCTTTTACAGCTTTCATCTTGTTTTTCATAACTACTTCCTGCGGATCCTTGATCTCAACTTGTTTTCTACATTTCATACATCTTGCTTCTGGCATATTAAACCCCCTTTTTTAGCTAAACCGCTAAAAATCAGTATTTATTAGTATATATTGCCTGTTCATTTATATATATTTTGGTAAAAACTGCAATTTTTATATATGATTTTATATAATTTATCAAAAAAACTGTCAAAATATAAACCATATTTCGTCGACAGATTTTTAGGATGCTCGGAAATATTGGCATTTCCGACATAAACCAAAGTTTTTTATAAACAATATGATTTCTAAACCTGATGAGACTGACTAAGCTGCAGAAGATCGATAAAGAGCTTGCAGAAATCGCAAAACAGGTCTCATTTTTGGCCATCAATCCTGCAAATGTTGAAGAGGAGATGGAGAAGGTTCTTGCAAATCCTAACTATAACCCGCAGTTTCAGTATTCTGAGTTTAAGTTTGACCTGGATTATATGATCAAAAGACTGAATAATCTTAAGATAACAGGTGATTCTGTGATTGAAAATCTATTTCGGCAGAAAAAGCAGGTCATTATCAAGAAATGCCTTTTGATCAAGAACAGGGGCAAGAAGGATTTTAGTGATATCTCTGTCAAGTTATATGGTGTTCCTGATGAGGAGTTAGTTGCAAAGGCAAAGGAGTTGCTGAAATTAAAGGTTGAGAAAGAGAGAAAGATCGTGCCCAGCTCAATGGTCGTCAGCCAGCTGAGAAGAGCATTTAAAAAATGCGGCTTTAACTGGATTGTCAAGGAAGAGTCAATAGCTACTGCAGCAAATGTCCTGCAGAGCAAGAAAACACTTCTTGTAAGAAAAAATGATGTTTTTTCAAAAACCTTTGTTAAACGATTGATAATACATGAGATAGGCACGCATGTTCTGAGGGCAGAAAACGGGAGAAAACAGCCATACCAATTATTCATGATCGGCTTGCCAGCTTATCTGAAGACAGAGGAAGGGTTGGCTGTGCTGAACGAGGATCTGAATGGCCTTATGACAAATAGGGTATTGCGAAATTATGCAGCAAGAGTTGTTGCTGTTGACATGGCTCTGAAAGGCTCTTTTTCTGACATCTATAAACATCTAAAAAAATATTTTGCAAAAAAAGCTGCATTTAAGCTTGCAGTGCGCGCAAAAAGAGGTGTTGCTGACACTTCTAAGCCAGGGGGCATGATAAAGGATCATGTTTACCTGCAAGGTTATTATGAGCTGAAAAAATGGCTTGAACAGGGCGGTGACCTGAAAAAATTATATTATGGAAAGATCGGGCTGAAGCATGTTGATCTTCTGAAAGATATTCCTGGCCTGAAAAGGCCAAAGTATCTGCCGAGGTTTTAGTCCGAAAACTTTAAAAATCTTTAATTTTCCCATTGTTGCATGGGGGTTAAGCTTAAACATTTAGTACTTGGAGGGATGACTTTTCTAGCTTCGCATGGTTTGTTTGCTGAATCATTTTATCCTGAAATTGATCCAGTTGAGGCAGTGAAAGTTGAAAGGATCATCAGTGAGATGGATTTATACATAAAAAGAGAAAAAGATGGCAGATTCTTGACAAAAGGATCAAATGGCAGGTCAGGATTGAACAGGATATTTGGCAGACTGGATGATTATGTTTCTACTCTAGAAGATTATGTTGCTGATTTTGAGCAGTTTGGCTATGATTATGAGGATCTGAAAAATCTTGTTCTTGGTCTTGAGTTTGTGGAAAGCGAGGGTTATGCAAGAGCTGTGAATCCGAATTCAAACTGCACAGGCCCTTATCAGTTTGAAGAAGAGCTTGCAACAGATTATTTTGATCTTGAAATAAATGATTATGTTAATGAAACTTTTGATCCTGTAAGAACTATCGGTCCTGCATTGAATCACCTGGCTTATCTGTCAAAAAAATTCGGTTCGATTGATTTTGGGCTTGCAGCATATAATTGGGGGCCTAAAAATGTTGAAAGATTGGCAAAAAAATATGGAAGTTTCTGGGAGGTTCCAAAAAACAAGTTGCCTCCAGAGACCTGGAGATATGTTGCTCAGATCTACGCAATCGTGAACATCCTTGACAGCAGGAATCATAGGGGAGTTCGCATAAAGCCTGAAAAAGTCAACACCATCGAATATGTAGTTAAAAGAGGCGATACGCTTGCGATGATAGCAAACAGATTCGACACTTCTGTTGACGAGATCATGTATAATAATATCCTGGTAGACAAGAACAAGCTTCCTTCAGGCCATAAGCTTAAGATTCCCTCTAAATCATAAAGCTTTTATAGAGACTAGTTCTATTGTTTAAATATGCACAAACAAGTAATCCTGGTAAGGCAGGATCTTAAGATGCCTGCTGGAAAGATGTCAGCTCAGGTAGCTCATGCTTCTGTTGAAGGATTGTTGAAAAGCCACAAAGAGGATATCAAGAGATGGAAATCAGAAGGCATGAAAAAGGTTGTGCTGAAAGTCAAGGACAAAAAAGAATTGTTTAAATATCAGCTTGAGGCAGAAAAGACAGGGCTGATCGCGGTTGTGATACAAGACGCTGGTCTGACTGTCTTCAAAAAACCTACTATCACTTGCCTGGCAATCGGTCCTGACAAAGAAGAGAAGATCGACAAGATTACAGGAGAATTAAAACCATTCTGAAATGGGTTTATTCACTAAAAGATATCTTAAATTTGATTCATCTAAACCAACTTTAATTATTATTGGAGGACTGCCAGGGGTTGGCAAGAGTTATACATGCAGAATTCTTAAGAAAAAGCTGAAAAACTGCATTTATTTTGACTCTGATTTGTTTGCTAAAAAATATATTGAGAAGTACCACTCAGACTTCATTCATCTTTCACCAAGAAAACAGGCCAAAAAAAGATTGGAACACCATGAAGCGAAGATAATGGAGATCAAAAAATATTGAAAAGAGCCAAATTTGTATTCCTTGATACTTGTTTTGATATGATTCCCTCAAGAAAAATGTTTTATCGATTGGCTAAAAAAGAAAACATAAATCTAATTATTTTAGAATTGAAATGCTCAGACAGAACTGCAAAGAAAAGAATTGTGAAAGAGGCACACCAAAGCCACAGAATGCCTGGGACAAGCAACACTCGATGGGATATTTATCTGCAGATCAAAAAGAAATAAAAAAATTTATACAAATAGTCAAGCCAAACAATCAATATCATATGGAAAGATATTTAAACGGCGTTAATTCTTTTTAAGATGTGGGCTCTTAGCTCAGCCTGGTAGAAAGTCAAAAACTTGCCAAAAGCATTCGGCTCTTAAGCTAGATCCAAAGAAACCGAAAGGTCGCGGGTTCGAACCCCGTAGAGCCCATATTTATTTAAATGATAAAAAATTTGAAATATCATGGCAGAAAAAAAGAATAAGGTGATGCACTGGGCTGACCAGACTGCGAAAAGAATCATTGCTGAGAAGGGTGACAAGAAGAAATATGTTGTAGCTGCTGGAATAACCCCTTCTGGAACAATCCATATCGGCAATTTTAGAGAAATAATAACAGTTGATCTAGTGAACAGGGCTTTGAAAGACCTTGGAAAAAATGTAAGATTCATCTACTCCTGGGATGATTATGATACATTCAGAAAAGTTCCTGTAAACATGCCTAAGCAGGATTTTTTGAAAAAATTTCTTAGAATGCCTATCACAGATGTGCCTGACACAAATAAGTGCAAGCACAAAAGCTATGCTCAGCATAATGAAGCTCCTATCGAAAAAGCGCTGCCTGCTGTCGGCATCAAGCCAGATTATATCTATCAAAGCAAAAAATACAGGAAATGCGATTATGCTGAAGATATAAAAATTGCATTGTTAAAAACTAGAGAGATAAAAGAGATCCTCAACAGATTCAGGAAAGAGCCGTTAGCAGAAGATTGGTATCCTGTTTCTGTGTTCTGCGAAAAGTGCAAAAAAGACACAACAAAGATAACAGAATATGATGGCGAGTATAAGGTCAGCTATAAGTGCGACTGTAATTTCCTGAACACATTTGACATAAGGAAAAAAGGAATTATCAAATTATTGTGGAGAGTAGACTGGCCGATGAGATGGCATCATGAAAAAGTTGATTTTGAGTCAGGGGGCAAGGATCATTTTGCTGCAGGAGGTTCATTTGACACTGCAAAAGAGCTGGTTGTAAAGATTTATGGCTACAGCCAGCCGACAACGATGAGGTACGAGTGGATCGCAATCAAAGGCGGAAAACAGTTTTCAAGCTCAGCAGGGATAATAACCACATTGCAGGACGCCCTTAGAATATATGAGCCGGAGATCATACGGCACATGTTTGCAGGAACAAGGCCAGAAGCAGAGTTTGAGATAAGCTTTGACCTGGACGTGTTGAAAATATATGAAGATTTTGACAAGTGTGAAAGAATATATTACGGGCAGGAAGATGTTGGTGAGAAAGAGCGCGAAAAACAGAAGAGGATATATGAACTTTCATGTGTTGACAAGCCTGCAAAAACAATGCCTCTGCAAGTTCCTTTTAGGCATCTGACAAATCTTGTGCAGATATATGAGGGTGACATGAAAAAGGTCCTGAAAGACCTGGATGTAAAAGGTTCAGATGCAAAAAGGGTTAAGGCAAGGGCTGAACGGGCACTGAATTGGGTCAATGAATATGCACCTGAAGAGTTTAAATTTAAGGTTCAGGAAAAAGTAGATGCAGCAGTTTCTGAAACAGAAAAAAAGGCACTTCATACTCTTGCTGAAAAGCTTAAAACCCAAAAATTTGATGAGAACATGCTGTATGAATATTTCTATAAATTAAGCCAGGAATCAGATATCATGCCACAGGATTTCTTTAAAGCAGCTTATAAGGTGCTTATAAACAAGGAAAAAGGACCTCGTCTGGCACCTTTTGTACTCTTGCTTAAAGATAGGGCAATAAAGCTGTTTGAACAAGCATAAGCTTTATAAAGCCTTAAACTAACTAATTCTGCAATGAAACCTAAAGCAATAATAGGATTAGTTGTAACAGCAACTGTCAAAGGAAAGAATAAAAAGAAGAAACTAAAGGCCAAGGTAGATACAGGAGCTGACAAAAGCTCCATTGATACAACCCTTGCGTCTCAGTTAGGGCTTGGTCCTGTGATAAAGACGAAGAAGATATGGTCTGCTGTAGGCGGCATGGTAAGGCCAGTCATCAAAGCAGACATAAAGATAAATGGGAAAGAGCTTAATTCAGATTTTACAATTGCAGACAGAGCACATATGACTTATAAGGTTTTGATCGGCAAGAACACGCTTCGTAAGATGCATGTTCTGATAGATCCAAATAAAAAATAAATCAGGGGGAAAATGAAAGCTGCTCTTATAAGCTTGGGAAGCAAGAGTTCTCAGATGATCTCAAGCGCTATGGCAAATTACTTCAGGGTAGTTGATGAAATAGATGTAAGAGACATTGAAGTAAATATATCTGGCGGGCACTTGGAAGTGCTTTATGATGGCAAGCAGATGAGCAAATACGATTGTGTTTATGCCAAAGCATCTTTTAAATATGCTTCTTTGTTGAGGAGTTTGACAGGAGCTTTGCATAATACCTATTGCCCCATCACCCCTGACTCGTATACTATATGTACAAATAAACTGTTGACTCAGCTTGTGCTGCAGAAGCACAATGTCCCGACTCCAAAAACTTATCTATCTAGCTCTGCCCAGGCAGCTAAAAAGATTCTAGAAAAAATAAACTATCCAATCATAATGAAATTTCCTTCTGGAACCCAGGGCAAAGGGGTGATGTTTGCAGACTCATATGCAGCTGCTTCCTCTGTGCTCGACGCATTAGCTGCTCTTAAACAGCCTTTTTTGATACAGGAGTATGTTGAGACAGGCGGATCAGATATCAGGGCAATAGTTGTTGACGGCAGGGTTGTAGCTTCGATGAAAAGAGAGGCGCAGAAAGGAGAGAAAAGATCAAATATACATGCTGGCGGAACAGGCACACCTTATGAGCCTGATGCATATACGAAGAAGATCGCAATCATGGCTGCAAAAGCAGTTGGGGCAGAGATATGCGCTGTTGATATCTTAGAGGGTGCTAAAGGCCCGGTTGTCATCGAGCTTAACCTGAGCCCTGGCCTGCAGGGAATCACAAAAGCAACAAAGACAAATGTTGCTGATAAGATAGCAAAATACCTCTTTGATAGGACAAAGTCGCTGAAAGAGAGCGGAAAGAAAATCGTGACGTCCCAGATATTTGAAGAGTTGGGGATTGCACAACCTAAAGAAGAGGCAAAAGAGATACTGACTGAGCTTGACTTTAGAGGTGAGAGGATATTGCTGCCTGAACTGATCACAAAAGCCACTGGCTTTAAAGAAAAAGATGAGTTCAGTGTAAAGGTTCAGAAAGGCAGGCTTGTTATAGATAAGATAGGAAATAAAGAGAAATAACCTTTACTATCAATTTTCAAAATTTTTTAAACTAGCTTTTCCAGCGCCGTCTCAAATAATCTTTCAAGATTTTTTATAGAATCTCTGCTTTGGCATGTTTTTAATGCTTCTTCAAGATACCATGCCTTGTAGTTTTTTCTTTCAGGAAAAGCATCAATATACGCCTTGAATTCTTTTGGCCTGTTCTTTTCAAATTTAGTCAGGATCGACGCTCTTCTTAGGTTTCTGAACACGCTGACTAGCTTGAAATCATCATGATATTCAAGCCCTTTCTTGAGATAACCATAATCCTTATCGTCTTTATGCAATTCGCTTGCTGTTTTTTCTCTTTGGTCAAGATATTTTTCTATGAAACGGTTTGTCTTGTGGTCATCCATCTCAAACAGAGGGTGGCATAACATATCTACAAGATCTGATACGTCTTTTCCTTTTTGCACGCGGTCAAAATCAACAAACGTTATTTTAGGGGCTGCTGACAGGCCTTCAAGCTGCTGCTTAACATCTTCTTTTACTATGATTATGTTCGAGGGGTGAAGATCTCCGTGGATCACTGAACTGCCTTTTTGGAGAATAGCATCTATAATATAAAATGGTTCGATAAGCTTGGATGTGAATTCCCTGTCAGCTTCAAAGTCTTTTTTGGATTCCTGAAGTATGTTCTTGGAATATCTCAAGAATCTTTTGAGATAATAATTCTTATCTGGGACAAAAAGCAGCAGTTTGCCATCTTCTTCCAGCATCTGCACATTATGGCTGCCTTTTGCATGCAGGCTTGCCAAAGCTCTCACTGAGTGCTCCAGATATCTTGTAATGAACTGTTTTCTCGTCTCTTCAGGATTTTCGACCTTCCCTATGTCTTTTGTCTTCAGTCCAATGATTTTTTCCTCAAGAGTGTCGCCATGAACATAATTCATGATCAGTGCATTATCATCTCTTCTGTGGTCAATCAGTGTTGGGACAGGACATTGCAGCGGGGAATAGAATCTTAGTATTCTTGCTTCATATGTATCTGATTTGAAAAAAGCTCCCTTAACCCTATTTTTATCAAATATCTTCAGAAACAGCTCTTTATCTACTTTTTTTTCATTTTTTTTGCATGGCACAGAAATCTTATACTGGCCCCCTAAGAAATATTTATACCCTTTGTCAGATCTTTTGAATATCACTGGTCCATTTATCTCAGGATGACCCCCAAAATGTGGCGAGAGCACCCCCTTAAAATAGTCTTCGGTCAATCCGAGGACATTTTGAGTTTCTAAATATGGGGGAAGTTCATTTTCTGACATTTTATTAAAGTCCTATATAAACAAGGTGTTTTCCCTATATATAAAGCTTTCTATTTTTCACCATTCTCCAGTGAATACATTAAGAATTTCTCACTAGCCTTGCTATGGTTCTGATGTGGATCTGTAATGTCTTTAGTTTTTCAAGCATCCTTACTACTCCTGGCTTTGGGTTTTCTTCCAGGAACTCATCGCACTCTACAAGATTTTTTTTGCATATGTCTGATATCTTCTCAGACAGCTCAACATTTTTTTTATAGTAAGATTTCATGACATCAAGGTATGCTTTTTCAGTGTTTGAGTATATCTTGTTCAGTTCTTTTAGGTCTGTCTTGCTAGGTTTTGTTTCATAAGATAGCCTGAACAGCCTCTTGATATCATCTCCTATGCTTTCGAGTGTTGAAGTGATTGTCAGGTCATCTACCAGCTGGTCAGGTGCTCTCTTGACCATCCTTGATACTACAGGGTCTTTTATTGCAGCACGTATTGATTTTTGCAAAAGAAAATTCAGGCGGTTCAGATCAAAATCTCTTTGATATACCAGGTCAACGTCTTCTTTGATAGCTGGGCCTTTTGAATCAAGTATCATTGCTCTGACTATAAGGTCCATCCTTTTGATCATAAGAGGGATAGAAATGCTCTTTAGGTCTACAAGTGATTTTGCAACCATCTTTGTCAGGCTTTGCTCCATTGTTTCCAGACCAATCAGTTGGTGCAGGAACGTCCTCATCTCCTGCATGTGCTTCTTGAGGTTGTCTCCGACCAGAACAATGGAATCATAGTTCTTGATGTATGCTGCTACAATCTCTCTCTGGATATTTCCTACTGTCTTTCCTGTAGTATCAATTGTGATCTCTGTAGCTTCTATGTTTTTTCTTTCTTTCGGCGATATTGCAAGCCCTTCTGAGCCTTCATCAACATATACTGTGTCTCCTTTTTTTAGTTTATGCTTGTTCAGCCACTCTTTTGGCAGTGAAACTACATAACTGTTCTTTCCAAACTGGATCAATTTCCTGTATTCCATTTTCTTTGAAATGTATATGTTTATTATATGCTATATATAATATATGGAAAATGTATATATATTTAAGTGTTTCTCTTATATTCACGTAAGGGGGTTTAATATGAGAAAAAATAAAGATATTATAGAACAAATTGAAGAAGACCTAGACAACAACCTTTACTCACATAAATCCAGAGAGAATCTTGTGGAAGACGATGAGCTGACTCCAGAAGAAGCAGGATTTATGGAAGGCTATGAGAATGCTGGTTAACAATAATAACAATTAATTTTTTATTTGAAATTTGAATCGTCTATTTCTATGTATGCAACTCTATTATTGTGTGGTCTTTATTGCTGGTTAAGCTGGCGCCTATCCCTCTTCCAACAGAATAAGCCTGCCTAGAGAAAGTCTTTGTGATAATGTCCAGAAAACTGGTTTTTTCTTCAAATTCTGCAGTGTTCATATATGCAAGATTAAGGTCATGTTTTAACAGCTCTAAAGCATTATCCTTATTCCCAAGCTGGTCTACCAACCCAAGGTCCAGTGCTTCCTGACCCAGGTAGAACATCCCTGTTGATAAGCTCTTTACCTTGTCTATTGACAAGTTCCTGTTTGATGCTATCTCGGCAATGAAATATTCATGGATGTTATCCAATTGTTTCTGGAACAACTCTCTCTCCTCGGTTGTCAGGTTCTTGTAAGGAGAGCCCATGTCCTTGTATTGTCCTGCAACCAGTCTCTGGTATGTTATGTTGTAGTTGTCCAATAATCCTGAAAATTCCAGGTATGATGCAATAACTCCTATTGAGCCTGTTATTGACATCCTGTTTGCCATCACAGTGTCGCATGCAGAAGCAATCCAATAAGCTCCTGATGCCCCTGCTTCCCTGATCAATGCCAAGGTTGGCTTTTCCAACGATTTGATCTTAGCTGCAATCTCGTCTGATGCAACAGCAGACCCTCCGCCTGAGTTGATATCAAAAAGTATTGCCTTAATGTTAGGGTTTTTTTCTGCTTTTTCTATATATTCTATTGTTTTGTCAGCAGATGTTGTCAGTTCAAATATGCTTTCTCCGTCACTTACTATTAGCCCCTTTATCGGGATTATCGCTATCGAGTTTGGAAGTGTTATGTTTACCATTGAGAAAATTATGTTCAGGAAGAAGACAATTATGATTGTTATGAATAATATGTTCAGAACTTTTTTTAGAGTGATTGGCTTCCCTCTTTTTTTCATCTTAATAGATAATGTTGTCTTGTTTAAATATTTAAT
Organism: Candidatus Woesearchaeota archaeon; assembly: GCA_017609245.1. GTDB lineage: Archaea > Nanobdellota > Nanobdellia > Woesearchaeales > JAFCFN01 > JAFCFN01. Next base: position 16,003 of record JAFCEI010000002.1, on the reverse strand, counting down.
GGAAACCTTTTTAAATAATCTGAGCTTATATAGTCTTAAATATATTTTAAAAGAGGTGATCAAATGAAAGTTCTGAAAAAAGTGAGCCTGCTAAGCGTGGCAAATGTGCTTGGGATGATGGGTGTTGTCTGGGGATTAGTTATAGCAATCCTGGCAATAGCATTAGGCGGATTAATCACTTCGGTGCTTCCTGGAGCAGGAGCAGCAGTTGGAGTGGGGATTATATCCATAATAGTGTTCCCATTGACATACGGAATAGTGGGATTTGTTGCAGGAGTAATCTGCGCACTGCTTTACAACATAGTTGCAAAGCGGATTGGCGGAATAAAAATAGATCTGAAATAAAAAGATTATTTTTTTATTTTATTTTTTTAACTGAGCTGTTCCTCAATTCTTAACAATCGATTGTATTTAGCTAACCTTTCTCCTCTGCAAGGAGCTCCTGCTTTGATGTATCTTGCACCAATTGCAACTGCCAGGTCAGCTATGAACGGATCGTTTGTCTCTCCAGACCTGTGAGAAGCCATCACATTCCATCCTGCTTTTTTTGCCAGATTTGCAGCCTTTATCGCTTCAGTTACAGTCCCGATCTGGTTTGGTTTTAGAAGCAAGCACGAGCATGACCTGGATCTGATCGCTTTCTTGATCCTTTCAGGGTTTGTTGCAAGCAGATCATCTCCAACGATCATCACTTTTTTGCCAATCTTGCATTTTAGGTCAGCAAATGCCTTGAATTCATCTTCTGCAAACGGGTCTTCGATGCTTATTATAGGATATTTTTCTACCAGTTCTGCATAGAAATCAACAAGCTGTTTTGTCGTCAGAGACCTGCCATCAACAACATATTTTTTATTCTTGAAAAATTCGTTTGCAGCACAGTCCAAACCTATGTTTACTTTTCTTTCATACCCTGCCTGACCTATTGCCTGCGTTATCAGCTTCAATGGCATCTCAACTTTTGACAACTGAGGCGCAAATCCTCCTTCGTCACCTATGTTGATAGCTTTTTTCCCGTATCTTTTTTCCAGGATATCTTTTAGCTCATGATATATCTCTGAGCCTGCCCGTAGCCTTTCCTTAAATGAATGAAACCTGACAGGGATTATCATGTATTCCTGAAATGCCAGCTTATTTCCAGCATGCTGGCCGCCATTTATTATGTTAAAGCAGGGAATCGGAAGTTTTTTCCACTTTCCGAGATGAGAATATAGCTCTTTCCCAGATGCCAATGCACCTATCCTTGCACACGCCATGCTTGCTGCGAGGATAGCATTTGCTCCTAGGTTTGATTTGTTGGGTGTTTTGTCTAGTTTGATCAGTCTGTTATCGATTTTAGCCTGCTTTGTGCAATCCATGTCAACCAGGCCTTGTGCAATAGTGCTGTTTATGTTTTGTATTGCTTTTTTCACGCCCTTTCCATGGAATCTTTTGTCATTGTCTCTAAGCTCCAATGCCTCATACTTGCCTTTGCTTTTTCCAGAAGGCACAGACGCTCTTCCGATCCCGCGGCTGATCCATACATCTACTTCTATTGTGGGCACACCCCTAGAATCTAGAATCTCTCTTGCAAAAATTTTTTTTATCTTGACCATCTTGAATGTTTTAAAATGTTAAAAGACAGAAAATCTATAAAAGATTTTCTTTATTTTCATGATGCTACCCGATATAGCTGGTCTCTTTTTTCTTGTCTAGTTTCTTGAATGCCAGCTGTTTTGATACAGCAGAAATATCTCTTGTCTTTTTTATCAATCCTTGTTCTATATCCTTTATCTCTTTGTCTAGCTTGGCCAGGTTTAGTTTTAAATCAAGCTTCTTGTTCAGTATTTTCAGCTGCTCTCTTGCCCCTTTGACGCCCAGGTACAGCGGATGGCCCAGTGTTTCTGCCAGCAGTGTTATTGCAGGTATCTTTCTTTTTTCTGATAATCCGAGCAATAATCCTGAAACACCGATAATTGGCCCGACAACCCCATATATCTTGTTATCAAGCCCTGTGTCTTTTTTGTATTTTTCAATTATTTTCTTGTTATTTGCTGTGCAGAACACTTTTGGCTTTTTTGGAGCTTCTGCAAGCCCGATCCCGCCCAGAGTAATGATCTCTTTTGCTTTGTACTGCCCCAATATGTCCAGAATTTTTTCACAGAACTCATAAGAGCTTGTTTCATCTACTGGCTGGATATCTCCTGTCAGCAGCAGAAGATCATTTTTCGGCATCTTCTTGTAGTAGACCTCTATTTTCGGCAGGTCTACCAGGTTATCTTCGTTGACAAAAACAGAATGAGGGAACGTATATGAGAATATTTCATATATCTTTTTTGCTTTTAGTTCGGTTATCAGAAAATCAACAGCTATCTTCCCGACATTACCTATTCCTGGCAGCCCTTCTATCAGGATCGGGGATTTTGGCTTTATTTTCAACAGTTTGATTATTTTCCACGAGTTCATATTAACAGGCCTTTTTTGGTCAGCTCATCTCTTTTTGCAGCTCTTCTTAATCTTGCATATCTGTCCTGCACACTGAACTTTGCAGGCCTTGAAGATACTGCCTTTTCATTGCAGTTTGGGCAAACATCTTTCATTGTATACTGCCCGCAATTTGTGCACTTCAGGACATGTTTCATCTTTTTATGAGTTCGACAACACCTTTCTGCTTTTCCATGTCTTCAACTATTGTATTGGTTTTTTCATCAAGCTTTTTTTCTGCTGATTTATAGTCTTCTGCTGTTACAGCCAAAGTATATTTGCCTCCGCCGTCGTATGAAATACTTGCTTTATCATCCTGGACCTTTTTCAGTATCTTTTTGATGAGCTCTACTCCGTCTGGTTCATAGCTTTGGAGTATCATCTTTTGCTTTACCTGCACCTTTTTTTGCTTGATTCTTTGCCTTATTGTTTCTAATATAAGGTCTGTCTCTTTTTTTGAAAGCCCTAGCTCTTTTAATACTGATTCATCTGTAAGAGCTTCTTCAAATATAGAATAAATGCTTGTGTATTTGTCCTTTATCTTGCTGTATATGCTGTTGCACAGCTTTTTTTCATCTTGTTTTGTCTGTAGAGCAACATATTTTATTATCTTCTCAGCGATCTGCTGCTGCTTTATCTCGCCGTTCTTGTTTTTCCTCTGGTTTTCGTTGACTCTTCTCAGGCTCAGATCAATATGGCCTTTTGACTGGTCTAATTTTAGAACCTTGCAGACCACTTTTTTGTTTGGGGTGACATAATCCCTGATATTTCTTATCCTCCCTGGTGAAATTTCAGAAATATGAATCATCCCTGACTTGCCATACTCATCAAGATTTGCAAAGACAGAATTATGATATATTTTTGTGATTGTGCATAGCACCAATTCACCTTCTTCTGGAAATCCCTGTTTTTGTAAAAGAAGCATTAATCCAAAACCTCCAATATCCTGGCTTTTATCTTTGATTTGCCGCCAGATGGAGTAGCTAGTTCCTTGCTGCAGACAAGGCATGTGATCTCTGAGCTTGCCTTGCCAAATATTATCTGCTCATTCTTGCATTTAGGACATCTTATTTTGATGAATTTGCTTGTTGGCTCCTGTATTTTCTTCATGATATATACCCCCTGTTTAAAACAAGTTATTTTATGGTTTATAAGGTTTACTATGGAATATTGCTTTAAAAAGGTTTTGCAGAGAGCTTATCTGATCTTATCTGAATGGTCGCTTTTTTTATATTCTTTGAACCACTTTTCAACCAGTCTGCCACCATAAGTCTTGATTCCCAAATTTCTCCATTTTCTTTTGATGTCTCGCCAGGCAATTTTCAATGGGTCTAAAAAGATGTCTGTTTCAGTTAAGTCTGCTGCAATCTTTTTCTCCCTTTTTTTTTGGGCATAATTCTGAAAAAAGCGTTTTGTATAAAAAGATGAGAATTGTATAGGGAACCCTACAGTCGCGTTATATGCCCAATTAATCCAATTTCCGAAATTTATCTTGCTGTTAATAGGTCCTCCCAAATATTTGTTTTTCATGAGCATTCTCGGCAGGTTTTGAAGGTCATAGGGATTCAATCCCTCTGGTTTCGGATCATAGCACAAAAACAGTCCGTCATACTTGTCCCAACCGACCATCTCCAGCGGAAAAATCCTGTTTTCTGCTTCAAGTTTTTCCCTTAGTTTTGAACCAGGAAGCGGCACAGCATTCAACACCTGTATGGTGTCTATTTTTGCCTTTCTGAAGAACTTTTGATATTGTTTTGATTTTTGATCTAGCGTCAGCTTTGATCTGTGTTCGGAATCCTCAAATGTCGGATAACCAAAAATAAACATTCCATGCAAATAGAAATGTTCGGATAATTTTCTCGACCTGTTGATGAGCTTTTCCAGTGTAACCCCTTTTCTCATGGCCTTTAGTTCTTGGTCTATTGGGCTTTCATATCCAATTGCCAAGGTGGTTACTCCTGCGGACTTCATCGCTTTTATCAGCTTGTCATCTTCAGCCACCTCTGTTCTTACCTGCACCATCATATCAATATTCTTGTTAAATTCATCCTTATACTTGCTGATCATGTTGCATAACTCAATAGTTTGTCCAGGATCTTGCGCAAAGTTATCATCTGTAAAGAAAAAATGCTTATATCCCATATCAGAATATTTAACTATCTGGCTAAGTGCCTTTTCAACAGAGCTTGATTTATATTTCCCATACTGTTCGTTTACGACGCAGAATTCGCATCTGTAGTTGCAGCCCCTCCCTTTGCTGATAGGAATTGCACTCCACCTCTTTTTTAGGAATTTTATCAGGGTCAGATCAGGATCTTTTAGATTATCTAGATTTCTGATAGGATATCTTCTGCCTGTGAATATGTGATTGTTATTATCTAAAAAGCTGATTCCCCTGACATTGTTCAGCTTTTCTTTATCTAGGCTGATAGATTCTTTTTCAACGATCGCTTCAAGCAGCTCTTTTGCAGTGTTTTCACCCTCTCCGTGAACCACGATGTCAACTCCTGAATTTAAGGCTTCTTCTGGAAGTGCATCAACATGACTTCCTCCTGCAATTGTCACTGCTCCAAATTTTTTGTATTGTTTTGCTAATGAAAACATCCTTGGGACTGAGTTGCTCATTCCGCCATAGAACATCGCTATGTCTGCACGCCCCTGTTTTCTCAGAAAATTATGGTCAGGCATGCCTGTAAAATCATTTGGGCCTGCATAATTGTTTTCATCAACCAGATAGATGTTTTTGAATTTTGGATCATCAGATATCTGGCTGAGCACAGACACGATTCCGACAGGTGGCATCTTTATCTTGCCATAAATGTTGTGCTGCGAGTGCTTTGGATATTTTGGGATGATGCCGATGAGCGATATGTTTCTTTTTTCCATTTGTTTTGTGCAGAATCAACTCTTTTTAAGTCTTTCTTGGTTTATGAAATCAGCTGTCTCATCAAATTTTCGGTAGGCAGAGCACACCCCCTCTATATATTTGATAACGTTTGTATTTTGACCGTGAGGGAATATATCTTTTTCCAACTGATCTTCCCTGAATTTAGGAGACCTGTCCAATAAAGAGATGTATTTTTTCAGTGATTCAATGGAGTCTTTCTTCAGGTTTTCATCTAGAAGTGTATACTGAATAAGGTGTCTTGACACATGTTTGAATGTAGTATCAGGGGCATTTTCATCAAGGTATTTTGAATATTTACCAATGATCTTTTCTATGTGCGATTCACTCAAGTGCTTGTTTGTATCCATCTTGTCTTCATCTGTTAAAAATAAACTGAACTTATAAATATTTCTATTGTACTCACTTCAGAGTAAACAAATATTTTTGGATATTATTTTAAATAGAGCATGATTTTATTCAAGCTAATGCAATCGATCAAAGAGCTGTTGAATAAGATCAAATGGGACAAAAGCCTTGACCCAAAAGATTTTACGATCATATATGATGACAAAGGCGTCAAAAAAGAGGTTGCTTATTCTGATATCAAACAAATTGAAGGCAGGTTTATGCTCTTGGATGGGGTTGAGATACCTGTCTATAGGGTTGTGGAGATTAGAGAAAAAGGCAAAACAATCTTCAAAAGATAGTCAAAGATTTCCGAGCATAAATCTTTCTTTAAAATAGAAACATTTATATACTTTAATGAATATATATTCATTATAGGTTATGAATACTAATTCATAAGCCAGGAGGTAATAAAATGCCAGGTGGAGATCAAACAGGCCCTTCAGGAATGGGACCAAGGACTGGAAGAGGATTAGGTTATTGCTCAGGCTATAATGCACCAGGATTTATGAACGCTGGGTTTGGAAGAGGATTTGGCAGAGGCATGGGTTTTGGCAGGGGCTTTGGAAGAGGTTTTGGATGGAGAAGGTTTGCATTTGCTCCAGTAGCACCAGCTTATCCAACACAGCCATATCAGCCAACAAAAGAACAGGAACTGCAGATGCTTGAGCAGGAATCAAAGGTAATTGAAGAGGAACAGAAATCATTAAATAGTGAATTAACAAAAATAAAGAAAAGGATTGAGGAATTAAAAAAACAGAAACAATAAACTATCATCGAGAAAATGCCAAGGCCATTTATCAGAAGAAGAGTATGGTTTCAGCCAGGAATAACATATTTCAAGCCAGCAGGGGTAAGGCTTGCTGGCCTGGTTGATGTAGTGATAACTGTTGATGAGTTTGAAGCTATAAGACTAAAGGACTCTGAGGGGATGGATCAGGGAAAGGCAGCAAAAAAGATGAACATTTCACAGCCGACATTTTCAAGATTACTTGATACAGCAAGAAAAAAGATTGCAGATGCCTTGGTAAATGGCAAGGCAATAAGGATTGAAGGAGGTTCGTATAAAATGGTACAACAACCAATACAGCCTGGAATGGGACGAGGAAGAGGCATGGGTGGCAGAGGAATGGGGCGCGGCAGAGGCAGGATGGGAGGCCCTTTGGCAGCAGGCCCTGGCGGAGTGTGCAGATGCACAAGCTGCGGATATGAAGAGCCACAGATCAGAGGACAGCCATGCATGAGCAAGAGATGCCCCAAGTGCGGCGCTCAGATGGTCAGGCAATAATAGTCAAGGTGAATAAATTGGAAAAAGAAAAGGCATCAATAATTGCAGTCATTGCAAATTTTATATTAGCATTGTCAAAGATAGCCATAGGAATAATCAGCAGATCCTCTGCAGTGATTGCAGAGGGAGTCCATTCAGGAATGGACATTGTTTCTTCAGCAATATCTTTTGCAGGGATTAGGGCAGCAAAAAAGCCGGTTGACAAAGAGCATCCATACGGCCATTATAAGATGGAGGTCATTGCCGGCCTGGTCATAACGATCATCCTTTTGGCAACCTCATTATGGATTATCTATGAAGCGGTCAGCAATCTTTTTGCACCAAAAGAGGTTCTGATAACAACCTTAACGTTAGGGGTGATGATTTTCTCTGCTGCTGTAAACGAGGTGATGGCAAGGATAAAGATAAAAGCAGGAAAACAGCATGAAAGCATGGCTTTGATAGCTGATGGCCAGCACTCAAGGGTCGATGTTTTGGCTTCTGTTGGTGTTTTTATCGGTCTATTCTTGACAAGATACTGGATACATCTTGATGCAGTATTGGCCCTGTTGATCGGAATCTATATCTTGATTGAATCTGTTTCATTGGGAAAGAAAACAACAGACAGCCTGCTTGATGTGAGCGCAGGAGAAGAGATTGAAAACAAAATAAAGGATGTTATTGAAAAACAAGGCATAAAGCTATCAGAGCTTAAGACCCAAAGATCAGGAGCAGCTGTGTTTGCAGAGCTAAAGATAAGTCTTGATCCTGGATTAAAAGTAGATGAAGCATCCTCAATAACAAAAAGACTGCAGGAAAAGATACAGGAGGAAATCCCTTCTGTCAAATATGTTGTTGTGCAGATAGAAAGCCATAAGATAAGAGAAGAGGCTTATAAAGGGGTTTTTGGCATGAGATTTGGCTGGAGAGGAAGGATGGGCGGAAGAGCCCTGGGTCCAGGAGGGGAATGCTTTTGCCTGAACTGCGGAGCAACTGCATCTCATCAGAGAGGAGTACCTTGTTTCAAGATGAAATGCCCTGAATGCGGCTCTTTTATGACAAGAAGGGGGAAATAGCTTTCGGCTATTTTTAACCTCCCCACTAGCACACAACAGGGCGAGTGTCCCGCCCCGACAAAAAAAGATCATGCACATTAACTTGATATTGGAGGTAGATAAAATGGGAATAGCTGAACTGGTTGAAAATTACCAAATCAAAGATTTAAGAGGTTTATATAAAATAAATAATGCGCTTGAACAAATTGGAGATGTGCTGCATGAAAAAATAAGCAATTTGTATGAAAAAAGCAAAGAAACAGTAGAAACATTAAACAGAAAAACAACTGATCTGTATGAAGGCATTGCAGATTATCTTCTTATGGCCGGAGAAAAGGATGGCAGAGGAGGAAAAGGAAGAAGTGGTGGGGGGGGCCGTAATAGAAATCCAGGCTCGTGCGGAGGCGATGGTACTGGCCATGGCAGAGGGGGCGGCAGAGGCGGAGGACAAGGAAGAAAAGGATAATTGTGGAGGCAAATAAAATGGTAAAGATAGACAAAGACAAATGCATTGGCTGCGGAGCATGTGCAGCTGCATGTCCAGAAGGATTTGATGTTGTTGAAGGCAAGGCAAAGATAAAAGATGCTAAAGCCAAATGTATTGAAGAGACAATTGACATGTGCCCTGTAGGTGCGATTGAGAAATAAGTTATGGAGGTAAGATGAAGATCGGAATAAGTTCAACAGGAAAAACATTAGACGATAATGTAGATGTAAGGTTTGGAAGATGCCCTTATTTTTTGATTGTAGAAATTGAAGATAAGAGAATAAAAGGTGCCAAAGCGGTTGAAAACACAGCAGCTGCACAGGCAGGCGGAGCTGGGATAACAGCTGCGCAGATTGTTGCGAATGAGAAAGCAGACGCCGTCATAAGCGTGAATTTCGGGCCAAGAGCTTTTGATGTTTTTAATCAGCTTGGAATAAAGGTTTATCAAGGGCAAGGGAAGATAAGAGATGTTGTCCAACAGCTCATTGATGGAAAACTGACAGAAACAACAACTCCCACAGGACCTATGCACCAAGGATTAAAATAAGATGCCGTGGATAGACAAGGATAAGTGCACTGGCTGTGGAGTTTGTGTTAAGGAATGCCCTGTTAGCGCCATAATCCTGGAAGAAGGAAAAGCAGAGATAGATATGGATAAATGCATAAGATGCGGCAAATGCCATGATGTTTGTCCGCAGCAAGCAGTAAGGCATGACAGTGAGAAAATACCTCTGGAAGTAGAGGAAAATCTGAATAAAACAAAAAAATTGATGGAAAATTTCAAAACAGAAGAAGAAAAAAAGCATTTCTTGAAAGAATGATAAAACATTTCAATAAAGAGAAAACAGTTGCAGAAAAAACAATCGAGGAAATTAAGAGTAGAGTAATGTAAAAATGTCACATAATTCAAATAAGGCAAAAATAGAGATCTTCACCTCTCCAACATGCCCTCATTGCCATTCAGCTGTGAGCTTAGCTAGGGAAATAGCAAAAGAAAGAGAAGATGTTAAGGTTATTGAAATGAGCACAATAACTCCTGATGGCCGGAAAAGAGCACAGCAGCTTGGCATCATGGCTGTTCCGACAATCTTTGTCAGAGGCCCGGCTTATCAGCCCATAGGCATCAGAGAAACACCCTCAAAACAAGGGTTGTCAAAAGCAATTGACATCAGCCTGGGATTATCGGAATGGGAAGAAGAAAAAGGGTGTTTTGGGAAGCTGAAAGAGAAGTTTTCACAAGGCATCAAGATAGGAAGATTAAGGGTCAGGTTTTGAAAGCAAATGGCAGATATAAACAAGAGTTTGTATATGAATGAATATGGATAAATCTAAAAAAGAACTAATGGAAGAACTAAGCGCTGAGATAAACAGCTGCAAAAAGTGCGGGCTGTGGCAAACAAGGACAAACCCGGTTATCGGAGAGGGATCAGTTGATGCAAAAGTAATGTTCGTCGGAGAGGCGCCTGGCTATAATGAGGACATGACAGGAAAACCCTTTTGCGGAGCATCTGGGAAGATACTGGACCAGCTTCTTGATTCTGCTGAGCTTAAAAGAGAAGATGTGTTTATCACAAGCATCCTGAAATGCAGGCCTCCTGAAAACAGGAACCCAAAAGCAGAAGAGATTGCTTCGTGTTCAGAGTATCTTGACAGGCAGATTGATATGATAAAGCCTAAAATAATCTGTTGTTTGGGTAATTTTGCGACTGCCCATATCTTTAAAAAATTCAATCTAAGCGATAAGATCCAGGGGATAAGCAAGATACATGGCCAGGTTTTTTCTATAAACACGCTTTTTGGCCCTGTAAAAATAATCCCTTTGTATCATCCTGCTGTTGCTACCTACAATATCAATATGCTGGATGCGCTTAAAAAGGATTTTGCTGCGTTAAGATGAAGATCGCTATAACTGGTGGAAAAGGAGGGACTGGAAAGTCAACAGTAGCTACTGCTTTGGCAGTCGGATTAGCCAAAACAAAAAAAGTGCTTTTAATGGATGCTGACACAGACTGCCCAAACGACCATCTGATCCTCTCGATAAAAAGAAAAAAAGAAAAAGATATTTTTCAGTTAATACCTGTTTTCAATAAAGACAAATGCATCAAGTGCGGCAGATGCGCAGAGGTGTGCAGGGAAAACGCTATCCTGTTTGTAAAAGGAAAATATCCTGTTTTTGTCAAGGATTTATGCACTGGCTGCGGCGCCTGTATGCTTGCCTGCCCAACAGGGGCAATAAGCAAAGGCAGGCAGACAATAGGGGCAATCTATTCTGGAGAAGGTTATGGTGTCGATCTACTGACAGCAGAGATGAGGATCGGCTATGAAGAAGCCAGCCCGGTTGTAAATGCCCTGAAAAAATTCAGCTCAAGAGCAGAAAAAAAATATGATCATGTTTTGGTTGATACTGCAGCAGGGACACACTGCAACGTGATCTCTGCCTTATTAGGGTGTGGCCTGGCAATAGCTGTTACAGAGCCGACGCCATTAGGGGCTGCTGATCTTGATCTGATATTAGAGTTGTGCAGGGTCTTGAAAGTCCCGTCCATGGTTGTGCTGAACAGGGCAGATGTCGGAGACAAGAAACTAGTGCAGAATGTTGTTAAAAAATATAAAACAAAGATAGTTGCAGAAATCCCTTATAAAAAAGAGATTTTAGAGGCATATTCAGAAGGCAAGCCAATAAAAGATGAGTCCATAATCAAGATCATGGAGTCAATAAGATGAAAAACCTGTTAGAAGACAAGAACATAAAAAAATATGAAGGGTTAAGCAGTTCGGAAAAAATCAAAAGAGAATTGCCTGTGACTGACGGGATTCAGAATATCGTTTTAGAGAGAAGAGAGCAGATAGAGAGAGTTTTAGAAGGAAAGATCGACAAAAAAATAATCATAACAGGCCCATGTTCAATCCATAATAGCAAAGAAGCCCTGGATTATGCTAAGAGGTTAAAAAGATTACAAGACAAGGTGGATGACAAATTCATCTTGGTCATGAGAACTTATTTTGAAAAGCCAAGAACATCTATTGGGTGGAAAGGCCTAATCTATGATCCTGACCTGGATGGAAGCAATAAGATAGAAAAAGGTCTGAGGATTGCAAGAAAATTTCTTTTAGAATTAGCAGAGATGGGGATTCCTGCTGGAACTGAATTTTTAGGACCCTTAACTCCGCAATATATAGGTGATCTGATCTCATGGATCGCTATAGGGGCTAGAACATCAGAATCCCAACCACATAGGGAGATGGCTTCAGGATTATCAACTCCTGTAGGGTTTAAGAATGATACGTCTGGAAATGTTGAAATCGCTGTGAATTCGATCAGATCTGCAAAAAATCCTCACTCTTTTATAGGGATAGATAATAAAGGCAAAAGCAGCATAGTCCACACTAAGGGAAATGATTATTGCCATTTAATCCTAAGAGGCGGTGAAAAAGAAGGTGAGTGTGTCCCTAATTATGAAAAAGAGGACATAGATGAAGCGACCAAATTGTTGGAAAAAAATAACCTGCCTAAAAGCATAATTGTTGACTGTTCCCACGGGAATTCTGGCAAGAACTATAAGAAGCAGCCATCTGTCTTTGATAATGCAATAAAACAGATGAAAACCAATCCAAGCATCAAGGGCTTGATGTTAGAATCTTATCTAAAGCCAGGCAACCAAGATATAGGGGCTGAAAAACTTGAGTGTGGAGTTTCAGTGACTGACGGATGCATGGGTTGGGAGACAACTGAACAGCTGATCTTGAAAGCGCATAGGTTTTTATAGAAAATGAAAGGAATTTATTGTTTGGTAATCAATGTAAGCAAAAATATTGAAATGAAGATAGGAGCTCTAGGCAGAATAAAATTCAAAAAAGGGAATTATGTTTATGTAGGTTCTGCGCAAAATAATGTTGAAAAAAGAATAGCGAGACATTTTAGCAAAAACAAAAAAATAAGGTGGCATATTGATTATTTGCTTGCAAATCCAAGTGTAAAGATAAAAAAAGCTGTTTATAAAAAAGCAGGTAAAGAGCAGGAATGTAAAATTGCCTGTTTTCTTAATAAATTTGAAGAGCCTATCAAAGGATTTGGCTGTTCTGACTGCTCTTGTCATTCTCACCTATTCAGGTTAAAATCATTAAAAAATATTAATAACTTAAAAATGAGAGAGATATAAATGGCATGTAAATGGATTGATGTCTGTCCGTTAAGAAGGTTTGAGGAGCAAGGAAAGCTGGACAAAAAATGGAAAAAACAATATTGTAAAGGTGATTTTACAAAATGCAAGCGATATCAGATGGAGGAGCAGGGCATAGCTCATCCCGACAACATGCTCCCAGACGGGACAATCAACGAGGAGTTGATATGAAAACAATAACCATATTATCAGGAAAAGGGGGAGTTGGCAAAAGCAGCTTGACAGCCTCATTAGCGGTTCTGCTGGCTGAAAAGGAAAAGATTGTTGCAGCTGACTGCGATGTTGATGCGCCTAATTTAGCATTGGTCCTAGGTGTTGATAAATTCAAGACAAAACAAAAGATACAGACAAGTGAAAAAGCAAGGGTGATTGCAAAGACATGCCCAGAGTGCAAAGACAAGATTGATGTCTGCATGTTCGGAGCAATAAGCTGGGATAAGCAAAACAAAAGGCCTGTCATAAATAAATTCCTTTGCGAGGGCTGCGGTGCATGTGAATTGGCATTTCCAAAAGGCACAGTCAAACTTGAGAAGGTGCAGAACGCAACCATCAACACTACAGATACTCGCTATGGCTTCCCGATTATTTCTGGCCAGCTGAAGATGGGAGAGTCAGGCAGCGGA
>JAFCEI010000002.1:0-2601 GCA_017609245.1 Candidatus Woesearchaeota archaeon | reverse complement strand
TGGATTCTTCTCCAGGGATTGGTTGCCCAGTGGTCGCTTCTATCCAGGGGAGTGATTATGTTATTGCAATCACAGAGCCAACACCCTCTGCATTGAACGATCTCCAGAGGGTTTTGCAGGTTGTGGAGCATTTTGGAATATCTTATGGGATTGTCATAAACAAATGGGATATCAACAAATCATTCACAAAAAAAATAGAGGGATTTGCTGCCAAGTACAAAATCCCGATTCTTGGAAAATTGCCTTATGACAAAGCATTTGTTGACGCTTTGGTCAATCTGAAGCCAATTGTTGTGTTTGATAAAAAATATGAGCTGCCTTTATTAAATATTTTACAAAAAATCAATATCATAAAAAGTTAATTATTTAAACAGCAGTTGTTTAACATTTAAAAAAGAGGTTTTATGGCAAACATATTTTGGATAACGTTCTTGGCAGGAATAATAGCTTGTGCAGTCACTACAATTGGCATATATGTAATAAACAGGTTTGCAGACTGGGGCAAGAAGAATGTAATCTATTTCATGTCATTTGCTGCAGGGGTTCTTATTTCTGTATCTTTTATGCACATCATTCCAAAGTCTTTTGAGATGAGCAGCTATGCCCCAATTTTTTTGTTAGTAGGTTTTTTGTTTCTCCATCTGACAAACAGGTTTTTGAATGTGTTTGTGTGTGAGAAACACCAGTGCAAGGATTATGCTTTTGGGATTATACCTGCGTTAGGTATTGGATTGCACTCATTTATAGATGGAGTTATTTATTCTGTAACATTCAGTGTCAGCATATTTACAGGAGTGCTTGCTGCTATTGGGATGGTTTTGCACGAGTTTCCAGAAGGAATAGTGACGTTTTTGCTTCTTGTAAAATCAGGATTTAAAAAGAAAAAGTCCTCATTATATGCTTTTTTAGCAGCAGCACTGACAACCCCCTTAGGAGTTTTAGTGTCCTGGCCATTCATCAACAGGCTTACCCAGCCGGTTTTGGGTATGACGCTCTCTTTTTCAGCAGGGGCATTGGTCTATGTCGGAGCAACACACCTGCTGCCTGAAACAGAAAAAGAGCATAAAAAATATAGCTTGATCGCTTTAGCTACTGGAATACTTGTGGCTGTGATTATCATATTGTCAAAAGGAGGTTGAATAAAATGATGTCAAACATACCGATTGACTTGAATAACGTCAACAAAAAACTTATTGATCAGGAGATACTGAGGGTTGGGATGATCGCTGAGCTGGATGCAATAAGTCTATATGAGCAGATGGCTGCCATGACTCAGGACAAGAACATAAAAGCGATTTTGCTGGACATAGCAAAAGAAGAGAAAACACATGTTGGCGAGTTCCAGAGACTGTTGTTGAACAGGGATAAGGAACAGGTTAAAGAACTGGAGGCTGGAAAAAAAGAAGTTAAAGAAGAGGTTGGAGAATAGAGATATAAAATGGTCAATGTTAAATCAGCCAATGAGGTTTACAAATGCTCTGTATGTGGCAATGTTGTTGAGGTTGCTGAGGTTGGCGGCGGAGAGCTAGTATGCTGCGGAAAACCGATGAACCTGCTTGAAGAAAAAACAATTGAACAGGAAGGAGAAGAAAAGCATGTTCCTGTGATAGAGATTGAAGGCAATAAAGTTAAGGTTAAGGTAGGTTCAGTACCTCATCCTATGGAAAAAGAGCACTGGATACAGTTCATAGAGCTGATCAGGGGCGGAAAGATCATTGCCAAGGCACAGTTAAGCCAGGGCAATGCGCCTGAAGCAGAATTTTGCCTAGATAGCACTGAAAATCTGAGGGCAAGAGAATTATGCAATATCCACGGATTGTGGACAAGCTGAGATGGACAAGATAAAACTAAAATATTTTGTAGATATTGGGCTTTTGATAACCTTTATCATAAGTTTTGCCACAGGGATCATCAAGTTTCCTGGCATAATTTCAGGAAAAGCATGCTGTCATTTTATAAGATGAACAAGATACACCATTGGTCAGGGATTATGATGTGAGCACTTATTTTTATCCATCTTATATTTAATTTTAAGTGGATAGCTATGATGACTAAAACTTTTTTTAAGAGGTAAAAAAATAGATGAATATCACGAAGATAAGATATGTGAGATTTGCAGCGGGAAAAAATGCCTGCGCTGCGGCGGATGCCCTAAGTGCAGCATCCTAACATGCAGATGTAGCAGGTGAGAAGGTGTTGATATGAATAAAATAATATTGTTTGTTTTGTTGTTTGCAGCAGCATTAGTTTCAGGCTGTACCTCTGTACAACAACCTATTGGCAACAGGCTACAATGTTGTTGCCATCCTGCTTGCAGCAGGGTTTATATAACCAAGGAATTGTTTTAAGCCCTGCAGTGGGCGCAGTTTTGATGTCCATAAGTACAGTTATTGTAGCTATAAATGCCAGAGTCTTATCAGTGAAAAAGGAGGCTTAGAATAAACAAAATTCCAGATGCAACAGTTCATGGAATCTGTCCATTAGTTTACTGTCTAGCATAAGATTTAAATAATATTAATTCTTGAGAACAACAAGATGAAGCACGAATTTATCATGGGGGCAATCATTTTAGTATTCTTGACCAGTTCACTTTGCGTGTCA
>JAFCEI010000025.1 GCA_017609245.1 Candidatus Woesearchaeota archaeon | reverse complement strand
ATTAGAGATTCTTCCGACTTATCCTTTTTCGTTAGATCCTGGGCAAAGCGCTATCCAGGATAGAGGCAGCGTCTGGGGGCTTCAGCAGGGGGAGAGAGGAATTATCCTTCATTATAAACTAAGGGTAGCAGAAGATGCTGTTGAAGGGGGAAATGAGATTGAGCTCAAAGCGAATGTGAAAGGAGTTTCGCAGATATTTAATTTTACTATAAATGTCCAGACAATAGATGCAGCAGTCGGCGTTACTTCTGTCTTGACAGAGCCAGAGACTGTTGTCCCTGGAGATGAGTCCAAGATAAAGATTATCCTGAAAAACCTGGCTGATTCATTGATGGAAGACATAAGCTTAAAGCTTGACCTGAGTTCAGATGATCTGCCGCTTGCTCCTATCGGAGGTACAACTGAAAAAAGAGTCAGATCCTTGAAGCCTAATTCTGAGATTGAGGTGGCATTTGATGTGATGGCTCTGGCTGATGCAGAAAGCCAGGTGTACAAGATACCTCTGACCCTTACTTATTATGATGAGCTGGAAAACAAGTATAACAAAAGTGACCTGATTGGTGTTGTTGTCGGAGCAGCACCTGACATGATAGTGCAGGTGGATGAGACCGATATCCTAAAAGTCAAGTCAACAGGGGATGTAACAATAAAAATAGTCAACAGGGGATTGAGCGATATCAAATTTTTCACAATAGAGCTAGATTCATCTGATGATTATGATGTCCTGTCTTCTGACGAGGTCTATATCGGAGACATTGATAGCGATGACTATGAAACTGCTGACTTCACTCTGTATGTAAAAGATGCTTCAGACAAAAAAGTGACTTTGCCAATCATTGCCAAATATATGGATGCAAACAATAACAGGTATACTGACAAGTATGACCTGATCATTGACCTTGACAAGGTTGCCAAGAGCAATGGCAGCGGAAGCGCATTTGGAAGCATAGTCGTGATAATCGTACTGGCAGGACTAGGGTACTGGTTCTACAGGTACAGGAAGAAGAAAAGGAAGAGATAGATGTCAAGAAGATCTGTAAAATCAGATTTTCTATTTTTTAATTTTTAGCAGAGGATCAAGATGCTCAAAGATTATTTTAAATTTTCTTTAAGAACTGTAAGCCACAGAAGGTTGCGAAGCTGGCTGACCATGATAGGCATATTCATAGGGATAGCTGCTGTTGTGGCTTTGATTGGGCTGGGTGAGGGTCTCAGGGAGGCCATAAATTCTCAGTTCGGTTTTCTTGGAACAGACATCATATCTGTAACTGCATCTGGAGGTTTTGGGTCGCCAGGGACTGGCGCAGTTGACCCTTTGACAGATGCTGAACTTAATGAGATAAGAAGGGTTGGCGGAGTTGAAAGGGCTGCTGGCAGGATTCTTGAGTCAGGCAAGCTGGAATTTAACAAAAATATAGGATTTGGCTATGCTATAAGCATGCCTGACGGAGATGAAAGAGATCTAATGGAACATATTATGAAGCTCAAGGCTCAGAATGGCAGACTGCTTGAGGATTCTGATTCTGGCAAGGTTGTGCTTGGCTCTATGTTTTCTGAGGAAGACAATGGTTTTGGAAAACCTATCAGGCCAGGCTCAAAGATAGAGTTGAATGACAAGGAGTTTGAGGTTGTAGGAATTCTTGAAAAAAAAGGTAATTTTCAGATAGATGGGGCTGTGCTTATCAATGAAGATGATCTCAGGAATCTAGTAGGTAGGCCTGGCGATGATTATGATATCATAGGCGTCCAGTTTGATGAAAAAGCAGACATTGATATGATACAGAAAGATATTGAAAAAAGACTGAGAGCTGTAAGGGACGTGAAAGAGGGGGAGGAAGATTTTAGTGTTCAGACCCCGCAGCAGATCTTGGAAAGTGTCAATGATGTTTTGCTGGGAATACAGATCTTTGTTTACATTATTGCAGGAATCTCTATCTTGGTCGGCGGCATCGGGATCATGAATACTATGTATACTGCTGTTGTTGAGAGGACAAAAGAGATAGGGATTATGAAATCGATCGGAGCAAAAAATTCCTCAATATTCTTGTTGTTTTTTATCGAGTCTGGTTTTCTTGGATCAGTTGGAGGGGCAATCGGGGTTTTGTTTGGGGTTTTGTTTGCTTCAGGGATGGCTTTTGCTGGAAGGATTGCGTTGGGCTCTGACCTGATATCTGCTCATTTTTCTTTCTGGCTTTTATTTGGGGCGCTTTTATTTTCATTTGCAGTAGGAAGTATCTTTGGGACAATTCCTGCTCTTAGGGCTGCAAGGCTTGAACCTGTTGAAGCCATGAGGTTTGTAAAGTGAGAGACATACTGAAATATTCGCTATCAAACCTGTGGGACAGGAAGATGAGAAGCTCTCTTACAATTATTTCGATACTTATTGGAATTACTGCTATTTTTGCATTAGTGAGTTTTGGTCAGGGGCTTAACTGGTACATAGATGAGTTTGGACAAGAAATGGGCACAGATAAGATATTTCTGATGCCCGGAGGAGGATTTACAAATGCTCCTGGGACAAGCAACATACTGTTTTCAGAAGATGAGATTGACTTTGTCAGGAAAATAAGCGGTGTAGACGAAGTTACAGGCATGTATATTGTGTCTGGAAAGGTGAAATATAAAGACTACATGGAAAAATATCCTTATGTCATAGGTTTGTCTGTAGAGAGTGATGAGAAACGGCTTGTGGAGGAGATGTTCGGGGGCATAGAGATAATGGATGGCAGAGAGTTGAAAAAAGGAGATGTTCTCAAGGCGACTGCCGGATACAGCAATACTGTCCCAAACAAGATATTTGAAAAACCTATCTCTGTAGGAGATACAGTCCAGATCAATGATGTAGATGTAGAAGTTATAGGATTTTATGAGGAAATAGGGAGTCCTACTGATGATGCCCAGTTTTACATATCTTTGGAAGGTTTTAGGGAGATTTTTGATGTCAAAGGTTATGAGTATATCTACATAAGAGCTTCATCTGACCAGGACCCAGGCGAACTCTCTGAAAGCATAAAGGAAAAATTCAGGAAACACAGGGGCCAAAAAGAAGGGGAAGAAGATTTTAGTGTTCAGACATTTGAAGATATCTTAAACACCTTTACAGGAGTGATAACCATATTAAACGCTGTTCTTGTTATAATTGCACTCATATCAATTGTAGTTGCTGCAGTAAATATCACCAATACGATGTATACCTCTGTTTTAGAAAGAACCAGGGAGATAGGTGTTATGAAATCTATTGGAGCTACTAACAGGTTTATTGCTTTGATATTCATGGCAGAAGCAGGTATTCTTGGCTTGGTCGGCGGGGTAATCGGAATTTTATTGGGTGCAGGCATTGCAAAGGTTGGAGGGATAATTGCTGCAAATGCCGGGCTTGGATTGATAAGGCCTGCTTTTCCATGGTGGCTAATAATAGGATGTTTATTGTTTGCAGTTTTAGTTGGAGCAGGCTCAGGATTATTTCCTGCAATACAGGCGTCTAAATTAAAGCCTATCGACGCTTTGAGGTATGAATAAAGAAATCAGTTACTTCTTTGAATGCTTTTTTTCTTACAGTGTCGTCAATGATTATTACATGATATGCTTTGTCAAACCACACTATTTTTTTTATTTTTGATCTTATGCTGTTGAATATATATTCAGGGGTATCTCTGCTAACTACTGCGTCCAGTTTTGACTGCATTATCAGGACAGGGCAGGCGATATTATTTAGTTCTTTTTTTGATTTTTTTGTGAATTTAAGAACTCTTCCCAGCGTAATGAGAGGGATGTTCAAATACTGTATCTTTTTCTTGATTATCTCTTCTCTAACTTTTGTATAATCATACTTTTTCTTTTGGAATATCTTTACATTTTTTGCGATATAATAGGGGACTTTTCTTAATGTTGATTTTCTCCATAGGATAGGTGCTCCGACAGTGACTATTCCTGCTGTCCTGTGCTTTGATGCGTAATCAAATGCCAGGTTGCCTCCAAAAGAGCTTCCAAGAATAAATACTCTTGAGCAGATTTTTTTGAGCTTGTTCATCTCTTTTATTATCTGTTTTTGCCACTGCTCTGGCCTTATTTTTAACAGATTTCTTGGATTTGTTCCATGGCCTTTTAGCAATGGGGCTGATACTGTGTAGTTTTTCCTAGCCAGGTAATCCCCCACTGACCTTACTTCATCAGGCGAGCTTGTGAATCCGTGTATCAGCAGAACTCCTGTTTTTCCTCTTTTATGAAAAAATGGTTCTGCTCCCTTTATCAGAGGATAGTCTTTTTTCCTGCGAGTTATAAGAAAGACTCTTATTCCCCTATAAAGCCTTAGCAGAGCTATGAACCCCAGTATGTACCAGATCATTGGTAAAATAACAAAGCTAAGGTATATTAATCTTACGTTAGATTTAAAAATAAGTGTTGTTTTTTGTTGCAGTATGGCTTTTCCGATAAGCAAACTGTTCTTGAAACCGTTGATCAGCAGTTTTATAAAAAATGTAGAGGGGTTAGAAAACATTCCTAAAAAAGGCCCTTTTATCCTTGCTGGCAACCATGCAAGCGCTATAGATCCTTTGGTGGTTGATGCTGTTGTTGTTTCTAAACTGAACAAGAAAGTTCATTTTGTCACAAAGAAATTTGGGGAGTGGTACCACTATTTTACAAAGCCAAAGCCAGGCAACTTTTACTGGTTAGGGAAATTGGTTTGCGAGGACTGGGCTGGATGCATCCCAATGGAGATGACTGAGAGAGGAAAGGTAAAAGGCCTGACAAAAACATTAGACTTGCTGGCTAATGGTAAGATCGTTGGGATATTTCCAGAGGGCGGCAGAAGCGATGATGGTGAGCTGATGCAGGGCAGGACTGGTGTTGCAAGGCTTGCTTTATGGATGGATTCCTTGAGAAAGCCTGTGCCTGTTATTCCTGTTGGGATAAAAGGTGCTGAAAAGTTCTGGCCAAAGCATGCAAGATTTCCTAGATTTAAGAGGGAGATTGAACTTGTGTTCGGCAAGCCAATCTGCTATGACAATTATTTTGATTCAAAGATAGATTACAAGCTTCTGAGAAAGCTGACTGATGAGATAATGGTTGAGATCGGTAAGTTGTGCGGGAGAGAGTATAAGCATTAATATTTTTTCATCTGTTTTAAATATTGTTTTAATTTAGTTTTGATTCTGCTTTTCAGTTCTCTATCTAAATCTAATTGATCGACCTCTTTATCCCAATCAATATCTGGAAGTTTTGTCAGTGAGCCTGTAAATTGCCTGCCTGCTATTGCTGACTGCAGTTCTATTTGTTTTGCATACTTTGAGTTGAACAGTTTTATTGATGGGAATTTTGTTATTGAGTCTGCACCTGCATTCAGCAGGTTAGATATTTCAGATAATCTGTTGACCCAGCTTCCTGCGATAATATAAAGTTTTGGGAATTTTTCTCTTATTGCTGAAATCCACCTGACATAATAATCTGTTTTTGGGCCTTTTTTGAATACAGTTCCTTTGTGCGGGTTCAAGGCGTAGAAAGTGATCCTTGATATCTTATGTTTCTTGATGAAATCAATAAGCAAAGGGATGTCTTTTTCTGTCTCCCCTAATCCAATTATGATCGTGATCGCTTTTTTCAGTTTCAGATTGTCACAGGCCTTGAACATGTCTATGATCTCTGAAATGGGTTTGCTTGGGCACAGCTTATCGTGCAGTTTTGGGTTGATGCATTCAACTGCTCCGCAAACTCCTTCAATGTGTGGTTTGAATTTTTCAAGCTCTTGTTTTTTTAAAGCTCCTATATTCAGCCATTGCTTTTGTTTTGTTATTTTTGAGCTATGTTTTGCCAGGAAAACTAGTTCATCAATATCATAGCTTTCATACCCTCCTGAAATAAATTCTATTTTCCAACCGCATGCTTTAGATATTATTGCTTCAGCAAGGATTGATTCTATTTTTCGTTTAGCTAGTTTTGGGTTTTTTATCCTGTTTTTCTGGGTTGACATATAACAAAACTTACAGTCGCCTCTGCTGCAGTACCAGCTGAAGAATATGGCCCTTTCAAACCAGGTTTTGTTTTGCATGTATTGCTTGGATTTGTTCCAGTATATAAATGTTTTTAGTTTAGTCACTAGTTAATGGTGTCAAATAGAAAGATTTATAAAATAGGAAATAGTGGGATATTTGAGATGAAATTAGTATTTTCATTGAGGAGATTTAAATGTGTAAAATATGTTCGTGAGCTAGTCAATAAAACATTTTTAGATACAATCAAAAAGAAAAAAGGAGAGGTAACCTATCCTTTTGATGCTCCGAATGTCAGAAAGGCTCTACATTCTTCTGATCTTATTGTTTATAATGAAAATCATCTTCAAAAGCACATTAATACTCTTGGACCTGACTATTTGTGCGGGGATTATGGCTATACAAAATCACTGGATGACATAATGGCTGAATATGAAGAGATACAGGAGTTAGTAAATAATAGATTTATTAACAAGACCCAATGTTTATGCAGTAATCCTGACAAAGACATAACTAATAAGAGAAGTGCTGCATTTATTCTGAAGAACCTTGGTGTGAACAGCCCAAATACTGTTCTTGCTGAACTTGTTAATCCAGAAGAAGTGACGTATCCTGTTTTTGTTAAGCACAAGGAGTTAGAAAACGGCAAGGGAACACATTTTGTTGAAGATGAGTATGAATTATCTAGCATATTGGAGCAAAATGCTTCGGATTATGTTGTACAAGAAGCCATTAAGATCCCTACCCAGTATGCTTCTCATATCAGGGTGCTTACTTTTGGAGATCATATTGTCGGCAGCATGATTTATTATAATAAGGATCATGCAGAAATCACAAATAAAACTGGCACAAGTCATCAGATAGCGCTTACAGGAAGAAATTGGAGAAAACAAAGTTCAATAGATGAGCAACAGGTGTTGGATGCATATAATATTAAAAAGAAGCTTGGTCTGCCTTCTAAGATAAAAAAAGATGCTGCCAAGATAGGAAGATATGCAAGTGAGCACGGGGTACAGATTCTTGGACTGGATTTTGTTGCTGATAAAAACAATAATTATTATTGTATTGATATCAATGGTAAGCCAGGTCTTGGAATATTTAATGTATTGTATGGTAAAAAAAGCTGGATTCCATCAAAAGAGCTTGCAGAACTTGCTGGAAAAACTCTTGGCAGAAAATTCATGAGTTGGTAAAAAGCCTCAGAAGGGATTTGAACCCTCGACCTACTGCTTTCTTGTTGATAAATACGAGGCAGTCGCTCTAGCCGAACTGAGCTACTGAGGCATCTAAAGCTGTTCTTCTAACTTATCTTTGTGCTTTGACTGGCAGTCTGAGCAGACCTTTTTTCCTTTTATGATCGTGCCTTTGAGCTTGCCTAAAAACAGCTCTTCAATAGTATTTCTGCAGATTGCGCACTTTACCATAAAAGAATATCTGATAAAAAACTATATAAAAGCTTTGTTATTAAGAGAGTCCATGACCAGAATAGCTGTAATTGAGAAAGAAAAATGCATTAATGGTGAAGGATGCCCTTTTTTATGCGGTTCTGTCTGTCCTGTCAACAGGTCAGGCAAGGAATGCATCACATTAAGTGGGGATAACAAGCCTATCATAGATGAAGATCTATGCATAGGGTGTGGGATATGTCCTAAAAGATGCCCTGCCGAATGTATCTCGATCATCAACTTGCCTGCTGAACTTGAAAATCCGATCCACAGGTATGGTGTGAACGGTTTCAGCCTGTATAACCTGCCGGTGCCAATATTCGGGAAAGTAGTAGGTATATTAGGAAGAAACGGTATCGGGAAGTCGACTGCACTGAAGATACTGGCTGGCCAGATAAACCCTAATTTTGGAAAAGACAAAGAATCAAGCTATGATGAGCTCATTGATTATTTCAAGGGCTCTGAAGCACAGCTATTTTTTGAAAAGGTCAAGGAAAAAAAGATTAAGATATCATTCAAGCCTCAGCAAGTTGACTTGATTGCAAAGACGCAGAAAGGTAAAGTCAGGGATTTGCTGGAGAAGGTTGACGAGAAAAAGAAGTTAAGCGTAATTGCCAAAGAGCTTGATATTGAAAAGATTCTTGGCCACGATATTTCTAACATATCTGGCGGAGAACTCCAAAGGGTCGCCATTGCTGCCTGTGTCTTAAAAAATGCTAACCTATATGTCTTTGACGAGCCAAGCTCCTATCTTGACATCAAACAGAGAATAAAAGTCAGCAAATTCATAAGAAATCTTGCAGATGAAAATACTGCTGTGCTTGTTGTTGAGCATGACCTGATAATATTGGATTATATGACTGATCTGGTCCACATCATGTATGGTAAAGAGGGAGCTTACGGTGTTGTCTCTGGTGTCAAGGCTACAAAAAATGGAATCAATGTTTACCTAGAAGGTTATCTAAAAGAGGAGAACATTCGATTTAGAGACAAAAAGATCAGTTTTCCTGCAAAACCTCCTGTTATTGAAAAAGAAGGGGCTGAGCTAGTTAGATGGGAAGGTATTGAAAAGACTCTTGATTCTTTTAATCTAAAGTCTGCAGAAGGAAGCATATCTAAAAAGGATTCAATAGGTGTTTTAGGTGAAAATGGAATCGGCAAGACAACTTTTGTTAAGATCTTAGCAGGCATTATAAAGCCTAACAAAGGTGAATTGAACTCGCAAGTGAAAGTCAGCTACAAACCACAGTATATTGTTGCTGAAAAAGATGTTTTTGTCAGAGAGATTTTGAAAAATTCACTGGAAAAATACAGCACTGAACTTATAAAGCCGCTGCAATTGGAAAGATTATTGGACAAACAGATAACACATCTAAGCGGCGGGGAGTTGCAGCGTGTTGCTATTGCTGTTTGTTTAAGTCATGAAGCTGATTTATATCTGTTAGATGAACCATCTGCGTATCTGGATGTTGAGCAGAGACTTACTGTGAGCAAGATTATAAAAGAATTAATGGAAAATTGGGGAAAGACTGCATTGGTTGTTGATCATGATCTGTTGTTTATTGATCATCTGAGTGATAGGCTGATGGTTTTTGAGGGTGAGCCTGCTATAAATGGTGAAGCTTTAGGTCCATTTGCAATGGAAGAGGGCATGAACCTGTTTTTGAAGGATTTGATACTGACAATGAGAAGGGATAAGGAAAGCAATCGTCCTCGTATAAATAAGCCTGGCTCTCAGATGGATAGAAAACAGAAGCAAGAAGGGAAGTTGTATTATGGGTGAGAATTTGGTTTTAGGCGTTTTATTTCTTATGGGTCTACGAATCTACTTTCTGTTTAGTTATCATTTTGGCTCAATCCTA
>JAFCEI010000024.1 GCA_017609245.1 Candidatus Woesearchaeota archaeon | reverse complement strand
GGCTGCGTTGAAAAAGTCCAGTAATTCTTGAAAGAATATTGTGGGCGATAGCCCTACAATACATTTCTGCTCCTTGAGCAGAAAATTTGACAGAGCTTACACTAGCTCCAAACTTGGTCTTTATAGACTTAAATGTAGATTCAACCATATTTCTCCTGCAATATGTCTTTTGGTCAAATTGTTTATGCGCCATTCGCCTGTAACTCATGTTTTTGTGCCTGACTTTACCATAATTTCGCATAGGAATATGTGTTATGATCCCTAATCCATAACAATATTCATGAAGCCACTCTGCATCATAAGCTTTGTCTGCTACTAGCTTTGAAGGTCTTACTGGCAGCCTCTTAAGAAGATATTTTGTATCTATGATGTCATGCCTGGGCTTGGCTCTAAAGCGAATAGCCAAAATCTTCTTTGTTTTTGTGTCTATGGCTATGCTTGCCTTAGTTCCGACGTCAATTGGATATGGCTTATCTATTCTTTTGACATAATATGGGCTAGGCAAAGGCCTTGAAAATCCTGTTCCATCAATTGCAACAATATGCGTTTTGCAATTATTTGTCGCTTTAAGCAGCCTTTGCCACAGTGCAAAAGGCATTCTTGCAACCATTTTTGCCAGTGCAGAATAAGTAGGAACTTCAAATCCCAAAGAATCTAAAAGCCAGCTTACTCGTCTATAACCTAGCTTACACTCTTGTTTTACAAGCAAAGCAATAGCATGTTGCCAGAACTCATATTTCTTAGGCCCATAATGATGCAGCCATCTTGGAAGGCCTGCTCTTCTTATCAAACGCTTAACTTTATTAACCAGTTTATTTTTATTCCCCATGGTGAGGGACGCTCCTCACCCCCAATCTTAACTTACGTTAAGATTGGGTTATTATTTAAAGATTTTCAACGCAGCCGATGAGCAATGAAAACATTTATTAACTAAAATCCGCACACGTAATATTCTGTGGGTAGCTAAGTTAAGGATTTTTAATAAGGAGAATGTTCTGATCCAGCTGGCTGGAAAATACAAAGTTAATTTGACTGGTTATCCTCTTTCTTATTTCAAGGAAAAAGACAAGCTACTGCTGTTTGTTGCTGGCAATGTGTTTGGTGAGAACAAAAAAGAGTAAATTAAAACAAAGAGGGGATATGTTTTAACATAAGTTTATTCCACAACATTCATATATTTTTCTTTGCTAAACAGAAAAGGAATCTATGTTAAACTTCTCAGATCTTCAGGAACCCATTTGTATGAGCTTCTGATCTTTCCTACATTCTTCAGACTAACTCTTTCAGGGTCTTTTCCCAGAATGCCTGCTGCTGTCTGCAAAAAATCCATGTAATTTGAGCTGATGTCAAACTTGTCTATGACTGGAAGAAAGATTGTATTGCCTTCACTATCTTTGTCCTGCTTGTACTGCGCTGGGAAGAAATCAGTCCTGTCCATGGTCACTATGCTTTTTGTCTTGACAGGGATTACTACCCCTTTCTCAACAAGAGACTCGTATTCTGAGTTTTTCTTTCCTTCTCCTCTTGAATCTTCAATGCCGACTGAATTATATTTTATTGATTCAACCACACTGTCTCTAAATGACTTCACGTTCTCGTCCTTGAAATCAGTTTTATCTCCGTAAAGCTCAATGGTTTTACGGTTGGCATAATTCATCCTTGCGGCATCAAACTGTTTTTCAACCCTTTTTAAAGAGTTTCCACTGATAACCTCATCTATTGATAGAAATTCCCCACCATCCGGAGCATAGGCATTGATTATATTTTCAAAAGAGCCTCTTAAGACGTCCCTGAGCCTGTGAATCTTGTTGGACGCAGACACATATTCTACATTTGTATTTTTAGAAAAATCATCATCAATTATATTAAGAATATCAATAAAAGGAACTGCACCGAACATAGGCGCAATTACGCATGTTGGCTTTCTTTGCTTGATTATGTCCAGCACCTCTTCCAGGCTTTTTACAAACTCTTTTGCATCGCTATAACTTATTTTCATAGTATCTACATATGTGTTTTTATTTATAAATCTTTCTATTTTTGTCACTAAATAGTGATTATAATGAATATAGCAAAATTTTATATAGGAAATAGGCATTCATTTATAAAGATGCCGCAAAAAATAAAAGAGGATATACTTGATATTCTGACAGAAGCTCTCATTATCCTTCATGTCAAGGATGAGGGTGATGTTTACAAGCTGAAAGAGCTGTCTGACCAGTCAATCCACAATGCATCTGTGTTTCAGGATGAGGATTCTATTTCTATTGCAGTAATTATCTATTCTATCTACAAGATCATCGAAAGGTATGGATTAAGGACACATATCTATGATGTTATCAAAGCCCACCTAAAAAGGGCAAAAAGAGCATTAGCGCAAGGCAATCTAAGATCATACAGGAAAATAATCGGAGATACATTTCATTTTATCTCTATAACTGATAAAAGGCTGAAGCAGTTTGTTGAAGAGGTCATCTTCAAGGCAAAGATCACCAAGGGAACCAAGGTGTTTGAGCATGGAATATCAACAACAAAAGCTGCTTCACTTATGGACATCTCTGACTGGGAGCTGATGAACTACATCGGCAAGACTAATATTGTTGACGAGCAGCTTCCAGAGACCGGAGCTGGAAGAAGGCTTATGATTGCGAGAAAAATATTTGGGTTAGCGTAAAAAATGAAATCAATAATCTTCGACACAGGACCAATAATCAGTTTGACTATGAATAATCTGCTTTGGATACTAAAACACCTCGAAAAGCAGTTTGACGGTGATTTTTTGATTACACCTGCAGTCAGGAAAGAACTGATTGAGAAGCCGTTCAGGACAAAGAAATTCAAGTTCGAGGCTCTGCAGGTGATGTTCTATCTGAACAAAGGAACACTGAAACTGATGCAAAGCACAGAGATAAAAAAGAGAGCTGAAAAACTTTGGGCAATGGCAAATAAATGCTACAGAGCTCACGGAAAAAACATAGAGATAATACATTACGCAGAAGCAGAGGCATTGGCAGCCGCAATTGAATTAAAAGCAGAAGCTTTTTGTGTTGACGAGAGAACAACAAGGCTATTGATAGAAGATCCTGCAAGGCTTTCAAAGATACTCAAGAACAAGCTGCACACTAAGGTGCAGATAAACCACAAAAAATTAAAAGACATTAAAAAAGAGGTAAAAGGAATAAACTTGATCAGGTCTGCAGAACTAGTCACAATCGCTTATGAGATGGGTTTATTGGAAAATTACATCAAGCACACAAAAGTATCTAAAAAAGATCTGTTAGACTCGATCCTCTGGGGTGTAAAACTTGATGGATGTGCTATTTCTGGAAAAGAGATCAAACATATAATTGAGATGGAAAAATAGAAAACTTTAATATAAAGCTGAACTTTTAAAGATAATAATGCCAGAATTAGAACAATTAACAGAGCATGAAATCAATCTATTAAAAGAATTTGAAAACCAGCTTTCTACTATATATGCGCATGAAAAATATGTAAGCAAGATCACCAAAACAATAACCAAGATACAGGATCTGGTTAAAAAAACATTCAAAAGAACAGGCAAGCTAGATGAGCTTGAAAAAGAGCTTGCAGAAGATATAATACGATTAAAATCAGACATTCTCTCAAAATTCAAGATACTTGACGAAAAAGTCCCAAGAAAAGAGCAGTTGCTGTGGGACGAAAGGAGAAAGAGAAAAGAGATTCTTGACATCTATGCGTTTACAAGAAACATGTATGATTCTCTTGCCAGGGGTGAGGAGCAGATAAGCAAAACTGCTGCAAAAAAATCGCTCATGCCTATGAGAAGATATCTGAGAAAACTGAAAGCAATTCTTGAGGAAGAGGAGAGAGGAATCACCCTTAACGAGCACATAACTGTGTTGATACAAAAACTTCATCAGTTTAAGGAATCCATCAAGAATGCGATTGCTGTTGAATATCGCCTGTTGGACGCTGTAAAACTCAACAACCCCTTTGCAAACAAAGAAAAAAAATTGCAGGAACTGGAAGACAATAAAAAAAGATTAAGAACAGTTGTTTCTCAGATCAAAAAAACACTTAGAACAGAAAAATATGATGTATATAAGCCATTGATGGATATGCTTCAGAAGGAGATTGGCGGCGCACTGGAATTCAGCAAGCTAAAACAGCAGAAAAAGCTGATCACATTACATGATATAAAAGCTGATATCTATACGATGACTGAGCCTGACGAGATTCTTGAATATATTTCAGCGATAGAAGCAAACAAGGAACTTGTTGAAGAAGGTGCACTAGAAAAAATATTAATATACAAGCTAAAGGCAAAGGAGCTGTCTGAAAAAACAAAAAAACAGGCGAGCATTGACACGCTGACAAAACTTTTTACAAGAAGGGTCATGAGAGCACAGCTGGATAACCTGATCTCGCTGGCAGCTGGAAGGCAGCAGGCATTTTCATTTATTCTGGTAGATATAGACCATTTTAAGGTGATTAATGATACTTATGGTCACCCAACAGGAGACAAGGTTCTCAAGGAGATTGCAAAACACATAAGGATGAATGTCAGAGGGTCTGATATCATATGCAGGTATGGCGGGGAAGAGATTGCAATAATCCTGCCGCGAACTGACCTTGATGCAGCAACAAATATAGCAGAAAACCTAAGAAAAATAATCGGAACAAGTGATTTTTATTCAACAGACAACAAAAAGCTAAACCTGACAATCAGCTGCGGTGTTTCTACTTACGGACCAGACGGTGTTTCAAGACCAGACATAATCAATGCTGCTGACAGAAGACTTTACAGAGCCAAGAAAACAGGAAGAAACAGAGTAGTCAATACTGGTTAGTAGTGAATAATAGAAAGATTTATAAATGCGTGAAGCTTATTTCTCTTTATCAGGTGTGAAACATGGGATATGAGATCAAATTAGGCATAGATAGAAGAGATGGCATGATTGAGTTTTATTCAATATATTGTGGGGAAAAAAAATACCAATATGGCCCGATTATGCAGGGGATCACAAATGCCAAAAAATCTGCAACTGATGAGCAAATATCTGAACTGGAAAAGTTGATGGATGGCGATTTTACGCAAACAATTGATTCTAAAGATGCTTCTGTCATAATAAATAGTTTCATCAATTATGTGCACGATAAGATTTCCAATAAAGAAAACATAACTAAAGTTGGAAAATATTCCATTGACGATTTTCTAAAACAACATCCTATGCAAAAGCCTTAAATATTTCTTGATTCTTAGTTAGATTATGGTTGGGGGATTAGATGATATGCTAAAGCCAGAAACATTCAAGATAGGCAGCAAAATGATCTCAATAGAGTTTATTGATGATAACTATGGAAAATACAGGGTAAAAAAAACTGTTGTAAATGGAGAGGACTCAAAAATAACATGCACCAAGTTTACAAGTAAGTCAAGAGAGATAAACCTCTCAAAAGCCAAATCCGATTATCTGAATCTTAAGATAAGATTAGGCAGGGAATCTGGAGGGAACTATAGATGAGATTCGCGCACATTGCAGACTGTCATATCGGAGCTTGGAGAGAAGAGCGTTTGAAAAACCTTAACACAGAGGCTTTTCTGAAAGCAATGCAGATTTGCATTGAAAAAGATGTTGACTTTATATTGATCGCAGGGGATCTGTTCAATACATCCCTGCCTTCTGTTGATAACCTTAAAGAGGTTGTTGGCAAATTAAAAGAGGTTAGGGATAACGGCATCCACACTTATATGATTGCAGGTTCTCATGATTTTTCACCATCTGGAAAAACAATACTTGATGTTTTGGAAAAAGCTGATCTGATCAAGAATGTTTTCAGAGGAGAGGTCAAAGATAACAAGTTAAAACTGAGATTTACAACTAATGAGAAAACAGGCATCAAGATAACAGGAATCATCGGTAAAAAAGGCATGCTAGACAAAAGACATTACGAGGATTTGGATAAAGAAGCGTTGGAAGCAGAACAAGGAAAAAAAATATTTATGTTTCACACTGCTTTGGAAGAATACAAGCCTGAAGGATTGGAAAAGATGGAAGCTATGTCTTTTCATAACCTGCCAAAAGCATTTGATTATTATGCCGGCGGACATGTTCATTATGTTTTTGACAAGAATGAGCCTGGATATGGGCTAATTGTTTATCCTGGAGCATTAAGCCCTACTAATTTTAAAGAGCTTGAAAAAGGCGGAAACGGATTTTATATTGTTGATAGTGGAAAACTGCAGTTTGAAAATGTGCAGACTTATAATGTGTTTTCTATAAAAATAAATTGCAATGATAAAACTCCTGAAGATGTTGAAGCTGAAATAAAAAAACAGATTGAAGGTCACGAGTTCATGGACACGATTGTCACTTTAAGATTAAAAGGATGTTTGAAACAGGGAAAGCCTGCTGACATTAATTTCAAAAGCATTTTTGAAATATTATATGCAAAATCTGCACATTTTGTGATGAAAAACACATCTGCATTAACATCAAGAGAATTTGAAGAGATGCAGGTAAATGCAGAACCAAGTGAAACTGTTGAAGAAGACCTCATAAAAGAAAATGCAGGGAAGGTTCCCTTATTAGGTATGGACAAAGAAAAAGAGATGCAGCTAACAGTCAAATTAATGCAAACACTAAGCCAAGAAAAACAAGAAGGTGAGACAAATGCTGTGTTTGAAGAGAGGATTAAAAAGGATTTAGATTCTTTATTCAGAGAATTAGAACTCATCTAGTTTTTTTATCTGGCTGTATCTGACAATTGTTGTATTGCCTTCACTCCCGCCTGCTGTTTTTTCAACAGATATGAATTTTCCCTGCTCCAGCTTTGCTATTTTTCTTTGGAATGTTTTGTAGCTTGCTTGGCCGCCTTGTTTTTGATAGATATCAAAGAGTTCTCCTATTTTTAGGCCTGAGTTTGATTTGATCAGATCCAGTAGCGCATGAGCATCAGAGTCCAAATCATCGCTTTTCTTGATTGAGAAATCATTAAGTTTCTTGATAGCATTTTGAACATGCTTTATTTGGATCTTTTTGCTTGCCTCATCTTCTGCAAGGTTTCCAGCTTCTTTCATCAAGTATAGGCCAGACCTTATATCTTCCAGCTCAGCTGTTTTTTTGGCAATGGAATTAAATGCTTCTTTATCCCAAACTCCTGATACAAAAGCATATCTCATCCTCTGCTGAAGGATGTCTTTTGTTTCAGCTTCATCATACGGGTTGAATTCCAATGTTTCTGCAATCAGTCTTGATTTCAGCCTTGAATCCAGGTTAAACAACCAGTCTTTGTGGTTTGATATCATGATTATCGTCTTTCTGTAGATCTCTTCTAAAATTGAATAAAGAAAATCCAAGTCTTCAACCTTGTCAATCTCGTCAAAAACAAAAACGACTGATTTTTTGTTTAAAATGTCTTTGACAATATTAAACAATTCGCTTGATTTCTTGTTTTGAGTAAACCTGTAGTTCAATTGGTCGCATAATTCCAGAAATATCTTATAGGTGGTGTTTTTTTGCCAGCAGTTCACAAATATAGGTGCTATTGAATCTGTTTGCTCTTCTAACTCCTGCAGAATATGTTTGCACGCAACTGTCTTGCCAACTCCAGATAGGCCGTGAATCAATAAATTCTTACCATTTCTTTTTGAGAACAAAGGTTTCATGCAGTTTGCAATATATTTTTGCTCTTTTTCCCTGTGAGGTATTAGTTTAGGTATATAATCATAATCAAGTGCAACTGTATCTAAGAAAAGGCTTTCATCAGAACTTAACATCTTGTCAAACATGCCCAATCTAACCACCTGATTAGTTTAAGAGACAAGGGTTATTTAAAGCTTTTGCAGAATATTCTCAAGTTTATATTTAGTTACATCCTGGCTGCCTTTTAGGGGCATCGTATAAACTTTTTGGCCGTCTTGTTTGAGCTTTAGCCAGAAATGTTTTGAATCAGGGGCCAATATGTTGTTCACAGAATTATCAATGCTCTGCTCTCTCCATTTTCCAAGCAGTTTTACAGGCAGGACCACAAAATCAACCGATAGGTTGGGCTGGACCATCCCAAATGCCCAATACATGCTTTTGATCTTCAGTGTCTTGTCTAGTTTTTTGTCTTTCAATGCAAACCAGTAATTGCCATACTTGCCCATGTTCCTTGCCTCAATCTGAAAATTTCTGTATCTGTCTGTTTTCCTGTCCCTGCCAGCAATATCTATTCCTGTATCTCTATATGGGCCAAAAGGCTCAAATCTATCATATATCTGGTTTGCAAATTCTGACTGTGCATAGAATGACAGGTTAAACCTGACTCTTGCATCTTTCCTTATTTTAACCATTTTCAATCTCTCCTATGATATCGTCCAGCCTGGATTGATAGGTTTCAATAGGTCCTTTTGCAAATCATCCACCAGTTCCATGTTAAGCTTAATAAGTTCATCTGAAACCCTTGGAAAAAAATATTTTAATGGCCTTGCTTTTTCTGAAATATCATAATTGTCATATTTGTTGTGCATCTCAATAATCATGTCATCTGTCACGTCTTTTGCCCTGATGCAGTGATATTTTTTGTCTTCTAGATGAGCAAATGTAAAGACCATTATTGTATTCTCCCAATACATCTGATACGACTGAAGTTTTTCTCTGTTGATTGAAACATCGTTTGCAGACTGGCTCCTTATTATATTCCCTTGTTTATCCTTTGTCTCTCCTGAGAATTTTGATTCTACCAGCTCTTCTAATCCCTCTTCTTTGTTGACTATCTTAAGGTCAGGTGTGCTTCTTATCTGGTCCAGGTGCATCCCGCACTTGACATCTTCATATTTCCTGACTATGTCCGCTTCACCAAGGCCTTTTCTTACATCATTGCATATCTCTCTATAAGTGATCTCATAACCATAAGGCAGCACATCATATCCAGAAGCTTTCAATAGTTTTTCAAATGCTGAATTAGAAAATTCTCCTTTTATCATATTTACCAGATGCCTTGCTTTATAGAGTTTATACAATTCGTTCATCTTAGCTTTTTCCAATTATCTATTGCAGGAGCGTATTCATCGCCCTGATAAAATGCAGTTTTTGGTTTGTTTGTGTTGTCATTGCCACAGAAAAAACCGCCCCCTTTCTCTTTAGGGATCGAATTTCTGCAATAAAAATCCCTTTTGATGCAGTCTTCATAGGTTTTTTTCATATCTTGTTCTGTTATCTTATTCTGTTTTTCATGTTTCATCTTAATACTCAAAGAACAAGCTTTTGAGGCTTGTGTTATTTTGATTAATATAATTTGAGTATTTAAACTTATCGTATGAATTAACTGTCCAGTAGTAAAAAAAAGGAAAGATTTAAAAATCTAGAAAACT
>JAFCEI010000023.1 GCA_017609245.1 Candidatus Woesearchaeota archaeon | reverse complement strand
GCTTTTGCAAAGCCTGCAAAGCCTAAAAATAATGACACAAACACAAGAGAAGATATGAAAAATATGCTTAACACATTCAAGTATTTTTTTGCATCTGGTTTTTTCTTATAAAAAGAGTAACTGCACATAATCACAGCAGTTGCCAAAACAAGATCAAAACCAACCCACCATCCAGACCATGCAAATGAGAACAGTCCGACGCTTAATCCTGCCAGCCCAGCCAAAATATATCTCATATTTTTCTTGGTATCTATCGCAAACAAATAAAGCCCAGCAATCAAAAGAGGAAATAAAACATTATAAGCATCTGTATCAGCAAAACCCCCTGCTGTCCTGCCAACAAAAGCAGGATGGATAGCAACTATGAGCGCAGTCACAAACCCGCCAACATTGCCCCCAAACTTCCTTCCGATATAAAATGCGGGAATGACTGCGAGCAGCGATATGATGATTGGAACATAAAAGACCGCATTCATCAGTTCCACATCCACATTTTCAAGGGTTATTGACTTAAACAGTGTGGCAGCCCTGAACACCAGGTATTCAACCCACACATGCAGGTCAGCACCTAAAAATCTTGTATCCATCTCCTTGCCCAGCGGAGCATACATATGGTCATTATAAGCAGTCCCATTGACCAAGACATCATAAGCATGCCCTTCAGTAATCAAATTCCTTGTCTGCCTGTAATAGGTATAAGGATCAATAGCCAGCAGATAAGTATTGCCATTATCATTCTGGAACCTGCTCTTAAAATAATCAGAGGTCTGATCAATCTGCTGGTCAACCTCTTTCTTATTTTCTTTCAAAAACTGGTCAAACTGCTCTTCAACCAAAGCATTCTTGTTTGCATCAGGAAGATTTGGATATTCAGAATCTATCTGTGATTGTATGCTTGATCTGACTGAATTATAAACACTATCTTCTGCCCAGTCATCTGTGATTGGCAGATAAGCTGGCTGCATCCTGAACACAAAAGAAAATATCAAAGGGATCAATATCAAAACTAAAGGTATCAACCATTTCTTGTTGCCTGTAAAAAAGCCTCCGATCTTTTTGAAATCAATTGTCAGCTCGTCCTTGTCTTCTTTATGAACAACAGGCCTGTGCTCTTTAAAATGGGTTTCATGTTTAGGCTCTTCAGCTGGCTTTTCAGAAATATCTTCTTTATGCTCTATTTTATCGTATGCTTTTTTGAAATTATCTTCATCCATAAGACAACCATCCCCCTATTCAACAAATATATTAAATTCTTTATAAAGATTTGGTTGATTTAGCAATCATATTTAATCTAAAGAATTACCATTGACTAATGGTAACAAAATAGAAAGATTTAAATATCACTCTTCCTTTTCATAGTTCAGAGTGCACTAACATGGAATCAAAAGACCTAAAACAAAATCTAAACACACCAAGCAGATCTCAGCTAGAAAGAGAGCTGAGACAGACAATAGAGAGAAATCCTGAGTTTAGAAGTGTTTTGGAAGATCTTACAACATATGCAAAGACGCACAAAAAACCTAGGTCAAACTTTCTCATAAAATATGTCATACCAGCTGCAGCAGTAGCTGGCCTTGCAGCAGCATCATACCATATGGCAATGAGGAATGCGAAAAACTACATTGACATGCAAATACAGAAGCAAAATGAAAAAATTTGCCTAAACGACGAATATGACACAAAAATTAAAGGCATAAAAAAAGAACTATATAACAAGATGTTCAGGCTTCATGAAAGGATCAGAGATCTTGAAAAACAAAAACTTTAAATATTAGTTTGTAATCACTATTAAGTAATACTATTAATGGTAACCAGGATGGAAAAAAAATCATCAATTTATTCAATCTTTTGTAACGGCAGTGTTGGCAAGACCACTCTGACAACCAACATGGCACTTGCAACAGCGATGAAAGCACCTAATGAAAAAATTCTGATTGTTGATTGTGACTATAACAGGCCAAACCTGGAGCTGTTCAATGAAGGGATAATTGTCGGCGCAAAAAGATATCAAAAAGATGCATTGGAAAATGGCGGCAAGTTCAATGAACTAATCACAAAAACAATCTATGACAATTTTGATCTTCTGTTAGGCGGCCATAATGAAAAATATCATATCACAAAAGGGTTTATAAGAAGCTTGTATTCTGGCATTGAATCATTGAGAAAGGACTATGATAAGATATTCTTGGATATTGGTTCTGGTTCAGACAGCTCAATAGGCTCCAATGGTAATGGAGGGTATCTGTCTCCGATAATAAATATGGCAAACCAGAAATATCTTGTTGTTACTCCTGACGATAAGATGCTTTCAAGCGGTCTGAAAACAGTCACAGACTACGGATGCTATCTGATCAAAAAAGCTTCAACATCAACCTTGAGAGCAGTATCCAATAAAGTTGATGAGCAAAATGAGCTTAAAAACGGGGATAAAAAGCGGTATAAATCAAAGATAAATGATTTCAAAAAGATAATAGCTGATATATGTGATAAAGGATATAATACCCTGGATGAGCTGTGTGAAAACATAGAAAAGCAAAAAGACAAGATTGGAGAGAATGTAAACAATGCAATTCAATCTCAGATTAACAAGACACTTCAGGGGTTGGAATTAGGAATAATTTTCACTCAAGTAAAAAATCCAAGCGATGTTCCAAGAGACTTTTATGCATTGGGAAAAGCAATAACAGGTATGTACTCAAATCCAAGATCAATAAAAGTGAATAACATGAATGGCTTTGGATATTTTTCTGATAACAAGGATCTAGTAAACTTTGCAATAAACTCAAGAATCCCTATTGTGGCTCATGGAGAAAAAAGTTGTGATGAGCATATTGATAAAAAAATACATGACATACATAATAGGATAAAGGGGCTTAACACCTCACCTTCGCTAAAAGCTAAACTTGATGAGCTTCAGGCAAAAGGGAAGCAGGTAACACTAAAAGACATCAAAAAATTAAGAAAAGACGAGCTTATTGAAGAGGTAAATTATCTGAAAAAACTGAAAAAACAGGCAAAAAAATCAAAAAATGAACAGCTTTTCAAGGAGTTTAAAAAATCAGCTGATTTTTTTGTAAGCAATGAAAGAAGCAGAAAAGGGGTCATGTGGAGCTATAATAAAGAGGAGATTGATAATCTTAGGTAAATAAAATGGTATTTGTCAAACACGGAACAGTGAAAAAAAATGCAAGCGAGTATCTGAGGGATGATATTGCGCAGTTCAAGCGTAAGGCCAAAAAGTTTATTGCAGGCGGAGCAGCAGTTTTAGCTGCAGGCATTGGAGCTTACTTTGGCGGAACTACGCTCTATAACAGATATATCGAATCCCAAAACAATTATGCAATTGCACAGGCTGCTTCAGCAAAAGAAAATCTGAAAGGTGCAGAAATAAAAAGAAAACTAAAACAAGAGCAGATTGCAAAAGAGAGATATGCAAGACAGGTCAGGCTGCTTGAGCAGGAAAAGAAGAAAATGATACTTCAGTATGCTCACAGCGAGTTAAAGAACTCTTATGACACTGAAAAGATTGCAAGAAATATTTTTGACTGTGTAATAATGCCTGCTGATGAGGACTATTCATATTTCAAGGGTGATGTTAAGCCCACAGAAGAGATCCAGATCAGTCCTGAAAACAAGGCTCTGGCAGTTGCAGTAGAAGCTCTCTATGACAAACTTGTTGACAAAGGCATAATGTCAGCTAAAGACATGAACAAAATAATGGAAGATGGTGGATTTATAGAGTATGAATATGATGAAGGAGAAGTGGTGCTGAAGGTAAAAACAGGGCAAGATGAGGGAGTGTATCAGGACATTCTTACACTGAATGACAAGAAAGATAGAAAAATAATAGAGACTCTGGAAAAAATAGTTGAAAACGGACATGGAAAATAACTACTGTAAGATTACACTCTAACATTACCACTCACAAATGTTAATAAACGAAAGGTTTATAAACAAAAACTGCATAAAAACATATAATCATTGTGTTAAATTATGATTGGGGGTCAAATTAAAAATGAAAATAAACAATTATGTTAAAGGTTTGATAACAGGAGCACTGATGTATGCTTCAGCAAACGCAGCAAACGCAGCAGATTATCGTGTGCTAGACAGGGACATGAATGTAAGATCAAGCCCAGAAGTAAGAGCTGACAACAAGATTGGCAAGCAGAAACAAGGCTCAACAATAGATGTTATTGAAGAGATTAAGGGTAAAAAATACACTTGGATGAAAGTAAAAGACGTGACTGGCGACGGTGTTGATGATTATATTGCAAAACTAAAGCCAAGAGCGCCTAAAAAAACAGCTGAAAAAGATTATCGTGTTGAAACAATAGCTGAGTTTTCAGATGATATCGGAAACATCCCAAAAGACAATAAGAAAGCTCTTGAGAAAAAACTTGAAAAAGAAGGGCTTTTCAGATTTATAGAGGAAAATGGCTACAAAGCTGAGAAAAGCGGAGTAGCAGGATATACTGCTTCTGTGATCGCCAGTTATAATAAAGATGCAAAGAAAAAAGGCGAGCCTGAATTCAAAGCAGGGTTTGGCAGGGTTGATTATGAGATTACCTCTAATGACTCTCTGGTTGCTAAAGTGATCATACCTAGAGCTGGAAAAGAAGCTATAAAGCACTCAGCTACAGTAGGTTACAAGCTTGACAAAACAGGAAAAGCTGTAAAAAAGAAAAAACAGAAAAAAGAAAAGAAAGACAAAAAGCCAAGCACATGGTCATTGATCGCTGACATAATCCAGTCATATGGTGGAGAAAAAACACTGACTGGTGTTGAAGTTGGAATTGCTAAAGGAAAACTTGGGGTAAGCGTAGGCCTTGCAAAAGGCAGCTATGATAAGGATTCTGTTCTGAGCGAAGAAACAATCACAGGAACAAGATTTGATTCTTATGGAAAAGCGACCCGTGCTTCTGATGTTGATGTTAAAGAGATATCAGTTAATGCAAGGGTTGGTCCAATGATCCTGGGATATTGCGAAGAAGTAAGTGACAGTGAAAATAAAGATTCATATTATGAAGCGATCAAAGATAAGAATGGCAATGTTTTAGCATCAAACAATGATGCATATGTAAGCGAAGAAAGAGACAAAAAAGGCAAGTTCAGGCTTGGACTAGAAGCTGGCCTTGGAAAAGGGTGGCATATCAATGCAAGCACAGACTTGTCAGGAAACAAGGATTACAGGAGAACATCAGTAGGAATTGGACGTAAATTTTCATTAAAGAGACAGAAGAAGTGAGGTGCAAAGA
This sequence comes from Candidatus Woesearchaeota archaeon, assembly GCA_017609245.1. Classification (GTDB taxonomy): domain Archaea; phylum Nanobdellota; class Nanobdellia; order Woesearchaeales; family JAFCFN01; genus JAFCFN01. The sequence goes on along the minus strand of JAFCEI010000023.1, from coordinate 4,091 downwards.
TGAAAAAACTCATACATAAGATACTATTCTCAATGTTTATTGTAATTGCTTTGGCAGTCACAGCTATATCTGCAAGCGCAGTTACAACATACATGGAATTCACAGGGCCATCAACAATAGATGATGGACAGTCAACAACATTTGATGCTGCAATCTATTCATTAGATACACCTATTGATTATGAGATTGCACTTCTAGACTCAAATGATAATACAATACATATTTTTGATGAAGACAAGACAAATGACCCTCTTTATGAAGCATTAGACATATCTGTCGGACAGTCAGCATATTCTGCTGACGGAACATATACAATCCGTCTGACAGCTGTTGATTCAAGAGGGGATTATGGCTATAGCGATCTGACACTGACAGTAAACCCAGTAACAGTCACACCTCCATTACCGCCAGTAAACCCATACCCAATAGCTTCAATAACAACTCCATTTAATGGAGAAGCATTCACAACCGGAGACACAATCATATTTGCAGGTTATGGAACAGATGATGGGGTAGTTGTAAGCCACTCATGGACATCTAATATAGATGGTGTGCTAGACTCAGGAAATGGAGCTTATTCAGAATTCTCAACAAGCTCTTTATCACAAGGGATACACACGATCACATTTACTGTGACTGATAATGATGGAAACACTGGCTCTGACACAATTGTTATTGGTGTAGAGCAGTCAACAATGCCTGTAGCTTCAATAACATCACCTTCAGATGGCCAGGAATTCAAATATGGAGACATGGTCACATTTGCAGGTTATGGAACAGACTCAAATGGGTTTATAACAAGCTACCAGTGGACATCAGATATAGACGGAAATCTGGGATCAACAACAGCCTTTTCAACAGATTCATTGTCAGCTGGAACACACACGATCACATTTACTGTGACTGATAATGACGGTAATACAAACTTAGACACACTTACAATCAATGTAAAACAGACAAATGCGCCTGTTGTATCGATAATAACGCCTGATGATGAAGATGATTTCATGGCAGGGGATGCGATCACATTCAATGCAATAGCATCAGATACTGACGGGACAATCACAGGATATTCATGGGTTTCAGATGTTGACGGCGGACTTGGAACAACAAGTGCTCTGACAACCTCTTCATTGAGCAACGGAAGGCACACAATCACAGTGACTGCAATGGACAATGACGGATTGATAGCAACAGACTCAATTGAGATAACTGTAAAAGCTCTTACAGCTCCAACAGCAGTCATATCAAGGCCTAACACAGGCGACATCTTTGACCAGGGAGATACAATAATCTTTGACGGCTCACAGAGCTATGATCCAGATGGATGGATCGTATCATATGACTGGAGAAGCGACAAAGACGGACAGCTGGGAACACTGGCTGCAATATCAAGAGATGACCTAAGCCTTGGAAGGCACTACATAACTTTGACAGTTACTGACAATGATGCACTGCAGTACACAGACACTTTTACTGTGTGGATCATAATCAATCCTCTGACAGCGCCAGATGTAACAATAAACTCGCCAGGAAATGGTGCAACATTCACAACATCTGACCAGATAACATTCAATGGTTCAGCAGCAGACAATGGCAATGTTGTAAGCTATGAGTGGACATCAAACATCTATGGGGAGATTGCTTCAGGAACAGGAGCACCAGGAGTTATTACAGCTTCGCTGCCTGAAGGAGAGCACGAGATAACGCTGATAACAACTGATGATACAGGATTGACAGGACAAGATACAGTCTGGATAACTGTAACTGCTTCAGCTCCATCAGCACCTAGCTCACCTAGTGAGCCAGATGAAGAATTCATCCAGAACTCAATTGCGATCAAATCAATTAATATTCCTAGTGGAACAATAGTATCAGCAGGAGATTCAGTAGATTTCAGCCTAAGGTTTGAAAATGACGGCGATACAGACCTGGAAGACATAAAAGCATCAGCAGTGATACAAGAACTTGCAGTGATGGACAGCGTAGGTCCTTTTGACCTTGATGAGGGCGACGAGATAACACAGACGCTAAACCTAGAGATTCCTGACTACGCAAGCGGAGAGTATGTAGTAAGACTGACTATCAGCAGCAACAATGTGCACAGGATCGTCCATAGGTTCATAACAGTAAGATAAGAGTGATACACTAGAGTAAGACAAAAATAGTACACATAGACCTTTCAGAAAACAGTAACTACTCTACAATGCTAAAAAACGAAAGGTTTATAAATCATGATAAACTAAGTATATATAGTTTATACTAAAACACAAAGATTGGGGGTATACCACAAAATGATAAACAAAATAGCAAAATGTATTGCAGTACTGGCGCTATTACTTGTATCAGCGTTGGCTGTTAGTGCAGCACCTGTACCAGTAACAGTAGACTCAGTTAAGATAGATGGTGACACAATTGCACCAGCTGCAACAAACAGACTAAGCTTAGAGAGAAACCAAGACATTGAAGTTAAAGTTTCACTGACAGCTTTGAGTGACGCAGACAACATTGAAATAACTGCTGAGATAAGCGGTTACGAGTATGGAGATGTTACTGACACATCAGACTTGTTTGATGTTGAAGCAAACACAACATACAGAAAAACACTAGACTTGACACTGCCAGACAGACTTGACCAAGATGACTATAAGCTAAAAATAATGGTTTCAAGCAGAGATGATGAAACAGTAACACAATACTATAACATCAAAGTAGACACAGTAAGACACGGTCTTATCATAAAAGACGTTACATTCTCACCAGAGAATGAGGTAAAAGCTGGAAGAGCATTGCTTGCTACAGCAAGGATCAAGAACGTTGGAGAAAAAGATGAAGATGGTGTTAAAGTTAGCGTAGAGATACCTGACCTTGAGGTTAAGAACTCAGTTTACATCGATGAAGTAGAATCTGATGATTCAATAACATCTGAAGAGATCTACCTAAGGATGCCTAACTGTGCAGCTTCAGGCGAGTACAAAGCTACTGTAACTGTAAGCTACAATGATGGAGACTCTGAAATCAGCGAAGACTACTTGATCAATGTTGTTGAAGACGCAGACCTTTGCAAAGGAACTGGCAAGACAGTCCTTACAATCGGTCCTGAGTCACAAGAAGTTGTTGCAAAAGAAACAGCTATCTATGCACTGACATTGACAAACGAAGGCAGCTCAGCTAAAACATATACAATCAGTGTATCTGGCCTAGATGACTGGGCAACAGCTGAAGTATCACCAAGCAATGCAATCGTTGTTGATGCAAAAGCAACAGAAGCTGCTTACATCTATGTAACAGCAGACAAAGGCGCTAATGCTGGAGATCACATGTTCAGCGTAACAGTTGCATCTTCAGGAGAAACACTGCAACAGGTACCTTTGACAGCAACAGTTAAAGGCTCAGTAAGCTCTGTTAAGAAAGTGCTTGAAGTAAGCCTGATTGTCTTAGTGGTGCTATTAGTAGTACTAGGATTGATAATCGGCCTAAAAAAGTCCAAATCTGACGAAGAGATGGAAGAGCCAGGACAGACTTATTATTAAGTTTGTTTCTTTTTTATTTTTTAATTTTTTTCTAGACAAATTATATCTCATTATTTTTAATAACTCATTAATAAAAATTAAAAATTAGAAAACCACCAAAATTTTCTTTATTTTTTAATTTTTTTCTTTAAAATTTTTCTTTAAAACAATAAAGTTTATATATAAATTGCTATTACAGTAGTTAATATACTAAATTTCAAGGTTTAACTTGTTTTACAAACCTAATTCTTGGCAAGTTGAACAGGGGGCTTGAAAAATAGTATAAAATAACAAAAACCCCAAAATCCTGGTTTTCAAAATAAGAGGTGAATAACATGAGGAAATCAACAAAAACATTAGTGCTTTCATTAATTCTATTGGCTGTGGTTTCTTCAATTTCAATGGCTGTTGTAGCGACAGCTCCGCAAGATGGTTGTGGCCTGGTTTGTAGGATAATCAATTTACTGTTTGGAGAAAGATCTGAAACTGTTGAACAAACCCCTTATATCCCTCAACAAGCATACAAACCTTCTCCTGTGACAGGTGCTGTGACAACCGCTGTCTGCGGAGATGAGGTCT
>JAFCEI010000022.1 GCA_017609245.1 Candidatus Woesearchaeota archaeon | reverse complement strand
AGTATATTTTGATTCGGATTTGCAGTGTGTTGAGGACCTTAAGCAGGGCAAGATTCACATATGTATAGTATTCCCTGCTAATCTGAGTGTAGATGACGCGAATAGCTCGAATGAGATCAAATTTTATGTAGACTATTCTAAAGTTAATCTTGCGTGGGCTGTTGTTGATGCATTTTCATCAAAAATTTCTGCGCAGTCATCTAAAATCAGCATGAACCTCACCGCAAATATTCTGAATAAGTTGGACCAGACAAATCTTGCGCTTCAGAAAGACGGTATTCTGGTACGGGATATAATTGATATGAGCAGGAAAATCAGTGATGATTTGGCAGATATTCAAGATAGGCTTAGTTATTTTGAATCATCTTTAAATTCAGTATATGAAAACGTAAGTGATTCTTATGAAAATACAGAAGATGTTGAAAGTAAACTAGCATCCATAAAACAGGACATAGAATCTGCAAAAGAGGATGTAAATGATCTAAATTTGACAGGTTCAGAAATAGCAGATAGTTTAAATAATGCAGTCGATAGTTTAAATAATGCAGATAGCGGCTCTCTGTCAAAACTTATTAGTTTGCTCGACAGTGTTAAATCAGATATTGATGGCAGCATTGATGAACTTAATTCAATAAATCAAAATTTCAATAATCTTTTATTGTTATCAAACCAAAACCTTAACAATATACATGTTTTAGGATCATCATTAAATAAAACAATAGTCAACCTAAACTCGATCAAGATAAACGATGCAGAGCATATCGTGCATCCCATTACTGCTGTGATTAATCCTATTTCAGCTAAACGAAACTATCTTAGCTATACGCTTCCGACTTTAATGGTTTTGCTTGTTATGTTCACTTCTGTGCTACTTTCTTCTTCTTTGATTGGGGTTGAGAAGAAATCAAAGGCTTTTTTTAGGAATTTTATCTCACCAACAAGGCATCTGACTTTTGTTTTGGCAAGGTTTATCACTGATATCAGCCTAGTTATGCTCCAATTGGGGGTTTTTATCCTGATTGCGATGTATTTTCTGAAGTCATCGCTTGTCATGGAACTGGGGAATATTTTGGCAATCTTGTTTTTGGCGGGAAGCATGTTTGTCTTTCTCGGAATGGCAATCGGTTATTTTTCTGCTTCACAAGAAGGTGCTACGCTGATTTCTGTATTTGTGGCCAGCCTCTTCATGTTTTTCTCAGGAGCAATAATCCCTATTGAAAGTATGCCTGCAAGTGCGCAGGCACTTGTTCGGTTCAATCCTTTTGTCATAAGCGAGAATTTGTTGAGAAAATCCCTTGTACACCACATGAATCTTGCAAGTTTGGGATCTGGAATGGTTGTTTTATTGGGTTATGCAGCGGCGTTTTTTGTTCTGACTCTGTTTGCCACAAAATATATGAGGCAGATACACTGATTCTCTTGTTTTGGTAATAAAGGCAATTATCTTTTTTAAGAGTATAAAGAAGGTATAAATCTTAATAAAAAATAGTTTTTATTAAAATGGGCTTATCAGGATTTGGAGTAGGGGGCATCATATTCGCCGCTATGTTTTTGATTTATGTTAAGAAATTAAAAGCCAAACTAAGAAGGTTTATATTGAGAGGAGATGGTGGCAGAGATTGAAATCATTAGTTTTTTTAGGAATCATGTTGGCAGTAGTTTATGTTGCTGTTTTTCTTTTTCCAGGTCATGTCAATAAACTTGCTTTGGTCAAATCAGCGGTGGAGCAAGGCCAGTTTTGGAGGTTTTTTACACATCCTTTTTCACACCTTAGTCTGACACATCTGATCACAAATCTGCTCGCTTTTACAATTGCAATTGTGCTAGCTGTTGAACTGAAGACAAGATTTAAGAATTTTTCAGTGAATTATTTTTTAGCAGGGTTTTTGGCAATACTGCCCCTGTGGTTTTTGCTCAAATTTACAATATTGGGCGCTTCTGCTGCTATTTATGCTGGTTTTGGCCTGGTATCGTTGGATGCTCCCAAGTATAAGATTAAAGCATGGATTGTTTTGGGGGTGTTTTTAGCACTGATATTTACTAAAAGCGCCGTGACTTATCTCTCATTAGGGTTTGGAGGGCAGTTTGTAGTTGATATTGAACAGGCATTGTCGCATTTTTCAGGTTTGGGCTTTGGAATCATGATGTTTTTTTTGTTTGCGAAGATGGACAAGGTCTCTCTTGAGAAAAAGAGCTGTACATTAAGGAGGTGTCATGAAAAGAGTTAAAACATATATCCCTGGCTTGGATGAGATGCTGAAAGGGGGCTTGATCCAGGGAAGAAATATTTTACTGTCTGGGCCTTGCGGTTCTGGAAAATCAACACTTGCGATGCAGTTTCTTTATAATGGAGTTATGAAAAACGGTGAGCCAGGGCTTTATGTAACTCTTGAAGAGCAGAAGGAAAAGATTTACCAGGATATGGCTTTGTTTGGAATGGATCTTAAAAAAGCAGAGCTTACAAAGCAGTTTCATCTAATAGGTGGGCCTGCTGCCACTGTAAAGACATACATGGACAAAGTGGATGCAAATATGACCCACATTATCAGAGAGGTTGAAGAGGTTGTGAAAAAGAATAAGATCAAGAGAGTTGTTATTGACAGCATCAATCTGATGACGATGCTTTTGAAAACTGATGATGAGAGAAGAAGAGCACTAGCTTCTTTGGCAAATTCACTTTCTAACCTGGGCTGTACGTCAATGCTTTTGTCAGAGACAAAAGAGAACAGCATGGATTTGAGCAGGTATGGTATTGAAGAGTTTATCGTTGATGGCGTTATTGTGCTGTATTTAATGAGGCAGGGCTCTATATTTGTTCCAGGAATAATAGTAAGAAAAATGAGAGGATCTGATCATGATAAGGAGATCAGAGTGTATAAAATAACCAGTAAAGGTATAGAAGTTTATCCTACTGAGACTAGTTTTGCTGATGTTTAATAATAGAAAGATATATAAATGGTTTTTCTTAGATTATTATATAATCCAATAAAAAAGCGGTGATAATTATGCCTAAACAACAATTATCTAATATCAAAAAACAAGTCCAAAAACTAAAGGAGTCAACTCCTGCAAGTTCTGCTTCTATCAAAAAGATCTCAGACAGTGTCACTGAGCTGACATCTTCTATCAATTCCTTGATAAGCTTATTCAAGGAAGCAGGTGCTGAGATGAAGCTGGAAGAGCAGGAGAAGAATATTGTTGAGGAGAGGCTGATACCTCTTGAAGAAAAGGTTGATGAACTGATTGACCAGAACAAGAAGATAGCAGAGGGCATAGTTGCTTTGGCTGACATGATGAAAGAGAGGAAACCGATGCCTGTGAAGATGCCAAAGCCCAAGCTAAAGCTGCCTCCTAAGCCTGAACTGCCAAAGCCCATGGGGCTGCCTAAGATGCCTCCTCCTAAATTTCCTCCTGGGATGAACATTCCTCCGCCGCCAAGGTTCGAGGAATTCAAAGGCCCTGACAGGGGAATGCCTTTGCCTCCGCCACCTTTTCCGGTCGAGGAGAAGCTGAAAAAGAAAAAAGGACTTTCTTTGTTTAAATAATCCAAGATGAAGAAAATCTTGGCAGATTTTCTGCCTTTTAAAATCTTGAGGAAATCGTTAAAATGACTGGGATAGATGTTGCACCAAAAAATACATTTAAGCAGTATTACAAGCACCTAGCCAAAGCTGCAAAGAAAAAGCATCTGAAGGAAGAAGCTGAATCCAAGCTCAAAAAGCAGATCGAGAAGGCCAAGAAGGCTGCTTTGGATAAATCAGCTAAAGCCAAGATCGACAGGGAGTTTAAGCTATTAGAAAGAAGGATTCTTGATGTTCTTGAGCATGAGAAAAAGATATTGCATAGCGAGGGCGAGACAGCGACCATTGTCAGGGAACTGAAGAATGAGATGAATGCCTTGAAGCAGAGGCAGGATGAGCTGGCTGACGAAAGAGAGGTCAGGTTTAATTCTATCTTATTCGCCTTGAATCAGCTGACAGAAGATATTACTGAGATGACCAAGGCCAAAAAAGAGAGGGCAGAGAGGATAAAAGAGCTTGAGAAAAAGGTCAAGGCAAAATCTGTTGAAAACAAGAAGTTTGATGTTTCTGAGAGGATAAAGATGCTTGAGCAGAAATATTCTTCATTGAGCAAAAAATATACAAAGGCTCAGCTAAAAGAGATCAAGGACAAGATCAACATGCTTAAGCAGAAGGTATGAAAAATGGACTATAAATTTTACTTGCTGATCATCTTGGGGTTATTTGGCCTGTTTTTGTTAGGGCACAGCATCACGGGCTTTGTTGTTTCTGATGCATGTGAAGGCTCATGCTCTGAAGAGAGATTTAGCTTGTCTGACCACAGCCCTGAGATAGGCTTGGTAGGGCTTGCTGTCTTTGGATGGTCTTTTGCAAGGCTTGTAAGAAGTTAGTGAAAAATAAAAAAAAGAAAAAGATTTCTTATATGTCTTGCGGCATAACTGTTTTTCTTTTGTTTGCTCTTGCTCTTTCAACAGCGCCTTTCAGAAGCTCTTGAACCTTGTTCTCAAGTGCGTCAGCAACTGAACCTGCTACATTCATGCCTTCGCAGGCTTGTTTTATCTTAGATCTTACTATCAGTGACATTACTACCACCTCCGATAAAAAGGAGTTTTAGAATATATTTAAATGTTTCTATCGATGAGCAAACCAGAATTCCAGCCTGTTTTTTTCTTTTTTGTCTAATATGCAGAAGCCAGTCCTTTCAAACTGGATAATGTCATCTTCTTTTAGTTTTGCTGTCAACGGCTCTGACAAGCCTTCTAGTTTTTTTCCATCTGGCATGAAGATTGTTGTTTTTATAAGATCTTTCTGCACAGGAAGCCAGTGGATTATTGCTGAGCCATCTTTCTTGTATTCTGCATAGTCAACAGAGTCAAACATGAATTTAGAGCCTGTTTTCTTAAAGTTAAGGCAGTCCATCAGCCTTATTAGCCTGTTTGCCCTGAACTGCCTGTGATCATCTTTGGCTATGTAAAAATCACTTTTTGTCTTGAACTCCCTGTTTCCTCTTTTTGGAAAGTCTGGATGAAGCTTCAGCTTTATGAACTGTTCTGGAGAGTCTGTTATCTTTATCTTTACTGGGTTGTTGATGAAAAAATACCTGTTTGATTTTGAGTCGATCAGCTCTTTGTTGTGCGCGTCAATTGCCTTGAAATACTCTTGTTTTGAGACTGACTTGTCGTTCTGCGTTGTTCCGACATCAACCGCATATCTGACAAATGCTTCTGGCTGATATCCTCTTCTTTCAAGTGCAGCCAGGAATGGGAGTCTGATGTCATCCCAGCCTGAGAACTTGTTGTATTCTATCAGTTTTCTTGTCTCTGTTGAAGAGACTTTCAGGTCAGTGAAATTTATCCTACCCACAAAGATCGTTTCAGGCGGCTGTTCACCCAGATAATCATAGATATATTCCTGCTTTCTTGCATTATCCATATGGTCTTTTGCTCTTATAATATGGGTTACCTTCATCTCAATGTCATCAACAGCAACTGAGAAGTTCATCAAAGGCCAGACCCTGTACCTGTTTCTTGTCTTTGGATGCTCGTGCTCGTTTATCCTCAGCGCTGGCCAGTCTCTTAGTGCAGGGTTTTTGTGCTTGATGTCTGTCTTTATCCTTACAACTGCCTCTCCTTCTGCATATTGGTTGAACATCTTGTTCCAGCGTTCTAACTGCTCTTCAACAGGCAGGTTTCTGCAGGGACAAGGTTTTTTATCAAAGATAAGCTTTCTGAACCTGTCTGGGTCGCATGTGCATACATAGGCTTTTCCCATGCTAACCAGTCTTTTTGCATAACCATAATAGATATCTAATCTGGATGAAGGCATAAATGTTTTTGATATGTTGTTGTTAGTGAGCCATCTTGCATCCTGCTCGATCATCTTGTATGCTGGTTCATAGATGTTTTTAGGGTTTGTATCATCGATTACAAGGAGCAATTTGCCTTTGTACTGTCTGCAGTATTCTGAATTCAAGCTTAAGACATAAGCGTGGCCGATATGCAATGGCCCTGATGGAGAAGGTCGGAAACGCATGATGACCTTTTTTGCATCTTTTAACGGCTTTAGACCTGTTTTTTTCTCTTTCTTTTTTTCTTCTAAAAGTTCAGGAGCTATTTTCTTCAGCTCATATAGCTGGTCTTCAACAGAAAGAAGGTTTACTTCCCTTACAACAGAACTAATCTCTGCAGAAAGCTTTTTTAGTCTTGATTTGACCTTTGGATCTTCTGCTATCAGCTTTCCGACCACTGCTCCTGGATTTGCCTTGCCATTGAACTGGACTGCATTGTGCAGGGCATATTTCATGATCACTTCTTTTTTCATAATCCCTGAGATGGGGTTGTTGTTTTTAAACCTTTCTGCAGCCATCACCCCTAAAAAATCCAGACAAAACTTTAAATACTCGCTTTGTTTTGATATAGACTGATATGAAGTATAAGAAACTCAAATTTCCCAGAGATGAACAGGCTCATAAAAATATCATCGAATGGTGGTATTTCAATGGAAATCTGGAAGACAGCAAAGGAAATGATTATGCCTTCATGAACTGCCTGTTCAAGGCCGATATCAAGAAAGTAAAGATCGCTTTTTTAAAATCACCCTTCAAAACTTCTTATTTTTCCCATTCGCTCTTGTCAGACATAAAAAATAAGAAATTTTATCCTGAAGTTAATCCTCTTTCACTTATCTCCACAGACAGCTTTTCAAAACCATTTCTTTTTATCAATTATGCAAGCCCTTCTTTGAAAGGATACACTAACTGCGTAATAGAAAGTTTAGGCAAGGGCATCTATCATCTGAAAACAAGAGATGTGGATCTTGTCCTGAGTTCTGTGAAAAAACCTCTTCTGGAAGGAGGAAAAGGATTTATCAATCTTGATCCTGAAAAAACATATTATTATTCTTTGACAAACCTGAAAACAAAAGGAAAGATAAAGATAAAAGGCAAGTGGATAGCTGTAAAAGGAAAATCCTGGATGGACCATCAGTGGGCAGATGTTCCTTATGATAGGGATAAAGCCAAATGGACATGGTTTTCAGTCCAGCTGCAGAATAATATGGAGCTTGTTTGTTTTGAATATGACAATTCATTGAAAAAAACATACCTTGCAAGCATATCTTATCCTGACAATAGGCAGAAAACCTTCTCAGATATTAAGTTCAAGCCTCTCGGCAAAAATTGGAAAAGCAAGAAGACAGGAACGATATACCCTCTCTCGTGGGAGATCCAGATCCCTGAAGCCAAGCTGAGTCTGGATGTTGATGCCCTTGTCGATGATCAGGAGATCAACTTTGGCACGATCAATTATTTTGAAGGTCCGTTAAAAGTTAGAGGTAAACTTGACGGGAAAACTGTTGCTGGCAAAGGCTTCATGGAGCTGGCAGGATACCCTTCAAATTATACCAAGATGAAATTTTTAAGAGATGAGTTTAACATGGCTTTGGACAAATCCTTGGCTTATGCCAAAAAAAGATTAATATCAAGATAAACATTGTTTCAACGCAGCCTCTTCAAACAAAAACTTTATAAACATTTGAAGGCATTTTAGCATTAATGGTCAAGAAAAACATTAGCACTATCCCTAAAGCGCCAATGGCAAGAATTCTATTAAACTCTGGAGCAAACCGTGTAAGCCAGGGAGCAATTGACGCATTAAATGATGTTTTAACTGAAAAAGCAATGGAGATCGCTGAGAAAGCTGTCCAGATCGCAAAGCATTCAGGAAGAAAGACAGTTCATGAAGGGGATGTTAAGCTAGCCATAAGATAATCATGTTATTGGGCTGGTAGTTCAATCTGGCAGAATTTCCCCCTGGCTTGGGGAGGATTCCGGGTTCAAATCATCTAATGTTTGTATTGGATGGGAATTTCCCGGCCAGTCCATTTTCACTATGATAAAAGCAATATTATTTGATTTTTGGGGGACACTTGCAGAGCAGGGCGTGCATCCAAGCCCGATCGGCCAGGTGAAATATATTTTGAGAATCAAAGTGCCGTTCCATGAATATATAGTTCCTTTTGAAAAGACATTTATGACAAAAGAATACAAGGATCTGACTGATGCTTTTACAGCTGTGTGCAAGATATTTGGCAGAGAGCCAAGGGATTGGCTGGTTGAGAAGCTGGTTGGGATGTGGAATAAGAACAAGTTATTGGCAAAGCTTTATCCTGATACCATTCAGGTTTTGGAAGAGCTGAAAAAAAGAGGTTATAAATTAGGGCTGATATCAAACACTGATTTTGCTTCTGTTGAGTCTTTGCTGGACAAGTTTGACATGAGAAAATATTTTGATGCTGTTCATCTGTCATACAAGACAGGTTATCTGAAAACAGACAAAGAATCATTTGAGGGTTTGCTGAAAGACCTGCATGTCAAGCGAGATGAGGCCTTGATGGTGGGTGACAGCATCGTCACTGATGTTGAGGGTGCGCAGAATGCAGGGATAAAAGCGATCTTGATCGACAGGAGAGACAGAAGAGAGTATGAGGAAAAGATAAAGGACTTGACTGAATTGAGAGGCAAGCTGGAGGAAGAAAATGAGTGACTGCATATTCTGCAGCATAATCAAGGGAGAAATCCCCTGCACAAAGGTCTATGAGGATGACAAGATATTCTCTTTTTTAGATATAGTGCCTGTAAACAAGGGGCATACTTTGGTCATACCTAAAGAGCATAAAGAGACAATACTCGATCTTTCTGAAGATTCATTTAGAGGGCTTATGGCTGCAGTGCAGAAGATAGCAAAAGCTGTTATCAAAGCTGTTGGAGCAAAAGGATTTAATGTCCACATAAACAATGGAGAGGTTGCAGGCCAGGTTGTCAAGCATGCACACATCCACATAATTCCCAGATTTGACGGGGATGGGCTGCAGCTTTGGAAAGGCGGCAAGTATAAGGGCATGGAAGCAGAGCAGATCAAGAAAGATATAGTTAACTTTTTATAGGCTAGTTTTTTTCTTGTTTATTACGGCGGTGTAGCTCAGCCTGGTTAGAGCACTGGTTTCATAAGCCAGGGGTCGCGATTTCAAATATCGCCACCGCCATTTACTACCTTTTTGTTATGTCTTTCTGCAATATATAAATTATATACTATTTGTTTGATGGCATAAATGTTTAAATAGTTCTTTAAAACAATTTTAATCAGGGTGTTCGATGTCTGAAATTATAACTGATAATCTCAAAACTGACAAGAAAGAACTGTTAAATCTTCTTTCAGATATGAGAAAAGAGACAGATAAGATTACCCTGAAATATTATAGTGATATGAATAATTCTAAACTATATAAGTTCCGTGACGAACTTATGCAAAGAGGTGCAGACGCCCTTTCAAGATTAAACGAAGACAACAGGCCCTTGCTGTATACGCATAATGATGGTGATGGCCTGACTGCTGCACTGATAATGGCCATCTTTCTTGAAAACAAGAATACAAGGTATGACCTTGTGATAATGGATGAGACCCACAGGGGCAATTATGCATCAAAGATAATACCTGAGGTCAGGAGAAACCATAATGATTATGTGATCTGCACAGATGTTTCTGTTGACAAGGAAACAGAAAGGGGATTGAAGGAAAAAGAAGTTAGGCTGATCGAGCTGGACC
>JAFCEI010000021.1 GCA_017609245.1 Candidatus Woesearchaeota archaeon | reverse complement strand
GAAGAATAGATCAGGAGTTCTTTTCTAATATCTCTTTTATTTTGTTGGTCATCTGCTGCTTGATCTGTTCTTTGCTGTCATACATGTTAAACCTCACTATTTCTGGCATATCTGACTCGTACAGCCCGCATGCAACCCTGTACATGCTGTCAAGCCAGTCTGTTGCATACCTGTAGTTGACCAAAAGTTGGTAATCAACATTTGCCTCATGGTCATCGATCAGCCTTCCACTGCTTCTTTCCCCTTTCATCTTAAAATACTGTTCCCTTGTCCAGTCAGCAGGCGCATGCACTATGAATATGTGCGTCGGAGGCTGTCCAAACGCAAAATTATGTCCTGGCAAGGTTATGTATTGCTCTTTGTGGATTCCATTAGGCAGCAGCTGCTTATCAAATACCTGATAACACCCTGATTCCTCGCTTCTGCTTCTTATGATAATCTTATTTTTCTCCCTTAAAACTCTTCTAAAGCGAAGAAATTCATCAATCCTGTATGTTTGATGAGCATATGCTGCAGCAAGAGGATGAAGTTTGCTGTCATACTCTGTCCTGTTCTGCTCAATTGCCCTGTTCACCTGTCCAGCCCCTCTTTTTGTAGGCTCCTCCATGATCCAGACATCTGCAGAATCTGGATTGACATAAGTGCTTACCCTATTCTCCAAAAAAGAAGCTACCCTAAGATCTTCATTTGTCCTGCCATCTCCTATCAGGCGCTTTGTCGCTTCAAATATAAAATCTTGCTTGTCTTCATCAGACACATTTTCATCTTTAAAAAATTCTCCAAAACTCATATGATCATTGTTATATTTTGAAAATCTGTCTGCATGGAACAGCGCGCATATCTCTGTCCCCCTCAGATCCCTGACCTTCATGTCCTGGGACTGGAAAAAATCAATTATATCCCTAATCTGTGTCCCTGTCCCGCTCATGTCAGGCCCGCCTACGACTAGATCAATATATTTTTTCAATTGAGATACCTCGCAAACTCTTTTCTTACATCATCAGGTCTGCCGCAGCTCATGCTACCCTCGTGGCACTTATCAGTCACGCATCCTGGTCCAGCATACTTGAATATTGTCGGAGCTACATCATAAGAGAGCTTCAGCATGTCTTTTGCCATTGCCCTTATCTCCCACTGCGCCCTGTTGCAGGTTCTTTTTGAAAAAAAATGAAGCAACTCCCTTGCATTCATGGTAACTATGATTTTTGTCTCTGCAGCATTTGGCAGCACAAAACGCGCATCCTCTTTTGAGCCATTCCCTATCTTGTATAAATCCTTGTATTTCACATATATGTCATTTAGGTAATCCATATCTCTCATAAACTCGCTCTCAAGACCTTTTTCTTTAACTGTGGGAGGTGTGATATAATCAAAATTGTTAGCATCAACATATCTTTGGCTTTGCTGCGAATAAGAAGCTATCCTATGCCTGACTAACTGGTGAGAAGCTGCTCTCGAGATGCCCTCAATTCCATAAGTAAAGCATATATGCTCAAGCGGAGAAAGATGCCCCATGCTGATCAGCTTTTCTATGAATTTTGACTGGTCATCAGCAGACACCTTATCTTTCAGGTCCTTTATACCAGTTTGAGAATAACATAATCTTGCAGCCATTGCTACAAGCTCCTCAGGATCAGGCGTATGCCTAAGAAGTTCAACATAAAGTTTAGATTCCATAAAACCCCTGTCAGAATCAAAAAAGAGTCTGCATCAAAATATTTAAACATTTATATCCTGAATTATACCTATTTTATCATAGTAAAACTTTAATAAATCCCTGCCCATGGATTTTCTATGATAATCGGGCTGACAGGTTCATTTTGCGCTGGAAAAGATACAGTTGCAGAGTATCTGAAAAAAAGGTTTGTTCATTATTCCTTATCAGATGCTATAAGGGAAGAGGCAGACAGGCAGGGAATAAAGAAAACAAGGAAAAACCTGCAGGAGCTTGGAAACAAGCTAAGAGCAAAATATGGCAATTCAGTCCTTGCAGAGAGAGCACTGAGCCTTTTCGGCGATATGAGCGATTACGTCGTGAGCTCAATAAGGCATTCTGCAGAGATAAATGTTCTTAGAAAAAGGCCTGATTTCTTCTTAATAAGTGTTGAAGCTCCTTCTGAACTTAGATTTAAAAGGATGTCAAAAAGAGATAGGGAAGAAGATCCAAA
The DNA here is from genome assembly GCA_017609245.1 of Candidatus Woesearchaeota archaeon. Taxonomy (GTDB): domain Archaea; phylum Nanobdellota; class Nanobdellia; order Woesearchaeales; family JAFCFN01; genus JAFCFN01. The sequence goes on along the minus strand of JAFCEI010000021.1, from coordinate 7,529 downwards.
GACATTCAAAGAATTCCTGAAAATGGAAAAATTCGAGTCACAGACAAAGGGTCCTGGCCAGCAGCTGAAGAAATGCCAAAAGATGGCAGAAATCAAAGTGATAAATGATGGTGATTTTAAGCAACTATATGCCAAACTTGACAAGCTCATACATGACTTGAGGATACAGCTGATAAAAAAACGGCCTTCAAAAGATGAATACTACCTTGGGATTGCAGAAGCTGTCTCAAGAAGAGCCACGTGCCTGAGAAGGCATTTTGGGGCGATCATCGTAAAAGACGACCAGATAGTCTCTTCAGGATATTGCGGTGCTGCAAGAGGTGCAGATAACTGTACAGATATTGGCAAATGTATCAGAGAAGAGATGAAAATTCCCTCTGGCCAGAGATATGAGCTGTGCAGGTCAGTGCATGCTGAGATGAATGCTGTGATAAGCGCTGCAAGGTCAGGCACATCAGTCATAGGCGGAAAGCTGTATCTTTTTGGGAGAACAGTATCAACTGGCCTGATATCAGGCATTGAGCCGTGCAAGCTGTGCAAGCGGGTGATAATAAATGCCGGCCTGGAGCAGGTGGTCATCAAAAATGCTGACGGAACAATACAAAAATTTGACGTGAAAGACTGGATTAAAAAAGAATGACCAAGATAAAAGTGCAAAAAGTATATGAAGATTCTATTATTCCAAGTTATGCTCATGAGACAGATGCAGGTATGGACCTGTATTCTATAGAAGAATTTCTGATACCTCCTGGCCACAGGGCATTGATCCCGACAGGAATACGTGTTGCCATCCCAAAAGGATATGAGATTCAGATAAGGCCAAAATCAGGGCTTGCCTTAAAACAGGGGATAACTGTATTGAACTCCCCTGGGACAATAGACTCAGACTATAGGGGCGAGATAAAAGTCATACTCATAAACCACAGCAGCACCTCTCAAAAGATATTCAAAAACCAAAAAATAGCCCAGATGGTCCTGAACAAGGTTGAAAATATGAAGCTGTCTGAAGAAAAGCTTAACAAGACCAAAAGAGGATCAGGAGGATTTGGAAGCACGGGCCTAAGATAAGGCAATTATTTTTTTCCTGCTTTTCAGCCCTTTTACAATATCGACCTTTTTCTTGAATTCCTTTGAAAGAAAATTTATCAGTTCCTTGTTTGCCTTGCCTTTGTCAGGAACAGCAGCAATCTTTACTGTCATTGTCTTATTGTCTTTGTCAATATCAACTATCTGATTTTTAGAAGAATTAGGCTTTACATTGACTGTAAATGTCTCAGTCATATTCTCTCCAGGTGTGCTTGCATTTAGTGCATTTCAGGAATCTTGTAGCAGCCTCGTCAGCAGCCCTTGTCTGAACAAGCCACCAGTATGCTTCTTTATTTCCGCAGTTAGGGCATTCAACCTCTGTTGTCGGCAGAGTGTTCATATCCTCATCAACAACCTCTATCTTTTTGCTCTCTTTTTTTACAGCCTCTTTCAGCTTAAAGCCCTCTGCCTCTGACTTAAAGCCGCAAGAACATACCAAGAATTTCTTATCACCCTCTCTGGCAGGCTTGAGCAATGATCCGCATTTAGGGCAAAACATCATCTGAAAATATCTATTACCTCTACAAACAGTATTTTGATATAACCTAACAAAGGCACGCGGAATAAGGCTCTGCCAATAATATGCTCTTCCAATACTTTTGTCTCATCCAAGGCAGAAGTTTTTATCTGGTCAGCATTATTGTCGCCTTTTGTCTGAAAAACCCATTCTCCGTCAACCTGCTTTTTTTCGATAACCCTATGGATTATAGGGTCTGGCCTTCCGCTCATATACACAATCGTATCCCCAACATCTATCTTTTCAGGCCTGCCGCTTCCAAGCACCATTATATCGCCTTTGTTAAACCCGTTCTTGAACCTGAATTCAGAAAACTCATCTCTATTTATGTTAAAACCCCTGTAAAAATTCTCATTTTCCTGCCACCACTTGTCAAAACCAGCATCATGCTCCATTGAGCTTGAGACAACAGCCACGATAGGGTGTGTTGTGCTCAACACCAGTCCAAGTCCAGGATATAAAAGAAATTTTATGATAATAAAAGCCAGGATTATGTTTACAATCCAGCTTAGTGCAGAATCCTCATGCCATATAAAATGCCACGTCTTTTTCAAAACATCATTCATTATTATTTTACCTTTGCGCCATTGTCAACATCCCTATCAATGCTCAATAAAGCGATTGGATTTGTGCCGTCATCTGCTGCCAAGATCATGCCTTCTGACATCACTCCTCTTACCTCTCTTGGCTCAAGGTTTGCGATCATCACTATTTTCTTGCCAAGCAGTTCGTCTTCTGTATAATGCTCTCTCACTCCTGCAACCAGTTCTCTCTCATCTTCCTGCTCACCTAGATCAACTCTCAAAACATAGAGCTTGTCAGCATTAGGATGCTGTGTAACAGCTTTTATTGTAGCAACTCTTATGTCTAATTTTTCCCATTCAGCAAAACTTACCATAGTATCACCTGAAACAACTATATCAAGAACTATTTATAAAGTTTGTTAAAAAGAAAAAAGAAAAAAGAAAAAAATTATTCAGAGTTTCCTCCTCTTCCATTGCCATTGCCAGAGCCTGACTCAGATTCTTCTTCCTCTTCGTCTTCTTCGACCTCTACTTCGACCTCTGTCCCGTTCTCTTCTTCATCTTCTTCCTCTACCTCAACTTCTATCTCTTGGATCTTGGGCCTTTTTGCTTCTCTGACTTTTTCAGCAATCTTTTTCTGCTCTTCAACTCTTTCCTTGAACTTGTTTCTTACCTGCTCCAGCTTTCCGATGACTCCGCTCACATTGATGCCTTTGAGTTCTTCTCTTTTAGCTTCCAGCTTTCCGATGACCTTTGTCAGAGCAGCTATCCTATTGGATTTCTGGGTTGAGATGTTCAGTCTTTCTTCAGCAGACTCTATATATTCCTCAACCTCTTCATCAGACTTGCCTGTCTTTGCTTTTATCTTGATCTTCACCTTGTCTTTCTTTTCCTGGATTCTTGCCTTGACATCACCGGTCTGGTTCTGGAACTTGTTCATTATTGCGTCAATCTCTGCTTTCTGCTCTTCAGTCAGGTTTCCCTGGAATTTCAGCTTGACCTGAAGCACATTTACCTTGCTCTCCTGATCATCTATCTCGTTCTCAAGTTCAAGAATATCTTCAATATCCTGCTCAGGGTCATCTTCTACATCTTCTATGTATTCCTTGACCTTAAGCATAGTCTTTTCTCTGGATCTTTGTGCTTTTTCAGCCTGCTCTAATTTCTTCTCAGATATCATTGCCTCTACCTCAAGCAGCCTTTGCTTTGCATGAGCCAGACCCTTCTTAGCTTTTTCAGCTTTGTTGAATGTCAAAGCCAGATCAATCCTTTCCATAGCTCTTTTCAATCCCCAGAGGATCGGCTGGTCAGGTGTTGTTGACGGCAGCTCTTCTTCATCCTCAAGCTCCAGGTCTATTTCATCTTCGATCTCTAATTCTTCTGTCTCGTTTTCCTCAACCTCAACTGTTTCATTTACAACAGTCTCGTTTTCCTGCGCAAGTGCAGCAGTAAATGTGCATAAAACAAACATCACAGCCACAAATGCGCTGAATATCTTTTTCATTTTTTACCTCCCAATCTAGTCTTGATTATTTCCATATCCAGCCGAACAATCCTTTGCTCTTCTGCTCTTCCTGAGCCAATTGCTGAAGCCTTGCCTGTTCCTGTTCCATGTTCTGGATCTGCTCCTGCATCACTGCCTTGACTTCTGCATTGCAGTCACATTGCTCTCTTAATTGTTTCAGCTGCTGGATCCTTTCCTGGTTCCTTGCACTTTCCTGCTCAAGCTTCTCAGCAGATTCTGCATCTCCGCCAGCAAAGAATCTTACGAATGCGCTTCTTGTCTGGATCTTTTCTTCAGCCCTTATTGTTGCCTGGACTGAATTGTTGAAAGTTCTTGCAATAGCAGAAATATTTCTTCCTAATCCGCCTGCAAGATCCTCCATAGCAAGCAATGAGTAGACAGCCAACCTTACCCTATTCTGGTTTTGGTAGACAGATCTTACCTTGCTTCCAACTCCCTCTGTTTCCTGGTTCATAACCTGTTGTTTCTGTTGCATTATCTGTCTCAGTTCAGTGCTTGTCTGGGCTCTTGTTCTGGTCATTACAGTAACTTGTTCACCTTCTCCTGACCCCTGCTCCTGCCCAGTTCCCTGAGCAGCTTCTCTTAGTTCTGGATTTTCAATGCCTGTTCCAGGCTCATGTATTCCCTGCCCTTGAGCAAGAACCAATGAACTAGCTAGAACCAACATCAATACATATGTTAAAATTTTGTTCATTTTTTCCTCCTATTAGCCTTATATTGATTGCCATACTATTATTATAGGCAGACAAATACTTATATTTTATCTATGAAACAGTATGCTTTTAAGCCATATAAACAAAGAATAATAGTTTATATTGTTCCAAAATGTTCCATAACTATTTTTTGAGAAAAACAAGGTTTTTTTTGCCTCTTTTTTCCTTATACACCACATTTCGCTCTTCTAATTCCTTAAGAAGCCTTGAAAGCGTAGCTTTTGAAAACCCAGTTATAACACGCAATGTACCCTGCTCAGACTGCCCGTCCCTTGACTTAAGAATATTCAATATCTGTTCTTCATCCTCCTTAAGATGTTTTTCAACCAGATCTTCCTTGTGCACTACTGTCTCAACCTTGGGTTTTCTCGATATGATATACATCAACAACCCGATGATGATAAGAGCAAAGCTCCATAACAAAAATCCATAATCTGCCTTTGTTCTGTATTGTATGAATATTGCCTGGTCATCTCCTTTTGTGATGTTATGTTTGTCCCACTCAAAAATCAGACTCTTACCATCTGTTATTGCTTTGTTAGGCTTAGGATAGATTGAGCCACTGATGCCGTTTCCCAGTGGCTTTTCAAGAACAGCCTCTTCAGGCAGTGTAACAGTTATCCTAAAATCTCCTGTGTCAAATGGTACCACTATGTTAGCCAAAAAAATATCTTTGTCAAGCAGCTCATCAGTAAGATAATCAAATTTTATTTTCTTGACAGAATCATACAAAAGTTTAAGCTTGTTGTTTTCAATAACCGGCTCTTTCAGATCATCATTCACATATAAGGATAAGCCTGAATAATCTTCTGGCAAGTCAAGTTCAAAATTTACCTGCTGGCTGACATCAAATACCAGTTCACTCTCGACCAAAACCCTGTCATATACTATATTAAAATCATGCGTGTTTGACTCAAGAGTTTGAGCTGTACACACAGGCAATATCAAAATAAAGATTATAAATGCAGATGATACTCTCATATATCTTCTTTACACGAATAATGTTTATAAAGATTGCTCCCTTTCCAAATACAATGATCAAGCTAGACGGCACATATCTGGAAGGGGGCGGCCAGATAATAAGGACTGCGCTTGCTTTGTCTGTCCTTACCAGAAAGCCCTTTGAAATTACAAGTATTAGAAAAGGCAGGCCAAAACCAGGGCTGAAAAACCAACACCTGCATTGTGTAAAAGCTCTGCAACAGCTGTGCTCTGCCAAGGTAGATGGAGCTCATCTTGGCTCTGAATCACTTACATTTTATCCTGATAATATCCAGGCAAAGAATATTGAGATTGACATCGGCACTGCAGGATCGATCACTTTATTGCTGCAGGCAGTATTGCTTCCATGTTTGTTTGCAAACAGAAAATTCACCCTCAAGATAAAAGGTGGTACAGATGTAAGATGGGCAATGCCTTATGATTTCTTCAAAGAGGTATTAGTTCCTCAGATCAAAAAATATGCAGACATACAGGTCAGCCTGATAAAAAGAGGATATTATCCAAAAGGCGGCGGAGAAGTAGAGCTCAAGATAAAGCCATTGTATAAAACATCTGACTTCAGCACATTTGAGGAGTTCTGGGGTTTCCTGAAAAAAGAAGACAAAAAAATAATGCTGACAGAACAGGGATCGCTGCAGCAGATAAAAGGTGTTTCGCATGCATCAAAAAATCTTGAGCAGGGAGAGGTTGCTGAAAGGCAGGCAAAAGCAGCCGATGTTTCACTAAGCCAGTTCAAAGCCCCGATACATATAAGGACTGAATATAATGATGCGCTCTGTTCTGGGTCTGGGATCACAGTTTATGCTATCTGCTCAGAAGAACTTGAGAAAAATCCAGTTATATTGGGCGGTGATGCTCTGGGTGAAAAAGGCAAGATGGCTGAAAATATAGGGAGGGAAGCAGCCAACAACCTGATAAAGCAGATAATATCAGATGCAGCTGTTGACGAGCACATGGCCGATAATCTGATACCTTTCCTAGGTCTGTTCGGCGGAGAAATAAAGGTTGCAGATATAACTGCCCACACAAAGACAAACATCTATACAACTGAAAAGTTTTTGGGAAAGATTTTCAAGGTTGACAAGGCAAATGACATGATTTCAGCATAAGATTTATAAACCTTGACAAAGGCCTAGATACTATGGAAAAACAACTAATATGTTCAAGCTGCAAGAAAAGGATCACGAACAAAGAGGGATCTGTAAGGTTCAAGTGCCCTAACTGCGGCGAGTATGAGCTGGTCAGATGCCAGCACTGCAGAGAGATTGTCGCTAAATACGAGTGTCCTAAATGCAAGTTTGTAGGTCCTAATTAAGATGGCAACTGTAATTGTTACACTAAATATCATGCCTGAATCACCTGAAATAGACTTAGCTAAAATAGAGGAAGAATCAAAAAAACTGGTAACAGAGTTTGCAGGTGAGACAGAGACAAAAACAGAACAAGAGCCCATTGCTTTTGGCTTGAAAGCTTTAAAGATAATGTTTGTCATGGATGAAGCAAAAGGATCGACAGACGACCTGGAAAAAAAGATTTCTGAAATAGATGGTGTTAATTCTGTAGAAGTTGTTGATGTTAGACGGACTATTGGGTAAATTTAACCCCAACATTTAAAAATGACTTTATTCTTGTAATAGTGTGAACTATAATGCCAACAAGAAGCCCTATCTGCACATTCATGGGTCATGTGGATCATGGAAAAACCTCATTGCAGGATTTTATTAGAAAAAGCTCTATAATAAAAACAGAAGCAGGCGCAATAACACAAGCAATAGGTGCAAGCATCACACCTATCGAAACAATCAAAGAAATATGCGGTCCACTGTTAGAACAACTAAAGCTAGATCTTACTATCCCTGGCTTATTATTTATAGACACGCCAGGCCATGCAGCTTTCACAAACCTGAGAAAAAGAGGCGGCTCTTTAGCTGACATTGCAATCTTAGTTATTGACATAAACGAGGGCATCAAACCTCAAACAGAAGAATCAATCGAGATTCTGAAGCACAACAAGATTCCGTTCATAATCGCTGCAAATAAGATTGATTTGATTGCAGGCTGGAGGGATGATAAAGATCCATTGCTGAAATCAATCTCAAACCAATCCCAGCAAATACAGGAAATTTTAGACAAAAGACTGTATGAATTAGTTGGAAAACTCT
>JAFCEI010000020.1 GCA_017609245.1 Candidatus Woesearchaeota archaeon | reverse complement strand
TGCTTGGGCTAGCCTGTCCAGGACCTTAGCTTCTCTTCTTGTTCTTAGTTTTCTAAGCTTCAGGTCTATTTCAGCAAGCCTGTAGCTTTTTTCTATCCTGTCTTTTACAGCTGCAGCACCTTGATGATAGATTATGGCTTCTGCACCTGCGCCAATTTTTTTCATCATAGTAATAATAAAACAGAACTCTTTTTTAAACCTTATTCTTTTGATATAGGTTTTTTAGCAGGCTTTTTCTCCTCAACTATCTCAGCCTTTTCTTGCTTTTTCTCAGCAGGCTTTTTCTTGATGACTTTTGCTTCAGTCTTTTTTGTCTTTTTTTCTATCTTAGCTGACCTGACAACAACCCCTCTGATAGGATAGATAGTCTTTAATTTTTTCTTCAGGCTAATCTGAAGCTGGTTTGAGATTAGCTGTTTCATCAATTCATCAAAGTTCAGCTTGCCGATCGAAGCAACTAGCTCATCAACAATGCCTCTTCTCAAAGATGCCAGAACAACGCCTGTTGTGATTGACTTTGTTATCACCAAGGGTTTGATCCTTATCTGTACATCATCAGATGTTAGGCACGAGAAAGATAATTCTACCTTGTTTTTCCCTCTTTTGACCATTCTCTTAACGCTGGAAGGAACCATCTCGTAACCAACCAGTTTTGTCATGCCTTTGTCTTCTTTTATGGTGTCGACAACAAAAGACAGATTGATGCTTGAGTTTGATGGCTTCCTGATAAGATTCATCAGGTTATACTTGACCTGCTTGCCTATCAGCTTGTCTGAACTGGCTACATAGCTTTCCCCTAAAACCTGATTGTTGAACAGTTTGGGAGCCACTATCTGCAGCCATTTCTTTTTCTTTGATTTTAGCAATTTTGCCTTAGCCATATTAATCTGGAAAAAAATCAGATTTATAAAACTATTGTTTTTAAGTAAAGTTTTTAATAAGAACGCGCTTTCCATACCTCATGAACATTTTAGGCATAGATGAAGCAGGAAGAGGGCCGTGCATTGGGCCGATGGTTATATGCGCAGCTATGATTGATGAAAAAAAGGCCGATCATCTCTCAGAAATAGGCGTTAAAGACTCCAAGCTGCTCACACCTTCCCAAAGGCAGATGATGTTTGTCAAGCTTAGCAAGCTGATAAGGTATGAGATCATTGTTGTTTCTCCAGAAGAGATCGACAAGGCAGTGTATGGCACAGGCGGCCTGAACCTTAACTGGCTTGAGGCAACAAAATCTGCAGAACTGATCAATATGCTGAAACCTGACAAGGCTATCATTGACTGCCCATCGCCAAACATAGGTGCTTATACATCATTTATTGAAGAAAGATTAAAGGAAAAACCTGAGTTGGTCGTAGAGCATAAAGCAGATGCAAATCATCTTATTGCAGCTGCAGCATCAGTTATAGCAAAGGTTACAAGAGACAGGGAGGTAGAAAAGATACAGGAAAAAGTAAAAGAACCGATTGGCTCTGGTTATCCTGCTGATCCTGTCACCAAGAAATTTCTTATGAAAAATTTTGACAAATACCCTGAAATATTCAGGCATAGCTGGGCCTGCTACAAAACATTGAAAGAGATGAAGTATCAGAAAGATTTGGAAGAGTTTTAACCCAAAGCTTTAAAAACTGATGCATATTGCTTATTCCTGTCTGAATATCATCAGATAAGTATTAGTGGAGGAAAAAACATGCAAGGAACTGTAAAATGGTTCAATAGGAGCAAAGGATATGGTTTTATCCAAGGCGAAGATGGCGAAGAGTATTTTGTTCACCATTCAGCTATAGCGCAAGGAACATTTATTAGAGATAATGATGTTGTATCTTTTGACCCTGCTGAGAGTGAGCGAGGAAAGCAAGCTCAGAATGTTAACCTGGTTCAAAAAGGCAGTGAAATACAATCAGAATCACAGCCAGAAGAACCTGTTGAAGAACAACCAGAAGAGTAAGTCAGTATTGATGATTCTCATTAAGATTTAATTTTGTTTTTTATTTTCTTATTATCTGAAATATTATTTTATTTAGTAAACTTTATAAATAACCTCTTTTTGCCTTTTACTCCTAAGAGGATGAGTCTGATGGACAAGTATGAATTCAAAAATTTAACAGGCAAAGACGTGAAAAGCTTATTCAAGGCAGGCATGAAAAACTTACGCAAAAATAATCCTGAAAGCAAGCTGGTTCATAAGATTAAAAATGAGGAAGAGAGCTGCGGATCCATCTCTTACGGTAGAATCAATACGATTTCTGTTCTTGAAGAAACGGCGCGTGTTTTGGGAATGTTTCCAAAATATGAGAAAAAATTTGAAATAATCCACTCAACCTGCATAGGAAAAACATATACTGTTCTAAGAGTATATGACCAGGCTAAAAAGCCAGCAGTCAACAGGCTGGTGAGAATGAAGTATGCTAATGCTTTGGGCTAATCTATTCTATAAATAATTTATTTGTGTCAGTTTAGAGATGTCCTTAAGTTTATAACGCGTATCCTCGGCCAGAAACAATCTGCCTTCTGTAAAATCTGCTGTTTTTTTTATAAGACAGCTGAGATCGCTGTTGCTCATGTCTATTTTTTTGATCACAGCATATCTTTGAACATCATCTGTATCATTGTGCACAGTAAGAACAACATCTTTATCATAGAGAATGTCCCAATAAGCAGGCAGGTCTAACGGTCTTGGAGGATCTGATGAAGAAGTAGGGTCTGGTATCACTTTGATCAGATCAGAGATATCTTTGACCATCCTTTCCATCTGTTCATTGCATTTTTTTCCTTTCATTGTAGGAAATATGCTGATTTGCTATATAAACCTTTTGACTACTTAATAGTTAAAATGCATCTTTATATACGCTTACTATACTTATTACTATACTTATTATATGAAAAGAGGGAATATGAACATCAATTGCAAAAAATGTGAATACAGCTGGGTGACTAGAGATGAGAAGATCCCAAAAGTCTGCCCTAGATGCAAAGCCAGGCTGGATTATGGCAAATACAAAGTAGATATAGATGAGATCAGCACTTTAAATGCGTCTTTGTCACTGATAGAAAAACTAAGATAATGACTCACATCAAGAAGATAGTGATGCATGGGTTCAAATCTTTTGCTAACCATACAGAATTGTTATTTGGCAAGGGGTTTAACTGCATCCTAGGACCAAATGGATCAGGAAAATCTAACATAGGCGATGCACTATGCTTTGTTCTTGGAAAGAGCAGTGCCAAAGGGATGAGGGCTGAAAAAGGGTCTGGCCTCATATACAACGGCGGAAAGCACAAAAACCCTGCTAAGAGTGCAGAGGTTTCTATATTTTTTGATAATTCCAACAAAACATTTCCAACAGAAGACACTACTGTAAAGATATCCAGGATAATCAAGCAGAACGGCCAGAGCACATATAAGATAAATGACAAGACAATGACGAGGCAGCAGATACTGGATATGCTGGCATTGGCAAGGATCGATCCTGACGGCTACAATATAGTGCTGCAGGGAGATATTATCAAGTTTGTCGAGCTTTCCCCTATGCAGAAACGGATGATTCTTGAAGAGATATCAGACATTGCTGTTTATGAGGAAAAGAAAAACAAGGCCCTTAAAGAGCTTGAAAAGACAGACAACAAGTTGAAAGAAGCAGAGATAGTCTTGACAGAGAGAAAGACATATCTGAGAGAGTTGAAAAAAGACAGGGATCATGCGCTGAAATATAAGGAGATGAGCGATGCGATCATGCAGAATAGAGCCTCATATCTCAATCTTCAGATCCAGAAAAGGCTGAAATCAAAAAATGAGTTTACAGCAAGGCTGGATAAGAACAAGGAAGAAATAGAAAAACAGCAGGCAAAGATTGCAAAGCTTAAACAAGATATTGCAGAGAAAAAAGAAACAGTAAGCAGCATAACAAGAGAGATTGAGGAAAAAGGTGAGGTAGAGCAGCTAAGCCTGAGAAAATCCATAGAAGACCTTAAGGTGAACATTGCTTCTTCAAAAACAAGGCTGAACTCATGTAAGAATGAGATTGTCAAGCTTAAGCAGAGGCAGGACCAGCTGAAACTGGGGTTAGAAGATATAGACAAGAAAATTGATGACCTTAATTCCCAAAAATCAAGATTAACTGCTGAAAAAAACAAAAAATTGGGAACAAAAAAGGAGATTGAAGAAAACCTGGCCAAATTCAAGGCAGACAACAAGTTGGATGCAACCTCTTCAATAGACGAGCAGATAGAAACCATAGACAAGGAAGCAGAGGAAAAGCAGAAGCATGTGACTTCGCTGATTGAGAAACAGCAAAATCTTTTAAGAGAAAAGGACAAGCTGGAATTTGAGATCAATACTATTGACACAAAAATTTCAAAAGTAAAACAGCTTGAAAAAGAGCATTCTGCCCAGTTAGATGAACTGAAAAATAACAAAAACCTATTTAAAACACTAACATCTGATTTAAACAAATTATTAGATGAAGATTCTTCTTTAGCATGTCAGCTGGGAGACAACAGAAAAAAGATATTTAAGCTACAGCAGGATCTTGCAGCACTTGAAGCAAGAGCGATGACCGCAGAGCACACGTCGCTTGGTTCAAAATCAGTCCAATTATTGTCAAAGTCAGGAATTAAAGGAATTCATGGCACATTGTCGGGCTTAGGAAATGTTGATTCCAAGTTTAGCACAGCTTTGTCAGTTGCAGCAGGCCCAAGGATGAATAGCATTATTGTTGAAGATGATAGGGTAGCAAACCAGTGCATAAACTATCTTAAGAAGAACAGGCTGGGTACAGCCACATTCATCCCTTTGAACAAGATAAAATCAAGAGAAACATCTGCTGGGATAAAAAAACTCTCAAAACAGAGCAATTCAGCATTTGGGTTGGCTTTGGACTTGGTGAGCTTTGACCCAAAATTCAAAAAAGCATTTTCTTATGTGTTTGCAAACACCATCATCGTGAAAAACATAGAAACAGCGAGAAAACTGGGGCTTAACAAGGCCAAATATGTATCTCTTGACGGTGATGTAGCAGAGATGTCTGGCGTGATGCATGGCGGATTCAGAAAGATCAAATCAGGCGGATTCAAGGAAAAAGATACACTTAAGGAACTGGAAGAACAGCATGAAAAGATCAGCGAACTCCAGAAGACAATTACGACTCTTGAAAATATAAGAGAAGGCAATGAGCAGAAGATAAATGACCTGAAGCAAAGGAAAGCCAACCTGGAAGGCGACATAATAAAGACAGAAAAGAGCCTGCATCTGGACAGTGCAGATACAGACGCTTCCAGAGATGCGAAACAAAAACTCAAGGCAAAGCTTAATTCTATAGATAAAGAACTTGAAAAACTGAGGGAAGATGTTTTAGTCAGCAATAAATCATTAGCTGACCTGAAGATCAAAAAACAGCAGCTGAGAAACCAGATCTCGCAGCTGAGGGATCCTGCACTTATAGCAGAATTAAATACATTTGAAGAGCAGAAAACATCACTTAATGAAGAGATCATCAACATAAATGCAGAGATCAAAAATATTGATATCCAGTTGAATGATATGCTTGCAGCTGAAAAAGCAAATACTGAAAAGATCATAAAACAAAATGAGAAATACGAGTCTGAGTTTAATGAAGAGATAGAAGGGCTTGAAAAGAAGATATGTGAAGACAGTAAGAGATTGTCTGAAAAAGAAAAGCAGGAAGAGGTATTTCACTCCAAGTTCAAGGAACTGTTCAGCAAACGGACAAAAGAAAACGAGTCCATACAGAGAGACGAGATCAAGATTGATTCTATTCTCGAGAATGTAAGACAGATTGAGATCAAAAATAACGGCATTTCTTTAGAATTAGCAAAAGTAAATGCAGAACTCGCAGGACTTGAACAGGACTTTGAGCAGTATGAAGGTGTTAAGCTGATCACAAACAGGGGAGAGGATGAGCTGAAAAGAGAGATCAACAGGTTTGAGAGGCTTAAAGACCAGATGGGTTCTGTGAACATGAAATCCCTGGAGATATATGAAGCAGTAGTGAAAGAGTATGAAGCGCTGATAGAGAAGAAGACAAAGATAGAGACTGAAAAAGATGAAATACTGAACTTGATGGCAGAACTTGACCAGAAGAAATCAGGTTTGTTCATGCAGACATTTGATGCTGTTAACGAGAATTTCCAAAAGATATTCTCTGACCTGTCTAAAAAAGGCAAAGCATTCCTGCAGCTGGAAGACCCTAAAAATCCATTTGAAGCTGGGATGTCACTGAAAGTCAAGATATCTTCGAATAAGTTCCTTGACATAAGGAGCTTATCAGGAGGAGAAAAAACACTTACAACTCTTGCATTTATATTTGCTGTTCAGGAATACAGGCCAGCATCATTTTATGTTCTGGATGAGGTTGATGCAGCTTTGGATAAGCACAATTCAGAGAAATTCTCACATCTGATAAGGAATTACTGCAATAATGCGCAGTATATTATCATCAGCCACAATGATTCTATCATCTCAGAAGCTGATTCTCTCTATGGTATCAGCATGGCTGATCATGGAATCAGTAAAGTTACTTCTTTAAAGATTTAGATAGTTTTATAAACTACTAGTTTTGATGATTTGTGAAGGAGGTAAACTATAAGATGCCGATTTATGTGGAACAATACATCAATAATGGGTTTGGTGATGCAAGGTATGCGTCAAGACATGAATATCTGAAAGGGGCTGATCGCCAGCCGCGCGCAAACAACATTGATGGCAAGAAAGATATCACTGAAAAGACAAAGACAACAGAGAAAAAAGTTAGGCCGACTGCTGGTTCTATCGACGCTAAATTTTAATTCCTAGATATCAAAAATGACCTGGATGACAAACTTATCTTTTTCTTTTTTGATGAACATCTCTTGGTAAGTCACTGCTTTTATATGTGTCTTAATGTCATAATTCTCAGGCTTATCATCGCCGATAATCCTTGCAGAAAGCTTGTTATCTTCGATCTTCATTTCTTTCACTTTGTTCAGGATAAACCCTTCACTGTCTAACAATATCAGGAATTGTTCAAGAAAGTCATATAAGAGTGCTTCTTTGTTCTCAGAGCTGACTTTTATTGTCTTTTCAACATCAGGCTTTATCTTGGTATGGTCTGTGATAACATCAGCCATAGCATAAGCTGTGTTTTCAAATGCTTTTTCTAATGTTTTTCCATATGCTCTGATCTTTGTGTCTGCTGTATGGGGAAGGAATTCGTACTGTTTCATCCTTTTATAACACCTATTGGTTTTAATCTTGCAACTTTATTCCCAATATTTGCCTTGTGGGAAACCTCAACAACCTCGTCAACATCTTTGTAAGCTCCTGGAGCTTCTTCTGCAATTCCTTTCCATGATGCAGACCTTACGAAGATATTTTTTTGTTCAAGCTCTTTTTTTAGCGATTCCCCGCGCCATTGTTTTAATGCTTGATGTCTTGACATTGTTCTTCCAGCACCATGTGCTGTCGATCCAAATGACGCTTTCATTCCCTGTTCTGTTCCAACTAAAATATAAGATGCAGTTCCCATTGAGCCTGGCAATATGATCGGCTGGCCGACTTTCTGGTATTTTTTGGGTATCTCTTTTCTTCCAGGCCCAAATGCCCTTGTTGCGCCTTTTCTGTGCATGTAAACTTTTTTTAGTTTACCATCAATATCATGCTCTTCAACCTTAGCAATATTGTGTGCAACATCATAAACAGTATCTAGTTTTGCATTGGGAAAAATTTCATCAAATGCGAGCCTTGACTGATGGCCGATAATGTGCCTGTTGCACCATGCAAAATTAGCAGCAGCTGACATTGCTTTTAGATATCTGTTGCACAGTTCATGCCCTGCAGGCGCATAAACCAGTTCCTTGTCAGGCATTTTTGCAACTATATCTGGAAGTGTTTTTTCCATCTCCCTCAGATAATCAGAACAAACCTGATGTCCCAAGCCTCTTGATCCGCAGTGGATCATCAGTGTAACCTGGCCTTCTTCTGTGATGCCAAAGGCTTCTGCAACCTCTTTGTCAAATATTTTATCAACATACTGCACTTCTAAAAAATGGTTTCCAGAGCCCAGTGTAGCTAATTGTTTCATCCCTCTTTTTTTTGCCTGGTCAGAAACTGCTGAAGCATCTGCTGTTGACATGCTTCCGTTTTCTTCACAGTTTTCCAGGTCATCTTTGTTTCCATAGCCGTTCTCAACAGCCCATCTAGCTCCTTTATTCAGCACTTGCTCTAAAACATCTTTATCAACGCGAATATTTGAACTTCCCAGTCCTGCAGGAGTGTGTTTGAACAGCGATTCCAATAATTCCTTGATCTTAAGATATATATCTTCTTTCTTAAGATTAGTTCTCAGCAATCTTACGCCGCAATTAATATCGTAGCCGATTCCACCTGGTGAAATCCCGCCTTTCTCGTAATCCAGGGCAGCAACACCTCCAATCGGAAATCCATATCCCTCATGACCGTCTGGCAATATGATGGCGTGTTTGTAAATCCCTGGCAGGCATGCAACATTCTTCCCCTGCTCCAAAGTCCTGTCCTGCTTCATCTTTTCCAGCAATGCTTCAGAAGCAAATATCCTTGTCGGCACATTCATCTTGCCTGTCTTAGGTATTTCCCAGATTATGTCAGAAATCTTTTTCATTTCATTGTCTGCCATGACAGATAATATGAAGTCTTTATTTATATAGCTTTTTATTAAAAATAGGTAATTATTTATAATGCAGACGCAGACTAATATGTATGGCAAATGAATATTTTGAAGGCATACTGCAGATAAGAAATCCAGATGATGAGGTGCTTAGATTTATAAAAAATCAGTTCAAGAAAAATCCCAAAGAATGGATAGCAAAGACAGTTGAGCTGAAATCAGGCGGAATTGATTATTATGTCTCTTCTAACAAGTTTCTGAGGGAGCTGGGCAGAAAATTGAAAAAGGCATTTAAGGGCGAGCTTAAAGAATCAAAGAAATTTCATTCAATAAACAGGCAGACAAGCAAGATGGTTTACAGGGGAACTGTATTATTCAGGTTAGAATAATCCTCAAATAATATTCTCTTGCGCCTTGCTCCGATAACATACCTGTATTTTACCCAATCTCCAAACGTCGCATCAATGTGGCCTAAATCACACTCATCTTCTAGAATCTCAAGCCCAAGACCTTTGAAAGTTTTTATCAGGCTGTTGAGATTAACTGCCCTGCCTGACAGTGCAACAATGCCATCCTCATCAAGAAAAGCGCACATCTTTTCAAGTTCGTTTATTTTGATATAATCGCCGTAAACCCCTGTGCTTATGAATGACTTATAGATTGTCTTGGCATTTGATATGTTAGGATTCCTGATATCTTCGCAGAATAATCTCCTGTAGCCCTTGTGCCTGGCCTGCAAAAGCATGCCTTTTGAAAAATCAACTCCATCAACCACATATCCCTTGCTGGCCAAGATCTCTCCTGCAAGTCCAGTCCCTGCACCTATGTCTAATACAGGGTGTATCTTGTCAAAGTATCTCATCGCCATCTCTGCAGTTTTTCTTGGAGCTGCATATTTGTTCCTGGCAGCCCCTATCTCATAATTTTCAGAAGGGATTACTGCATATAAGTCCCAGTATTCTGCAGGATATTCCTCATACATCTTATTCTCCGTATTTTTTTATTTTTCTGAAAGGGTTGTAACATACAACGATTTTTGAGGTTATTGCTCTGTATCCTTGCTCGCCAACCCTTTTGAAAGCGATCCAACCGCCCATGGCAACTCCATTGTTCTGTTTTAGATACTTGTCCCTTTGGTCTATGATCTGCTCCAGCTTGCCGTCATAATCAAGCATCTTGATGTCTCTCTCGCCAAACCCTGCTGCTTTTGATTTAATGCCTGATGGGCCTGCTTCTGCAACATTGATAAAATTATCTCTTAAGCTCTTTAATTCTCTTGACAGTTTTACAGAATTAGGTATGCATGACATAGCATACATCAGTGCCATTCCCAATCCAACCCAAGCTGGTTTCAGTTTCATCTTAACAGAACAAGCTCAGAGGCTTGTTAATCACCTCTGAATAAGAGATAGTTTTAAAGTTTTTAAATGTTTGCTGAAATGCGCAGACCGGGATTCGAACCCGGATAAATGGCTTGGAAGGCCATTGTCATACCATTAGACCATCTGCGCGTATATATCTGAATATTTT
>JAFCEI010000078.1 GCA_017609245.1 Candidatus Woesearchaeota archaeon | reverse complement strand
AGCCTTGCAATGATGAAAAGATCTCCAGGAAGAGTTCCATTGCAAAAGGTTTTGCCGATTGCAAACAGCATAATAAGACAATTAAAACCGCACACAACAAAAGTTCTGGTCTGCGGATCTATAAGAAGAAAAAAACAAACCATAAGAGATATTGACATATTAGCAACATCAAAAGACCCAAAAAAGACCATGGATGTATTTACAAAACTAAAAAATGTCAAACAAATCTTAGGCAAAGGAAAAACAAAATCAACCACGATCCTGAAAAGCGGGATCCAGGCAGACCTAAGAATTGTTCCTGAAAAAAGCTATGGAGCTGCTGTCGATCAAGAAAGGTTACAAGCTAAGCGAATATGGAATATTTGACAGGAAGACAGATAAATATATTGCAGGAAGAACAGAAAAAGATGTTTACAAGACGCTGGGATTAAGATTAATCCCTGCTGAAGAAAGGGTTGGAGGAAATGAGATCAAAAAGGCGATGATATGATGGCATATATATTCTCGACAATATTGGGGGCTTTTGTCTTGTTTTCTGTTGCAGCGCATATAGCACTACCGATCATAACTCCTAAAAAGATTCCAAAAAACATACCCAGAACCATGCAAACAGCAATAGACAAGATAAACAAAAAAACATCAAGTGACCTTGATTTTGTCAAAAGATCATATGAACTTGTCAACAAGAGATATACTTCTGAAGGAAGGGGGGTTTTCAAGCATCCCTTACGATTATTTGGAAGAGACCTGGAAAAGCTATGGAAAACAAAAGGGTTTCAGCCGTGCGATGCCCAAAATTACATACTAAGAGTCATGCTGATAAAAAGCAAAAGATTCTCAGAAAAAGAAATAAAAACAAGATACAGTACATACTATCTTACCTGGCCCCACCAATATCTTAAGATAAAGATAAAAAACAGATGGTATGAGGTTGATCTATGGGGTGCAGATCACAAGATACCTTTTGGCAAACATCTAAAACTGACTGGTTAAAAATGATAATAACAGACCTTCACATACACAGCAAATATTCCAGGGCAACTTCAAAGCAGCTGGACCTGAAAAACCTGGAAAGATATGCAAAGATAAAAGGTGTTGACCTGTTGGGAACAGGGGATTTCACACACCCTTTATGGTATAAGGAATTAAAGCAGAACCTGACAGAACAGGACGGCGTTCTTAAGACAAAAACAGGTTTTCCCTTCTTATTGCAGACAGAGGTTTCTTTGATGTATACTGACCAGGGCAAGGGGAGAAGAGTTCATAATATAATCCTTGCTCCAAGTTTTGAGGTTGTTGATCAGATAACAGAATATTTCAAAAAACATGGAAGAGTTGACTATGATGGCAGGCCGATATTCAAGATACCCTGCGATGAGATGGCTTATGAATTGACAAAGATAAGCAATGATATTGAGATAATCCCTGCGCATGCTTGGACACCTTGGTTCGGGCTGTTGGGAAGCATGTCTGGCTTTGACTCTGTTGAAGAATCATTCAAAGACCAGACAAAACACATACATGCTTTGGAAACAGGACTTAGCAGCGATCCTGCAATGAACTGGAGGCTGTCAAGATTAGACAGGTTTGCACTGGTATCTTTCTCAGATCTCCATAGCTTCTGGCCATGGAGAATCGGAAGAGAAGCAACTGTCTTCAGCTGCAAGCCAAACTATAAAGAAATAATCAAGGCAATAAGGGGGAAAAACATCAAAGAGACAATCGAAGTTGATCCTGCTTATGGTAAATACCATTGGGATGGCCACAGGAAATGCAATGTCTGTATGAGCCCAAAAGAGACGATAAAACTAAAAAGCATCTGCCCTAAATGCGGCAGAAAGCTGACGCTTGGTGTTGAATATCGCGTAGAGCAGCTGGCAGACAGGCCAGAAGGGTTTAAGCCAAAAGGCACAGCTCCGTTTAAACGCCTGATTCCATTATCAGAGATCATATCAACTCTCACAAGTTCAGGCATTGCAACAAAAAAAGTCTGGACATTCTACAATCAATTAATAGATGCATTCAGATCAGAGTTCAACATCCTGCTGAATGTCCCTCAAGAAGAACTAGAGAAGGTCACTCACCCAAAGATAGCAAAAGCGATTATTGACAACAGGGAAGGAAAGATAAAAGTTAAACCAGGCTACGACGGA
>JAFCEI010000019.1 GCA_017609245.1 Candidatus Woesearchaeota archaeon | reverse complement strand
AAAGGGACGAATATCGGAGCATCAGACAGGTATATTATGTCAACTATCAAAATAAAAATTCCAAGTATGATCCCTATTTTATGTCTGATTCCCATCTTATCAAATCGTTGGTTGAGTCATCTCCAAAAATGCAATAAATGCTATGTTAAGGAAAGGTATGATCACATATGTTCCGATCGAGATAACCACGTCAACAGGCAGCCCGCCTATTGTTCCGCCTAATACAGACACCAGTGCCAGAGCAATAACAAAAAATAACGGGGCTGCTATCAGCAGCCCAGTATATATATCTGAATAAGTTGATATTGTTTCAACATATTTCTGCCTTTCGATCTGGTAATCATATAGGGTGGCCTCAGCCTTTTCCTTTAGATATGATTTTATGTCACCTCCGCTTTCTACAGTAGTTATCAGCCCATCTAAAAAGTCTTTAAACCCTTTTTCAGGGGTTGTGGAAGCAACACTTCTTATCGCAGAGGTAAGGTCATATCCAAAGAGGTCAACAAATTCAACTATCTTCCCTATTTCTACAACTATCTCCCCATATTCTTTTGATTCAGATATCAGCCTGAACATATTTGTAGGAGATACTCCTGAATTTACCACAGCTGCCATGTGGTTGATTGCAAACGGCAGGTTTGTTTTTATGCTCCTGATCCTGTGCCTGAATATATTTGTAGGATAATAATAAAATCCAGTAAATACAGCCAGCATAACAATCACTGCTGCTATCAGCCCTTTTATCAAGGACAGATAGAATATTGAGAAAAGCACAAGCCCGACGAAAAATCCAACAAAACAAAACAAGAACATTATATTTACATAGGTATTTGACAATATTCTTATGTTTGCCAGCCTCAGGTTCATATATAACTGTTCAAAAAAAGCAGGGAATCTGTTTATGAAGAACAGAGATATCTTTCTGACAGTTAAGTTTGCAATAGCCCCGATTGTTGAAGGCTTATAGAGCGTGATTGCCTCTTTTTTCTTTAATACTGCAGCAACCTTTTCAGCCTCTTCAGCCAGTATCTTTGGCTTTACCAGCTCAGCAGCAACCTTTTTTAATTCCTTTTCCCTTAGCACTTCCAGGTCAAGCAAACTCTTCCCAACCTCAGTTTTTGCAGATATAAATTCTTCTTTTTTCTCAAATGGTGCTCTCAATGCTTGGCTTAATCTGGTCAGCAACGGCTTTTTGACAGACTTAATAAGAGGTTTTGGCATCTCTTTTTTTTCAATTATCTTCTCAAATAAAGGCACTCTCTCTCTTGGTTTAAGCACTAGTTTTAATCTGC
Organism: Candidatus Woesearchaeota archaeon; assembly: GCA_017609245.1. Lineage (GTDB taxonomy): Archaea > Nanobdellota > Nanobdellia > Woesearchaeales > JAFCFN01 > JAFCFN01. The sequence continues at coordinate 9,114 of JAFCEI010000019.1, read as the reverse complement.
TGAACAAAGTAGGCTTTTCAACAGCAGGTGCAGTTGCTTTTGCAGGAATTTTTTTAACCTTTGCTCTCTTAAACCTGGATCTTACAGTAATAAATGGCCTGGAAACAGCTCTTTTGAATCTTCTTGCTTTTAATCTCAACCAGTGAGCTGTGCTTATCGCAGGTTCTTCAATTACCTTTTCTTCCAATCTCTCTAATCTTCTTATCCTTAGTTTGATAGCATGTTTTATCTGCTTAATGTCATCACGTATCTTTTCAACCTGCTTCTCTTCAAATGTTCCAGCTTTTTTGATCCTTGATTTTAACCGCCTCTTTGCCATGATAAATGGCTTTTTTGCAGTTGCAACAGCAGTTCTAGAAAGCTCTTCAGCCCCTTCAATTTCAGTTCTTATGAAGTTACCTAGTTTTCTTAGCCTTGTTTTGAACAGATGTTCTAGGTCTACTACCTCTCCCATGAGCAGCTCAGATTCTTTGAATCCTAATCTCTTTAACCTTTTCAAATTCAGTTTTAGGAGATGCTGCAGCGATTCAAGCTCTTTCTCAGCTTTTTTCTTTTCTTTTCTCACCAGCCTGCTGCTTGTTAATCTTGCAACATGGATTTCCTTTGCTCCGCTCCTCTTCAGCCTATTGACTCTTATCTTTATGGCATGTTTTATTGATTTTATCTCATCTTTGATAGCCTCTTTCTCTTTTTTACCAACCTTTTTCAGGCGGTTGAGGCTTATTTTTAGCCTATGCCTCAGCTCCTTAAGCTCGTGGTTAAGTTTTTCCTGCTCACGCAGTCCAGCTCTCTTCAGCCTATTGACTCTTATCTTTATGGCATGTCTTATTGATTTGACATCATTTTCTATTGCTGTTTTTTCTCTTTCACCAGCTCTCTTCAGCCTGTTAAACCCTATCTTTAGCCTATGCCTCAGCTCCTTTATCTCATCTTTCAATTTTTCTTCTTCTTTTCTCTCAAATCTCCTGGCTTTCAGTACAGCCTTGTGCCTTGCTTCCTCGACCATGTCTACCTGGTCAGCAATAAAATCTGCACTTTTCTCAATCACTGAAGGAACATGCACTTTCAGTTGTTCATAGCTTTTGTCAGAATAAACAGCATAATACAGCTGGGCATTATAATATTCAATCTCTTTCAGAAGAGACTGTATCTCAGAATTATAATAGTCCTGCCACTCTTTTGTTGTTTTTCCTTTTAAGATATCTTTTAGCTTTTCAGAATATTCAAAATAATCCAGCTTTTTCCGCTGATAGTCATTATTCAGTTTATAAACCCTTTCTGTAAAATCTTTCTTATATGAAGAATACTGTTCAAACTCACCGATTAGTTCTAGAATTTTTTTTACATAAGGCTTTATTGCTTTGTTCAACATCCTAAATCTCCACCAGCTAAATCCCTTCGTGGATTATCTCTTCAATGTGCTGCTTTGCATCCAATAGCAGTTTTAAAATCTCTTGCTTGGCAAAATTCATCTTTGTTTTCACGTTCTCAAGCTCAACATTGTCTTTGATGAGCTGTTTACCCAATTCATCATAGAACTCAGCTGCTACAACCACCTGGTCTAGTTTTTGCCTAAGTTCTTCTGCACTCATTTGATCCCAAACCTTTTCCTGACAGCAGCAGGATCTTTGTAATATTCATTTATCACTGCACTAAACTCCTTTAAGCCCAAGATACCTTTTTTGTGCATCTTTTCCAGAAGTTCAGCTCTTCTTTTCAATTCCTTTGTAAGTTCCTTCATAGATATCCCAGTCCTGTCTGATATGCTTTGCAAGACATGAGATTTCCTAAAAGCATCAAACTTGTCTTTTATAGCGTTCCACTCAAATAAGACATTGGACTTGACAGCACCAATCTTTTCCTTGACTTCTATTACCTCATCGATCTCCCTGACCCTTCTTATATTAAGCTTTGGTGTTTTGACGTGCGTTGTGACACAGATAATATCCAGGCCTTCCACTAGTGAGGCAGGGAGGTTTATCGGAGGAGTCTCTAATCTTCTTACAAAAGTGTCAACAGAGCCTGCATGGAATGTGGCCAATGAAGGGTGGCCTGATGCCATTCCCTGAAATAATACATAAGTCTCTTCACCTCTTGTCTCCCCCAAAATAACATAATCAGGGTTTTGTCTGAAAGTTTCCTTAAGCAGGTCAAATAAGGTTATCTCACCTATCTTTTGTCCTGCAGCAGGCATGCCAAACCCGACTCGCGTAACAGATGGCAGCCAGTTTATGTGGGCTAATGCCACCTCTCTTGTATCTTCTATGCTTACAATCCTGGATTCAGGAGGTATAAAATGTGCAATAGTATTTAGGAAAGTTGTTTTTCCTGATGCAGTCTCGCCTATGGTCATGATATTCATCTTGTTTTCTATAGCTATCCAGAGATATGCAAACGCTTCTGAAGAAGCGGTGTTGTAGGCGAGCAGGTTGATGGGCGTCCATGGTTCTTTTGTAAATTTTCTGATAGTAAATGTCGGCCCTCTTGTTGTTATGTCTTCTGTGTATGTTGCATTTACTCTGCTTCCGTCAGGTAAACTTCCATCTAATAACGGATTAGCATAACTCACATATTTGCCGCATTTCTGGGCAAGTTTTTCAACAAAATCAGTCAATCCTTCTTTTGTCTTGATCATCACGTTTGTTTTCAGGTTTCCATATTTTCTGTGAACAACATATATTGGAAATCCAGTACCGTTGCACTCTATATCTTCTATATAAAAATCTCTTAACAGCGGCTCTATCTGGTTTAATCCAACAGAGTTTCTGTAGATATAATACATTATCTTGTTGTATGTATCTTTGCTTACTTTTGTCCCAAGTTCAAGTAATATGCTCTGCACATTCCTTTCAAGATATTCCATTACTGAGGCACTTTTAACAGCCTTGATAAAGCTGATATTTATCATCTCCTCCAGCCCCAGCTGGACCAGCCTCAACAGCTCTTTTTCAGTATCATTTAGCAGAGGTTCTTGAACAAAATAAACCAATTCTTTGTTTTTAGAATTCCAAAATAGATGGGCATAAGCATAGGGTGGAAGCAAAGGATATCTAACATTAAGCTTGGTCTTGTCTACCTTTTCAATATCAGGCAGCGCAACCAGTTTCGGCATCAGATCTATCTGAAACCCGCCTTTTTTTGTAGGTACTGGTGCCTTCTTGGCAGGCTTTGCTTTTTCATTCTTTGTAGAGATAATTTTTATTGGTTTTGGTGACATTTTATTCTAAGTTGATTTTGATAAAATCTGCTCCTCCTTCTAATGTTAATAATAAATCTTGGGTTTGGTTGATCAGATATGCAGTTACAGTTGCTGAGCCTATGTTTGTGTTGTTTCCTTCAGGGACCATCATCGTGTAATTTACTGTTAGATCTTGCCCATCCAGATCAAATGAAAAATTTCCAGCCAGCAAGGTAGAGGTATCCTTGAAATAAAGCGATTCAATCAGCTGGTTTGCAGGACATGACGAACATTTTGAAATATTCGCTCTTATCTTGCTGTTTTCCAGTATATAATGGCTGTCTGTTTCAGTCGTATCTACGTCGCTGTTTGAGCTTATCTTGATATTTCCTATATCAATTGAAGAGCGCGGCTGTAATATTTCTGCTTCTGTTTCCAGCTGCCATAATAGCTTGTCTCCTTCAATGGCAAGATTGCCCTTCCTGATCTCAACAGGAACAACTCTCTGGCTTCCTTGCCCCTCATCTTTTATCCTTTGGAAATATTGGTCAAGATTCAACAGAGTATTCTTTGCCTGTGTAAACACTGTTTTATCTTTCATCTTTTCTAATATTGGCAGGCCTGTGCTCAGGATAATTGTTATCGCTACAACTATTATCAGCACATACAATACTGCTGAAATCCATACTTGCCCTCTTTTTTTAGGTTTTTTGACCACTCATACCTCTCTCATGTTATATTGTAGGCCTTTCCATACACCTCGCAGCCAACAGGAGCAACCAAAAACGTGTTGTTGATGCTGAAATCATCAATCTCAATCCTTTTCGAAGTTCCGATGATAGTCCTGGTTATGACCTCTTTTAGGTCATTTTCACTGATCACTACAATCTCATCGATGTCATATCTGCTGAATGGCTTGTTCTGCAGGTCAAAACCCAGCAGATTGTTGCTGTATTCTATATTTCGGATATCATAGATATACCCGACACATTGCACTGTTGACGTTGATGTCTCATTTGCAAAACCAGTTCCCATCCTGTATATCACTGCTGTTCTTACTGCAATATACGCTCCAAGGAGTATGAATATAGCTAAAAAAACAACAACAGCTATTGTCTGTTTTTTAGCCATCTATTTATTCACACTCTGTAATGTCTGTTTTTCTCAATGGCGAGTTAGCGCATGGAACTGATGTTTTGGTTGTTGTTGTTTCTATCATAGGAACAAACTTGATCTCTAATATTTCACCCATCGTGTCATTGTTATAGTTTACATTAAATCTCTTAATATGTCCTATCTCAATTGTCGCATTATCTAAGTCAGTTGTGTTAATATCGCTTGCTCCAATTACTGTTACTTGCAGACCCTCTATGTCTATCGTCCCTGCATTCTCTAGCATAAAATTTATTTGTTTTTCAGTGTCATTATAACACAAACTGTTTTCTACTCCATCCACTACCTTCAGATTTATGTCCCTGCTGCACAATATCTGTATGTCAGACCCTCTTTCTGCATATTCTGCTGTTGTTTCTACATAACTTCTTCCCCAGTTCATCACAACTGCTCCAAGAGCCACTGCAAATGCAATCAACAGCACAGTTGCGATCAACGGACTAACCGCTTTTTTTCCTATTCTCATTTTCCACCTCTCTTTATTTTAGATATTAATTGATTTAACCTTCTTTCTTCCTTATGCATCACATTTACATAAGGAAAGATGCCTATAATCAAAGCTATTAAAGCTAAAACTATTAAGATATTCAGATATGCTGCAGATATATATTTATTGATAAAGCCAATAATTCCCACAAATAAAAAGCAGAAATAAAGGAATAATGCCTTGTTCAATACCATGACACTCTTTTCTCTGTTTAGCCTTGATTTCTCCAGCTCCAGGTCAATCAATTCTTTATTTTTTTCAGATAGCCTTGCCATCTTTCTCACCTCTGATTTTTTTTAATCTGAGGCCAGCGAAATTTTATTTCGCACAGCCTCTTTTTTATTTAGCATGTTTCAATGTCTTCCAACACATGCATCTTGTTTCTGCACACAGTCACTGCATCATCGCTTACTAAAACAGGTATGCTTTCTACCATGTGGATTGTTCCTTGTTTCAGCACTTCTACGTATTTTGTCTTGCCTGCTTTAATGTCAACCTCTTTTTCTTTTGATTCTACCTCACTGTATAGGTCATATAATCTGAATATGATCTTATCTATGCTCAGATCACCATTATTTTCAACTTCAATGTTCAATTTTTCTGATTCCTGACACCCAGATATGTCCAATGCAACCCTTGTGCAGCTCTCTTCATCATATGTTGTTTCTATATCTTCTGCAGTAGATCTTGAATATCCAGTTATCCACTGGTTCATAAATGCACTTAAAGCTACCATGAATGCTATCAACAGCACCCAAGACATCCAGATTGCAATGCCTCTCTTATTATACAAAACCATGTTTATTCCCTCTTTTTTCATTGTATTATGTGCACCTGTATGTTACTGTCTTTCTGAGTTCTTAGCATGCCTTTCAATTGCAAAGGCTCATCAGACATATCAAAAACATACTCATTTCCATATGCTTCAACAGTTATCTGGTCTGTTTTATCTATTATTAAATTTTGTCCCTTATTGAGGACATTATTGTTTATTTGTGCTTCTCCATTTAAATAATTATTTATTTCTATGTCATCTTGCACCACTATGGTCAGCATCTCCAGATCAATACCCTTTGTCTTTGCATAATCAATAAAATTCGTGCTAAAATCATCTAACTGGTCTGAAACATCACCCTTGTTGTATACTGCAGAGTTTATTGCTTCTGAACTCTCTTTTACGTAATTTTCCTTCAATATCTCAAACTTGTCGCTTTCTTCTGTTTTTTGTGAAATCACAGACACCAAACTGAATAAATATGTGCATAAGATTACAGCTGTGAATATGTAAAACTGCGCTTTTTTGTTGTGTATCATTTTTGAATCATATGTTTCATCTTTGCTCGTTTAGTTTATTTCTTATTTTTATTATATCTTCTTCAGTTATTTTGAAAGGATATCTTTGGTTTTCACAAAAAAATTAGCTGCCTCTTTTTTTATATGCTCTAATTCTGCATCAGATATCAGCCTGCCAGGGTAATATTGGGCATCATTCCTCATATCGAATGCTTTTTCTATTTACTCTGCATTATTTGAGTCATAATACTTTGATAAGAATTGTTTCATAAATTCTATTGAACAAGAGTGAATTTCACATTTTACACCAATTTTCATCATAACCGCGTAAATAGAGTAGTATAATGTGTAATAAGCAGTTGAAGCTGACCATATCTTGCTTTCTTTTGTTTTTGGGACCATCTCCAGAGATTCTTCTGCCATTTTTAAATAAGAGTTTGCCATATTTTCGTTGGGTTCTATTAATTCTATCCCATTTTTATTTTTTAAACACCATTTAATTGTCACCATTTTATTACCTCTTCAATAAATTCTTCATAGCCTGAGATTAAAACATGGTTTGAGATTATTTCTTTTATTAAGGGGTCGCTTTCTTTTATGGATTTAATAAAGTCTGATCTCGAAGCGTTTTTTATACTGATCTTTACATCGTACTTATCTTCAAGCTTTTTAATTTTGTCTTTGTTGTATCTGCCCACAATAAATAAATCTAGATCAGACCCTTTCTTTTGCACACCTTTTGCATAACTCCCAAAGATACACAAAATATCTGCTTTAATACTAATTGAGATTTGTTTAATTTTAGGATGTTTTTCTAAAAATCTAACCGAGCGTTCCATCTCTGTGATCAATAAATATTTTTTAATCAGGGGGTTTGACTTATTTAGGAAAAAATATTTCATATTTCCGCTGATTTTTGATGACAGTATACCTTCTTTTTTAAGCTCATTTAAAACCAAAGCAATATTTTTCTGACTTATATTGACCTTTCCCACCAACTCCCTTCCATAAATCTGTTTATCATAATCTCCAAGGAATTGTTTCAATATTTGGTAATATTTATTGTGTATCATTCTACTCAATTGTGTAATTATTTACATTCATTTATAAACATTTGTTTTTTTAACATCTGTGAATATGTAAAACTGCGATTTTTTGGATTTTGTTTCATTACATTATCTGGCGAGGATACCTAGCACTTCAGTGCTAGGAGGAATCGCCGTCCTCCATAAACATTTTCTTTGACATTTGATTATAAATGCGTGCGCAGCGAAAATTCGGCGCACGCATCCAAATTTTACGATTTGTTTAGCGTGAGCTATAACATTTTTGTTGCGCAGGAGGCAACAAAAATAAAAGGTTTAAACCATTTCAGCCACTCTGTTGGCCAAAACTGCTTCCGCATAGTGTGGAAGGTTAAATATGCCCATTCTTTCTTGAATAGGCACAGCTTGAAAGCATGTGTTGAAGGCATGATAAAGCTTATTGCCGCTCAAAAAGGCTGGCAAATTCATGAACTGCAGGTCATGTCAGACCATGTGCATTGATTTGTAGGATTTCCTCCAAGCATTGCTGTAACTTATGTTTTAGCTTTGCTTAAAGCCAAAACAGCTTCTGTTTTGTTCATGAACTTTCCTTGGTTTAGGACTTACTTCAGGAAAGGACACTTCTGGAGCTCCGGAAAGTTCTTCAGATTTGTTGGCAATGTTACTGCAGATGTAATTCAAAATTACATCAAGTACAGCCAAGGATCTTGGTCTTTACCTGATAATAAGCTTCCTGCTTATTATCACCAAAAGCATTTGTCTGCTTTTGTTTGATTAAGTGATACCTCGCACTTCAGTGCGAGGAGGATCATTTTAGTTTTTACCATTTTTATCTTCCAAAGCAAAACCAAGTGAATGTATCAACAGCGTCCTTTAAACAAACACATAAACGATCACGATCGTTATATTCTCCAATATACATTGTTCCTCTCTCATTTGAAGAACAACTTCCTGCAGATCTCATATAAGCTGTAGATCCTCCACTTACAGAATTGCTCTCATAACTCATCTTGATTCTTCCATTCACATCTAGTTTTGCCGGTGAAAATGGACTTATACTTACATTTCCATCTTTTTCAATATAGATTTTGTTAGTGTTGTGTGTTCTGATCATAAGTCTGTCATCATCATGATCATATATAATTGCGCCTCCCGTACTGCTTCCCGGATCTTTAAACAGAAGATTAGAATAATAGGAACTTCCTCCAGCAGTTATGGAAACACTTGACGTTCCGCTTGGGTTTTTGATTTCTAAAATTTCTTCTGGGTTATTTGTTCCAATCCCTACCTTATTTGCACTATCATCAACAAACAGCACAGGCGAAGAGCCAGTGCCAGCATATAAACTGCCAGTTATATTTGCACTCCCGTTCACATGCAGTTTTGCTGTTGGTGAAGTTGTCCCAATTCCTACATTTCCAGCCGCATATAAGTTTATAATATGCGAATTGGCCCAACGTTTATCTGATAATCCGAGATTTGAATTATTATCATCCCCTGGATAAAGATCATTGCTTACTTCAATATAATTAGCACCAATTCCACCATCTGCTATTATCTCCCCTATCACTGAAAGATCTTCACCAACATATAAATACTCAAGAATCTCTGCGCTATCTGATATATACAGGTCAGCAGCCCCCAGGCTGGTATCAGATCGAATAGCGCCCGTTACATGCAAGCTATCATCAGGCTCTGAAGTGCCGATGCCAACATAACCAGTAGTATCGTCAACAAAAATCCTTGTCAAACCTCCTGTCTGCAGTCTCAATGGTGAGTTGCTGCTGAAATTAGTTGCATAAACAGTTCCTGTCACATTAACACTCCCATTCACATCAAGCTTTGTTGAAGGAGAGGTTGTTCCGATGCCGATTTTGCCACCAGCATATAAGTTATTTATGTTCATCAATACATTGTTATTAAAATCAAAAATTCCA
>JAFCEI010000018.1 GCA_017609245.1 Candidatus Woesearchaeota archaeon | reverse complement strand
GCTGCTGCTTTCAGAGGAGCTTGATGATGAAAAGATAGAAGAGCTGGACCAGGAAGCAAAAAAAACAGGTGCTGAAGTTAAGATAATATCCACAGAAACAAGAGAAGGAGCTCAGCTAAAAGATCTAGGGAAGATTGCAGCAATATTGCGCTATGCCTTGGAATAACAGCTGTAAAATCGAAGATTTTAAATATGAGCAAAAACTCTTAAAAAACACTAAAAAGGAGGCTTTCTAATGGTAAAAAGAGTATTGCCGCTGGCAGCAATGGAAAAAATACTAAAAAAAGCAGGTGCAGAGCGCGTCTCAGACAAGGCAAAAATTGCCCTAAAAAATGCTCTTGAAGAATCTGCAGAAGATATCGGAGCAAAAGCAGTCAGGCTGGCGATGCATGCTGGAAGAAAGACAATAAAAGAAGGAGACATCAAGTTAGCATCTAAATAAAAAATGGCAACAAAATTAGTTCAAGTCTCATCATTAAAGCCTGGAAGCTATGTTGTGATAGACGGGGCTGCCTGCAAGGTAGCAAATATCCTGACATCCAGGCCAGGAAAACACGGTCATGCGAAATGCAGAGTAGAAGCAATTGGCCTTATCGATAATCAGAAGAGAGTTACAGTTATGCCAGGTCATGACAAGGTAGAATCTCCGATCATTGAAAAGAAAACAGCAACAGTGTTATCAATGCATGGCGATACGGCGAATGTGATGGATGCAGAAACATATGAGACATTTGATCTTAAGATTCCAGAAGAACTTAAGGCAGAGATTGTAGAGGGCTGTAACATTCTTTACTGGGTAATACTTAATGATAAGGTGATGAAACAGGTTAAATCCGGTGATTAAACATGGCTAAATTCGCAGAAGCAGAAGCAAGGATGTTCAAGAATGTTTTTGTCTGCAAAAAATGCAAGACAAAGATAAAGGCCAATCCTATGAAAGTTATTGCAGGAAAGATATCCTGCAGAAGATGCAACAGCAAGGCCCTAAGAACAGTCAGAAAGAAATAAGATGAGTGCATGGCTGCCGGTTATTATTTTTTATTCTATAGTTTTCCTATTGATCTATCTCAACAGGAAGAAGTTTGACATCCAGGCAAGGTTTATTGCCTTGTATCGAACCAAGATCGGCATAAAGCTGATGAAAAAGATAGCAGGGTTTGCTCCTGGTCTGCTGAATTTAATCGGTCTGGCAGGCATAATCGTCGCATATCTGGGCTTATTCTGGATATCATTTTTACTGGTAAAAGGATTTGTTCATTTTTTTATTGCGCCTGCTGCAGAGCCAGTTCTAGGGCTGGTGTTGCCAGGAATTACAACACCTCTTTGGTACACGCTGATAAGCATATTTATTGTTGCTGTAATACATGAGTTTAGCCACGGAGTTATGTCTGCACTATACAAAGTAAGAGTAAAAAACACAGGTATTGTTTTCTTTGGCCCAATATTCGGGGCATTTGTAGAGCCAGATGAAAAAAAGCTTATGAAAAAGAAAAAATCAAGGCAGCTGGCAGTATTTGCAGCAGGCCCTGTATCAAATATCTTGATGGCGTTGATACTGATTTTCTTGTTTGGTTTTGCCCTGCCAAACCTGGATTTCTTTGGCATGGATGTGGGAATATCGCATAACATAACCCAAAAGACAGCAATCATTGACTTTGGGTCATTGGCTCCTGAGATGATAGAATACAGGGGCCTTGAGATAAAAAACATTGCAGAAGATTCTGCTGCTGAACAAGGGGGCCTTGAAAAAGGCATGGTGATAACTGCTGTAAATAATATATCAATAAAAGATGAGGCAGGGTTTATTGCGCCTCTTGTTAATTTGACTCCTGGCCAGACAATCACCCTGACCGCAGATAGCGAAGATTATCAGATTACAACAAAACCAAGTCCTGAAAATGCGTCAAAAGGGGTTATTGGAATAAATTTTAAGGTAATTCCTGAATATACTGATTGGGCAAAAAATAAGTTTGGAGCATTTGGCTCAGCGCTGATATATCACATAATAAACATATTTATGTGGCTGATAATTCTTAATTTTGGTATTGGGCTGGCAAACCTGCTGCCATTAGGTCCTGTAGATGGAGGAAGGATTCTTCACACAAGCCTGTTAAAGTTTTTTGATGAAAAAAGAGCATACGTCATCTGGAAAAGGATATCTCTGATATGCCTCGCATTGATCATAATCAATATTCTCTTCCCTTATGTAGTCGGATTCTTGATACGATGATATATGTTGTTTTGATTGAGCCAAAAACATCTGGAAACATAGGTGCAGTGGCAAGAGCTATGATGAATTTTGGCCTGAAAAATCTTGTTATTGTAAACCCAAAATGCGACCATCTGAGCATGGAAGCGATAAAAAGGGCAAAACATGCCAAACCAATACTGAAAAAATCAAAGATAGTTGAAAAAAGTCATCTAAGAAAATTTGATTATATCATTGGAACAACCTCAAAACTTGGGAGAGATTACAACATACCAAGATCGCCGCTAGTTCCAGAAGAGCTTGCAGAAAAATTAAAATCAAAAAAAGGAAAAATTGCTATATTGTTCGGCAGGGAAGACAGCGGCTTGACAAACAAGGAGATTCTAGGATGTGATTTTGTCGTTAATATCCCCTCATCAAAATATTCTGCACTTAACATATCTCATGCAGCATCAATAATATTTTATGAATTGTTCAAAAAACAAGGTGAAAAACAATTAGCAAAAAATATCCCGATTGCGACTAAAAAAGAAAAAAAAATTATTCTGAGATTGCTCAATAAAAAATTAGAACAGATGCCGTTTGAGACAGCGCAGAAAAGGGAGACTCAAAAGAGACTGTGGAAAAGGATACTCGGCAAGTCAATGCTTACAAAAAGAGAAGCGTTTGCGCTTTTGGGATTTCTAAGAAAGCTCTAATGTTCCAGATATCTCTTGACTCTTTCATCAATCTTAGGCTTTGCATTCTTGCCTAAAGCATAATAGATCTTCTCAGCAGTAGCTCCCCAGCTATAGTCCCCTTTTTCCTGCTTTATCTGGTCAATTTTAAATTCTTCCAGAGCCAAGCCCTTCTTCAGATGATAATAGATGGACCTCATTGAAACCCTGGGAAATATTTTATTATAGATGTGATATATTTTGTATCCATGAGCCTTGCCTATAAAATAAAGTATCTCAACAATATTCTGTCTTATCCGGCTTTTTATCGGTCTTCCTCGCGGCATTTTTTAATATCAAAAAATCAAATATTTTTGCGACAGAAATTTTTAATTTCTGCAATATTGCAAATAATTACCCTAAAAAAAATAATTTATTGCTCTTCTTCAGCTGACTCATCTTGATTTTCAATCTCCTTTCTCTCAGCATCTAACAATAATCTTCTCTCAGCCCTTGCAACAACCTCTTTGATGGTCTGGACTGCATCCCTGTTTGCAGATATAGAGTCAATCCCATGCTTAACTAAAAATGCAGCCATCTCAGGCCTTGAACCTGCCTGTCCGCATATCGAGGTTTTCACGCCGCGCCTCTTGCAGACCTTTATCACAGCAGCTATCTCTCTTAGCACAGCAGGATGCATCTCATCATACAGTTTGGCAATTCTCTCATTATTCCTGTCAATTCCTAATGTCAACTGGGTCAGGTCATTTGTTCCAAATGAGATAAAATCAAGACCTTCTTCGCACAATTCTTTGATTATGAAACATGATGCAGGAGTTTCAATCATCACGCCAAACTCAATATCCTGGCAAGGCTCTAGTCCTGCCTGCCTCATTATCTCTTTGGCCTCCCTTACCTCTCTTGATCTGATTACAAAAGGTATCATGACGCCGATATTTGTCAGCCCCTGGTCATGCAGCCTTTTGATTGCAGTAAATTCTGCTTCTAAAATCTCTTTCTGGTCCAAAGACCTTCTGATTGCATGCCACCCCATCATCGGGTTTGATTCACGCGGCTCATCTTCCCCTCCTTTCAGATTTCTGTATTCGTCAGTTCTTATGTCAGATGTTCTTACCCATACAGGCTTTCCTTTAAATGCCGATGCGATCTTTCCAAGGCCCTCGACAAGCATCTTGATGTATTCTTCTTTCCTGTTTGTTTTGATATAATGTGCAGGAAGCTCGCCTTTGCCGGCAATGATCATCTCCAGCCTTACCAGACCAACTCCGTCAGCGCCAGTTGCAGCAGCTTTTTGGGCATAGTCAGGAAGATCGACCATTACCTTGATCTGGGTTCCTGTAATTATTGGAACAGGAGCTGTTCGTGGAGCAAGCTCTTTTTTCTCAGGAGCTTTTTCAAACTCCGCCCTTCCCTTGTAAACAACGCCTTGGGTTGCATGAACAGTGACCTCTTCACCATCCTTCAACACGCTTGTCGCATTGCCGGTGCCGACAATGCATGGGATTCCCATCTCCCTGGAAACAATAGCGGCATGGCACGTAATGCCGCCTTCATCTGTGACAATCGCAGATGCTTTCTGCATAGCAGGCACCATGTCAGGAGTTGTCATTGTAGTGACTAAAACATCTCCTTTTTGGATCTTGTCAAGTTCAGAAATATCATGGATAATCTTTACGACACCTGAAGCAATCCCAGGAGATGCTATCTCTCCTTTTACTAAAATCTCTTTTTCACCCCCTCCTTTCATCTTTCTCTCTTCTGCAGCTTCTCTGATGGTCGTGATTGCGCGGCTTTGAACAATATATATATTATCATCATCAACAGCCCACTCCATATCCTGCGGCTTTTCATAGTGCCTTTCTATCTTCTTTGCATAAACTGCCAGCTGTTTTATCTCATTCTCGTCAAGCACCTGCTTTGCCTCTTCTTTCTCACTTAGAGGTATTTTGACTGTTTTATGGGTTTCTGGATCCCTTATGATCTTGATCTTCTGCTTTTTTACTTCAATTTTCTTGATGTCCAGGGTATCTTTATCAACAACATACATGTCAGGATTGACAGCACCAGAAACAATTGCTTCACCAAGCCCAAAAGCACCTTCAATCACGATCTCTTTAAGATTATTTGTAGCAGGATTTGCAGAAAACATTACTCCTGACTTGTCAGAATCGATCATCTTCTGCACAATCACAGATATCAATACCTTGTCATGAGGAAAATTATTCTTCTCCCTGTAATAGACTGCCCGTGCAGTAAATAATGATGCCCAACATCCTCTTACAGCCTGTATCAGCTCTTCATCACCCTGAATGTTCAGGAATGTTGCCTGCTGGCCTGCAAAACTTGCTTCAGGAAGATCCTCTGCAGTTGCAGAGCTTCTCACAGCCACAAACGGCTTTTCCTTTTCCTTGACCATGTCATGAACAGAATCAGATTTCTCAGCAGACAGGACATCATAAGCTTCTATGATGTCCTCTTTAATCTTGTCAGGAACCTCTGTGGAGACGATGAGCTTTTGTATCTCGTTTGCCTTTTTCTGCAGCTGCTCTGTATCATTGATATCAATTGACTTGACTATCTCCAGAATCTTTTCTTTGATCAGGGTCTCTTCTATAAATTCCTTGTAGGTCTGTGCAGTGACAGCAAATCCAGGAGGGACAGGCAGACCAATATTAAACATCTCACCTAAGTTAGCGCCCTTGCCTCCGGCAACAGCAATAGAATCTCTTTTCAAATCCTTAAACCATGCAATTCGTTCCAATTTAACCTCTTTTTAACCAATATATACTCTGCCAGTTATATAAAAGTTTCTAAATTAAAAAATAAAAAAGAAATAGGGTTTACCTCGTAGCTGCCAGTGCATAAACTGCTTTCAATGCAACCAATATTGCTGCAGTAGCCACAAATACTGAAATGTTCACCAAGATTGCTTGCAAAATACTTCCTAGCGCAGGAAGTATGCTTAGGTTATTTGCCATCAATACCAAAGCAAGTGCTGATATCAAAAACACTGACACTTCTTTTGCTGTTATGTTTAGCAATCCTATCAACAATCCCAAGATAACCAATATCCACGAGATTGTCGCATTCCCTGCTGGCTCAAGAATCCCTGCTACAACTGCTGCTAACAAAGCAATTGTAAATGCCCAGTTACCTACAAGGCCTTTTGCTTTCTTTTTCTTTGCCATATAGATTCCTCCTTTTTTGACAACAAGAATTATGCTGCCTCTTTTTTATCATATTAAGAATGCGTTATTTATAAAACTTTGGTAATACTAAAAATCGAAGCCTTTAAATAACATCAAATAGAAAATACAGGTATGGTTGAATTAATCATCACAGAAAAACCAGCTGCTGCAAAAAAGATAGCAGATGCATTGGCTGATTCTAAGGTAAAAAAACAAGTGTACATGAAAAAGATTCCTTATTATTCTTTAACTCACAATGGAAAAGACATGATTGTCGCATGTGCAGTAGGCCATCTCTACAGCCTTGCTGAAAAAGAAAAAAATGGATGGACATATCCAAAATATGACATCGAGTGGAAGCCAGCTGCAGATGTAAGAAAAGATGCAAAATACACAAGACAATATCTAAATGCGATTAAAAAACTTGCAAAAACAGCAAAAGAAGTTACAGTAGCAACAGATTATGATGTTGAAGGAGAGGTCATTGGGCTTAACATAATAAAATACGCATGCAAGCTAAAGGATGCAAACCGTATGAAATTCTCAACTTTAACAAAAGAAGATCTTGTTGAAGCCTATGAAAACAAACTTCCGCATCTTGACTGGGGTCAGGCTCACGCAGGTGAAACACGCCATATGCTTGACTGGTTTTATGGGATAAATACATCAAGAGCGCTGACAGCAGCAATAAAAACAACAGGGATGTTCAAGCTGATGTCTACTGGAAGGGTGCAGGGTCCAGCACTGAAACTTATAGTTGATAAGGAAAAAGAGATAAAGGCGTTCAAGCCAACTCCATTCTGGCAGATTGAACTGTTGGGCAAGACAGAAAAAAAAGATATAAGCTCTTGGCATGAAAAAGACAAGTTTTGGGATCACAAAGAGGCAAAAAAGACCTATGACAAGATAAGAAAAGAAAAAACAGCTGCAATAGATAAAGTAGACAAAAAAAGATTTAACCAGTCCCCTCCAACACCGTTTGACCTGACATCACTGCAGATAGAAGCGCACAGGGCATTAAGGCTCGCTCCAAAAAGAACCTTGGAGATTGCACAGGAGCTTTACACTGCAGGAGCAATATCTTACCCAAGAACATCATCACAAAAACTTCCTGCAAAAATAAGATATAAGAAAATAATTGGTCTGTTGTCCAAAAAATTTCCAAAAGAAGCAAAAATTTTACTTGACAAAAAGGTACTAAAACCAAACGAAGGCAAAAAACAGGATCCTGCTCACCCGGCAATCTATCCGACAGGGCAGGGGAGTTCTAGATCAGATAAAGACGTGCAGGGTATCTATGAGTTGATTGTAAGAAGATTTTTGGCGACATTTGGGGATCCTGCTGTAAGAGAGACTATGAATATCAAGATAAACTGCAAAGATGAGATATTCATAGCAAAAGGCACTACAACTGTTGAACCTGGGTGGCATAAGTTGTATGGAAGATTCACTCCTGCAAAAGAAGAGGAGCTTCCTGCTGTTAAGAAAAATCAACTGATAGATGTCAAAAAAATCACCTTGCATGACAAGGAAACAAACCCTCCTAAAAGATTTACAGAAGCATCAATAATAAAAGAGCTTGAAAAACGGAGCCTGGGAACAAAGGCAACGCGCGCAAGCATAATTGATACGCTGTTCCAAAGAGATTATATTGAAGGCAAACAAATCAAGGCGACAGAGCTTGGAATAAGAACCATAAACACTCTTGAAAAGTATAATCCGGGGATAATTGACGAAGCATTGACAAGAGGATTTGAAGAAGACATGGAAGAGATTCGCGAGGGAAAGGAAAAAGAAGAAGCAGTTTTGCAAAGATCTAAGAAAGTGCTTGACAAGATCATGAAGACATTTAAACAAAAAGAGAAAGATATAGGCAAGGAGCTTGCAAAAGCCCAGAAAGAGACGAGGGATGAGCTTACAACTTTAGGCCCATGCCCGGTCTGCAAAAAAGGCCAGCTCCAGATAAGAAGAGGCAAGTTTGGTTATTTTATTGCCTGTAACAGATA
This sequence comes from Candidatus Woesearchaeota archaeon, assembly GCA_017609245.1. Lineage (GTDB taxonomy): Archaea > Nanobdellota > Nanobdellia > Woesearchaeales > JAFCFN01 > JAFCFN01. The sequence continues at coordinate 2,611 of JAFCEI010000018.1, read as the reverse complement.
TCCTGACTGCACAACAACATTTTCCTTGCCGTCAAATGCGCTTTCAAAGCCTGCGAAAAAGATCTGCGAAACGTGCGGCTATCCGGTGATCCTTGTTATCAAAAAAAGAAAAAGGCCTCAAGAGGTATGTATAAATCCAAAATGCCCTTCAAAACTAGAAGGGTACACAAAACAGCAGCTCAAAAAGATAGAAAACATTGAGTCTGGAAAAACAAGACCTATCTGCCCTAAATGTAAAAAAGGGCATCTAAAGGTCAGAAAATCTGTTTATGGCACTTTCATCGCCTGCGACCAATATCCTAGATGCAGGTACATTGAACAGACCAAAGAAAAATAAGTTCCTATGAAAAAAATAATATTTTTATTGCTTTTAATGTTAATTATTCCTAGTGTTTCAGCTGCATCGCACATCAAGCTTTTGGCTGTCAAAGATGATGGGGAGGAGATGGCAGGCAGTCTTGCTGATCTTTATCTTGACATAAAACCAGGATCAGGAAGGGTATTTTTAGAAACATATCCCCTGACAAAACTGGATATGCAGTTAAGCACAAGATTTGCAAAGGAGATTGCATGCTCATTCCTGGATAAAGACTGCGACAGATATGATTTTTTCTACACAATTGAGGCTGAGTCAGGCATTGTTGGCGGCCCTTCTGCTGGAGCTGCTGTTGCTGTTCTGACAATAGCTGAATTAGAAGGATTGGGTCTAGACCAAAGGGTAGCTGTGACAGGCACGATAAATTCAGGGGGCTCTATTGGTTCAGTTGGAGGACTAAAAGAAAAGATTGATGCAGCATCAAGCACAGGAATAAAAAAAGTTTTAGTTGCTTCAACTGATGTCAGGGTCGAGTCAGATGATAATGAAACAGTCAACCTGACGCAATATGCTTTGGAAAAAAACGTGGATGTTGCTGAAATATCTACGCTTGGCGAGGCAATGTACGAGTTTACAGGAAAATATGGCAAAAAGAAAGTGCAGAATATAACAGTCAATGAGGATTACAAACAAACCATGAAAGAATTGGCATTGCTGCTTTGCAATAGAAGTGCTTCACTCAAACAAGAGCTCAAGGAAGTAAATACAACTGATATTGACAATATGACACAGAAAGCAGGGTCAGCAATTGAAAATGAAAAATATTACACAGGCGCTAGCTATTGTTTTGGAGCTAACTACAAATATAAAACGCTATTATTTGAGAACCTTACAACTAAAGAGATTACAAGCGAGGTAAATTTAACACAAAAAGAAATCAAGAAGATCAACATCACCTCAAATATGATTGAAACAATAACAGATCTGCAGGCATACATAATAACAAGAAACAGGCTGTCTGAAGCTAACGAGTATATTGAAAATACGCTGGCAAATCTGAATGATTCTAAACAAAGAGCAGCTAATCTTGCATATGCGCTTGAAAGAGTATATTCAGCAAAAAGCTGGATGCAGTTTTTTGGAAAAGGGGAAAAAACAATTGAATTAGACAAAAATGTGTTGAAAAATGGGTGCCTGGCAAAGATAGCTGAAGCAGAAGAACGTTATGAATATGCAAAAATATATTTGCCAACGAAACTTGAGGGCATCAGATCAGGCATTGATAACGCAAGATCTCTGTTCAAAACCCAGGAATTTGAATTATGCTTATTTGAAGCAAGCAAAGCAAAAGCATCTGCCAATATAATCCTCTCATCATTAAGCATCAGCAAAAAGCAACTAAATAAGACAATTGAAATAAAGAACAATCTGGTCAAGAGTGCAATAAACAGTCAGACTAAACAGGGGATCTGGCCCATAATTGGATATTCCTACTACGAGTATTCAGACAGCCTCAAATATGAAGATCCTTACTCTGCATTATTGTACTCAGAATATGCTTTAGAAATGAGTAATCTTGATCCATATTTAAAACAAAGAAAACCAACAGAGCAAATCATACTCATAAAACGCTCTGACATTAATCTGATCAAAGGCCTTATAGTAGGCTTGATTGTCGGTTTTATAATAGCACTAAAAATAAGAATCAAATGTCTAAACCCAAGAGCGAGGCTCAGAAGAGCCTCAGTCTCGGGAAAAAAGAGGTGATTAGTATTTGTTACTTATTACTATTGTATAGTAGGTATAACTTATATATAAATCTTTCTATTTTGGAGTAGTCACAAAATGGGCATAAAAACCATAATATTTTTAACTTTAATTTTTCTATCTGGGTGTACTACTGCTATCGAATACCCTAAAGAATCAGGTGAAATCTCTGTTTATTTCTGCCCAAAAGATGACTGCGCTAACAAATTGGTTGAGCTGATTAAGAACAGCTCTGAAAAAGTTTACTGTGCATTGTTTGACATTGGACTTACGCAATTGATAGGGGCTCTTGCAGATAAAAGTCATAGTGCAGATGTTAAAATAGTGATAGATAATGTTAATTTTGAGGGTCAGATCAATGGAACAGGAGTACGATTTGATACTAACTCTCAATTAACTCATAATAAATTCTGTATTTTTGACGACGATAAACTATTCACTGGCTCTTTTAATCCAACAGAAAGAGGTGCTTATAAAAATAACAATAATATGCTGGTTATTGAATCAAAATATTTGGTTGAAAACTAT
>JAFCEI010000017.1 GCA_017609245.1 Candidatus Woesearchaeota archaeon | reverse complement strand
TATTTTGATGTGCTCTACCAGCAACGCCTGCACCATCTCTAATGATATTATTCCTAAATGTGTTGTAATGAGCACTATCCATTGAAATTCCTTTTTTACTGCAGCTTCTAATTGTATTATTCTCAATTAGATTATAACTAGTTGCACCAAAACCTAAGCACCCTTCTAAATTAGAGAGAGTATTGTTAGTAATTTTATTATTCTCCCCGTAACTAATAGAAATTCCTTCACCTGCAGTTCCATTACTAGATATATGATTATTAGATATTGTAGAATTTGAAGTTCTTTTCATCATTATTCCATACACAAAATTCTCAATATTGCAATTCTTCACTGTAACACCATTTATATTGCCTGGAAAGTTATCAACAAAGATTCCTGTTCCTATTCCAGTTCCTGTTATGCTATGTCCTGCACAATCCAAAGTCACGTCGTTAGCAACAATAGTAAGTGCAGTTCCATTGCATTGCAAATCATTCTGAAGCACAGTATTCTCTGTGATATAGTAACCGCAACTTTGTTCAACCAAACAACCAGAAGTACAGCCATCACCACTTACTGTATTGCTATCATCACACTGCTCTCCTAACTCCAAAATACCATCCCCGCAGACAGCAGGTTCATCAATTGATGCAAGCCTTCTTACTTCTGAATTGCTTAACACCTTATTATAAATTGCAACCTCATCTATAGTTCCATTAAAATTTTTATAAGGATTAATCCTCAAAGGAACTGCTCTTTTAATACCTTTGGCGTAATAAGGATAACCTTTGGTCGGGCCTTGAACAACTATAACTCCATTTCTATACAGCTTTACCCAGCCTTTGGCACCCCCGCTACCTTGAGTAAAACTAACAGCAATATGTTGCCACACGTTTTCTGGAATAGGGTTTGGATCTTTGTCATCAGAATATCTGCCAGGGTAGCTATCAGGATAAATCTCTGCTCCCCAGATATTTCCCCATAAATGATGGCCAAATCGTGATGTTAGATGTCCATGATATTTTGTCCCTATTTTAACATCATATCCATGTGTCCATGCATTATCCTTGCTAAGCAATACTCCTGTTGAATTAGTATTTACTTTAACCCAAAAAGCTATTGTTAGATTATCAGGCACTAAAGCATTGTTATGGGGAATAGATACATAATCATCAACACCGTCAAAAGAAAGCGCATTTCCAAACTTTCCAGTTGTCCACGTTGCACCAGATATTGTCCCATTATTACCATTTCCAGAAGAATCATAAATTATACTGCCTGAATTTTCATCCATATGCCATAATGCAACCAAACCAGGAGAAGAATCATTAACAACAACAGCACCAGTAATTATCCCACCAGTAAAAAGATATTTTATTTTGCACCAAAAATTACAATCATCGTCGAGAGCTGTCGCTACAACAGCCATTGAAATTGAAGAAACCACGACCATCAATGCCAGTGTTATCAGCATCACTTTCCATGTTTTTCTGCTGTTTGTTGTATTTTTGTTCTTCATCTTTTCAACCTCCTGATTGTACCAACAATGATCATATTATTTTCAATATCTTTGATAGAATTATAACTAGTAAGATTCAAATTTATGTCATAATCACTTTTCATTTTTCCAATCTCCTATTTTCAAAAAAAAAAAGAAAAAATAAGCCTTCAAAACGATTGGGGGCGGTAATGAAGGCTCAGAAAGCACCTAATATAAGGTGTGATTATGAAATCACTTCAATTCCCAGCTCATCGCCAAGCATCTCTGCCTGAGGACTTGCCCTGGTGTGGTCAACTTTTCCAAGTATCCATGGTGACTTGACACCTGTTGTAATTGTCATGACTGTCAGCTTTCCTTTCATATCTTCTGAGATTCTTGCTCCCCAGATGACATTTGCATCCTGGTCAAGTGATTCAGTTATCAGTTCACCAACCTTGCTGATCTCGTCAAGTGTCATGTCTGCTCCGCCAGATACATGGATCAAAGCTCCTGTTGCACCTTCATAGTTGATGTCAAGCAACGGATTGTTTAAAGCAGCTTTAACAGCTTCTTCAACCCTGTTTTCAGTGTCTGATGACCCGACACCTATTGCAGCTACTCCGCCGTTCTTCATGATCGCTTTTACATCTGCATAGTCCAGGTTAACCAGTGAAGGCACTGCGATTGTCTCAACAATCCCTTTGATCATTGTGGAAACCAATTCATTTGCTACTGCAAAAGCCTGCTGAACTGGCAGGTTGCCAGCTATGTCAGCCAGCCTATTATTATCAATCACAATAACAGTATCAGAAACCTCTCTTAATTGGCTCAGTCCAAACTCAGCTTTGTCAATCCTTGCTCTTTCAATATTAAATGGCATTGTCACTGTTCCAATAACAATTGCTCCAGCGTCTTTAGCAACCTGAGCTACAACTGGTGCTGCTCCTGTTCCTGTTCCGCCGCCCATTCCAGCACATACAAACACCATATCAGCGTCTTTTAGGCTTTCTTTGATATTCTGCATGCTCTCTTGAGCAGATTCAGCGCCTTTTTCAGGAAATCCGCCGCATCCTAGGCCACGTGTTGTGTCCTGTCCGATCAGGAATTTTCTGTCAGCTTCTGTCATGTCAAGATGCTGCTGGTCTGTGTTGCAGGCACTTATCTCTGCACCTTTGATGCCTTTGTTATACAGCCAGTTGACCATATTATTTCCTGCACCGCCTACGCCGATTACTTTTATGTTTGCTTGGTTTACTGCTATGTTTTCAAAATCTTTTTTTGTATTGTTTTTAATTGCGTTTTCTACAATAAAATCCATTTTTTATTCCCCCTTTTTTCCCATATTTTTTGTTATATAGATTGAAGATACACAATCTTTAAATAAAAGTGAATCTTACCCCTCTTTAGAAACAGTTTAGTTATCTGCGCCAACAGATGATTAAACAACCAAATTGCAGAGATTTATGTGCTAAGAACAAATATTTGAGCTTTGTTCGCCAAAACAAAGATTTTATACCGAGTATCAAACGAGTTTTCGCCAAAAAACTCTTGAATGAATATAGTTATTTCTATACTTTTATAATATATAAATATTTCTGTAAACTAAAATATACTTCCGTCGATTAAACCTAGTTTTCGACTGGAGCAACCTTGAGTTCCAGTGGAAGCATTTTTGATTAAAAATCAGCAAATATCGTCGAAAATTATATAAACTACTTACGCAGACTTAAGAAAATGTCACTTTTTATCATCGGGCTTGGGCTGAATGACCAGAAAGATATTTCTGTCAAAGGACTGGAATTAGTGAAAAGATCTGGTGTTGTTTATCTTGAGAACTACACTTCAATACTTTCTTGTTCTGTGGAGGAGTTGGAAAAGTTTTACAGCAAGAAGATAATCTTAGCTGATAGGGAGTTGGTTGAGAAGCAGGCTGAACAAACAATTCTTGACCAGGCAAGGCACAGGAATGTAAGTTTTCTGGTTGTTGGCGATGCCCTGACAGCCACAACCCATGCTGACCTGCTGTTGAGAGCAGAGAAAGCTGGGATTGATGTTGAGATTGTGCACAATGCATCTGTATATACTGCAGTTGCAAGGACCGGGCTTCAGCTGTATAATTTTGGCAAGACAACATCTATCCCTTTTTTTGAAGAATATGTCTCTGTTGAAACACCTTATAATGTTCTGGAGAAAAACCTGGAGCTTGGCCTGCACACATTGTTCTTGCTTGATCTAGACCCAAGCAAGGAGAGGTTTATGACTGTAAATGACGGGATTGAGGTTTTGCTGAAGATTGAGGCTAAGAAAAAGCACGATATCTTCAATGAAAATGCCTTTTGTGTCGGATGTGCAAGATTAGGAAGAGATGATTTTGTGATAAAGGCTGGCCCTGCGAAAGAGCTGCTGGCAGCTGATTTTGGAAAGCCACCGCATTGTTTGATTGTTCCTGGAAAGATGCATTTTATGGAAGAAGAGTTCTTGGCTCAGTTTCATTAAGTTTAAAAATACTTAATATTTTTACTATTATATAGCCCCGTGGTGTAGTGGCCAATCATCCAGGATTTTGGGTCCTGGGACTCAGGTTCGAATCCTGGCGGGGCTATACAAACTTTTATAAAGGAGTATTTTTTCCTATATAATATCGAGAGATAGTTCGGTGAAAGCTGGATTATGCTGGAGACAAAGCAACTAGACTTTTTCTCCTAGGACCAATATAAGATGGCAAGAATGTATTCAAGAGACAAAGGTAGGGCAGGCAGCAAAAAGCCCATAAGAAAATCAGTGCCTTCATGGATAAGGTACGAACCAAATGAGATTGAGATGCTTATTCTAAAGCTGGCTAAAGAGGGGCATTCTCAGAGCAAGATCGGGCTGATATTGAAAGATATGTATGGGATTCCTGATGTCAAGCTGGTCACAAAAAGCAGCATAAGCAATATTCTTAAGAAAAACAAGCTGTTATCTGAGTTTCCAGAAGACCTGACAGCTCTGATGAGAAGGAGCATCGTTCTGATGAAGCATCTTGAGAAGAACAATGGTGACAAGACAGCAAAAAGAGGGTTACAGCTAACAGAATCAAAGGTCAAAAGGCTGATAAAATATTACAAGAGGATCAAGAAACTGCCAGCAGATTTCAAATATGATCCTGAAAAGGTTGGACTGCTGGTAAAATGAGCAGTTTTTCTGCCTTTAAGCAGGCAGTCAAGAGTGCTGCAGAGCAGTTTAAGTCCATACCAAAGACAGAGACGATACGGATTATCTCTCATCTGGATGCTGACGGCATATCTGCAGCAGCGATCCTGATCAAAGCTATACAGCGCTCTAACAGGAAGTATCTTGTTTCTATTGTACATCAGCTGAACAAGCAGATAATCGACAAGCTGAAGCAGGAAGATTACAAGTACTATGTTTTCACTGATCTTGGCTCTGGGCAATTAGACAGCCTGAAAGAGATGAGTGACAGGCAGATACTTGTCCTGGACCATCACAAGCCAGTTGATGTTGAAGCAGGCAACATAATGCACATCAATCCGCATATTTTTGGGATTGACGGGAGCAAGGATATCTCTGGAGCAGGAGTTGTCTATTTTTTCAGCACAGCACTGGATGAGCAGAACAAGGACATGTCGCATATAGCGATTGTCGGAGCAATAGGTGACAACCAGGAAGACAACGGGTTTTCAGAGCTGACCTCTGAGATCGTTGCTGATGCTGAGAAACTTGACCTGATAAATGTTAACAAGGGCCTGAAACTGTTCGGAATACAGACAAGGCCGCTGCACAAGGCCCTGGAATACTGCACAGACCCCTATATCCCTGACGTGAGCAACAGCGAGTCAGGGGTTATCCAGTTCCTTAATGAGCTGAAGATACCTGCCAGAGAAGATAAAGGGTTCAGAAAGGTGATTGACCTGAGCCAGGATGAGATGCAGAGGCTGATAGCAGGGATTATCATGAAACGGAAGAATGAGGAAAACCCTGAAGATGTCCTGGGCAATATCTACACCCTTCCAAATGAGAGATTGGGGCATTCACTGAGAGATGCAAAAGAGTTTTCAACACTTCTTAATGCAACAGGAAGGCTCAACCGCGCAAGTTTAGGCATATCTGTCTGCCTTGGAAATGAGAAAGCAAAATCAAAAGCAAATGCACTTTCTAAAGAGTATAAAAAAGAGATTGTCAATGCGATGAACTGGTTCAGGGACAATGCTGATGAGGAATCAGTTGTCAGGGGAAAGAATTTTGTCATAATCAATACTGGGGATAATATCCTGCCTACAATGGTCGGAACCCTGGCTTCTATTGTTTCCAAGGGAAATAAATTTAATGAAGGGACATTTATCTTATCACTGGGACAGCTAGGTGACGGCTACACAAAGGTCTCCTTGAGGGTTGTCGGTGACAAGAAAGATTATGCTGACCTGAAAAGTGTTGTCAAATCAATTGCAGAAGGGTTGCAGGAGTCTGAGGTTGGCGGGCATACTTATGCTGCTGGCGCGATGATAAGGACACAGGATGAGGAAGTGTTTATCAACAAGGCAAAGCAGGTGTTCGAAAGTTATTTAAATTCCAGTGCATTAGACTAGATTATGGCTAAAACAATATTTATTGTTGTGACTGTATTGATCAGCATCATAATATTTGTCTCGTTGCTGAGCATACTGAAAGATGCTATGACAACAGGCATGAGTGTTGTAGGGTGTGAGATATCCTGTTCTGATAATGCTGATTGTGATGATGAGAACTCGTGCACAAATGATGTTTGCATGTATCCTAACTCATGTGAAGCTATGTGCGTGCATTCTTTGGTTGACAGCTGCAGATAAGATATAGAATTACAATAAATTTCTTATGTTTTCCATGAAACCTGCCACTTCATTTCCTGTTTTTGTAAGGGTAAGAAGCTTCAGCCTTCCTTGTTTCTCAAAATTTATCAATCCTGCTTTTTCCATCTGCTGCAGGATCTTCACAACATGAGAATATGTGCAGTCTATTGACTTTGCCAGTGAAGAAGCATACATGCTTCCTTTGGCGTTTTTCAGATTAACCAGCATCATTGCAGGCTTTTCCCTGAAAAATACATTAAAAATAACTTTATTAACCATTGATAATCCCCCAATTCTTATAATATACGTAATCGAAAAGGTATTTAAATGTTTACATTTTATAATGTATGTTTTGTAATATATAAAACTTTTGTTTCACAATCTATATATAGCATAAAATTTCCTTTAATTGTATGTTTGAGGAATCATTGTTTCCATATTCTGAAATCAGGGAAGGGCAGGATGATCTGATCAAGTCAGTTGCCGATGCTGTTGAGCATAAGAAGAATCTTATAGTCCATGCTCCGACAGGCATTGGCAAGACAGCTGCTGTGCTTTCTCCTGCTTTAAAATATGCTGTTGATAACAATATGACTGTTTTCTTCTTGACATCAAGGCATACGCAGCACAAGATTGTTGTTGACACGCTGAAGCTGATCAAGGAAAAGTTTGGTCAGAAGATCACTTCAGTAGACCTGATAGGCAAGAGATGGATGTGTCCTGTGAAAGGTGTTGACAAGCTGCATTCAACCGAGTTTGTTGACTATTGCAAGACACAGAGAGAGGAGGGCTTGTGCGAATTTTTTTCTGAGACAATGAAGAACAACAAGCTGACTGTGCCTGCAAAAAAGGTCTTGGCTGAGATAAAGAAAAAACTGCCTTTGGATGTCGAGGACATGATCAAGCTGTGCTCAAAAGCAAAGATGTGCCCATATGAGCTGTCGATGATACTTGCAAACAAGGCAGATGTTATTTTTGCTGATTATTTTTACCTGTTCAACCCCATGATAAGCCAGCTGTTTTTCAAGAAATCCAAGAAGAGCATGGAAAACTGCATCATAATCGTTGATGAAGCACATAATCTCGGGAACAGGATAAGGAGCCTGCTTTCAGTCAGGGTGTCTAACTGGATAATAAAGTATGCCATAAAAGAGGCAAAGAAATTCAAGAAAAAAGAGCTGATATCAGGGCTGGTCGCTGTGCAGGATGCGCTTGTCAGGCTGGGAGCTGACCTTAACTATGGCCAGGAGAGATTGGTCGGAAAAAAAGAATTTGTTGAAGAGATAGAGAAGAGCTGCGACTATGATGAGCTTGTCGAAGAGCTTGAGGAAGGAAGTGAGCATGTTCTTCATGAGCAGAAAAAGTCTTTTCTGGGGAATATCGCTAATTTTCTGTTAAACTGGACTGGTGGAGATGATGGGTTTACAAGAATACTGTCTTTTAAGCAGATAAAGGACCAGCTGTTTATCTCCCTGAGCTACAGGTGTTTGGATCCGAGTTTGGTCACAAGGTCTGTGATCAATGCTGCACATTCTGTCATCGCGATGTCAGGCACGCTTAATCCGCCTGTGATGTATAAGGACATACTTGGGTTTGGCGATGCAGACGAGAGAGTGTATAAAAACCCGTTTCCGCTGAGAAACAGGCTGAGCCTGATCATACCAAAAACAACGACAAAATATTCCATGAGAAGCGAGATGCAGTACAAGAAGATAGCTTTTTTATTGTCTGATATTGCTGATGCTGTGCCTGGAAATACAGCATTGTTTTTTCCTTCTTATTACCTGCGGGACCAGGTTGACAAATATTTCCCTCTGTTCTGCAAGAAGCAGGTTGTCTTGGAAAAGCCAAACCTGAACAAGAAGCAAAAAGAGTCCTTGCTAAAAGAGTTTAAAAGCCTGAAAGATGAGGGTGCTGTGCTGTCTGCTGTCATAACAGGCTCTTTTGCAGAAGGCATTGATTTTCCAGGCGATCTTTTGAAAGCAGTTGTTGTTGTGGGTTTGCCTTTGGAGCCTCCTGATCTTGAGACAAAAGAGATGATAAGATATTATGATGAGAAATTTGGCAAAGGATGGGACTATGCTTATGTTCTTCCTGCTTTTATCAAGGCATTGCAGGCAACTGGCAGGTGCATAAGGTCGGAAACTGATAAGGGAGCAATAATATTCTTGGATGAAAGATATAAGTGGAAGAATTATCTAAAATGCTTTCCCCCTGGCTTTGACGTCAAGATCTGCCAGAATTATAAAGAGAAGATAAGGGATTTTTTTCAGTACAGCTGGGGCAATATCTTTCAGTGAATTTTGGCATCATGTTTTCATAGCCGTAATCTGAGTAGATGTTGTTTGCAAATCTTATCCTAAAACACGTAGGGCATTGCTCTATCTCTTTTCCCTCATCTGCCATTCTCTCCAGGCTTTTTCTTGCTAGCTTGTTTATGTTAATCTTACATTCAACAGTCATTTTATTTCTGCCCATTCTTCAAAACCTTTTATTCCCTGGGCTTTTATCATAATCTTTTCTTTTTCTTTTTTTAAGGTGATTATCCCATCCATCAAGTGCTCCATTGTTATGATTGTTTTTTCATCGTGCATCCCTTGTTCAATCGTGAAGATGATTGATCCTGCTTTATTTTTTACCTTGGCGATTAGCACCTGAATAAACCTGCCAACCATCTCAGGGTTTGAATACATCAATACGGTTGATAATGAGTCAAAGATGACAGTATGGGCTGGTTTATTTTGCCTTAGAAACTCTCTTTCTATCTCTGCCATTGCAATTGATATCTCATTTAATGCCAATGGGCCTGCAACTCTTTTTATATCTAGTTTGTCAGGAATTATATTGCCTGTCTGATGCGAAAAACAGTCGATGAATTTTATAATATTTCCCTGGCTTGCATAGAATATCTTGTTTTTTAGCAGCTCTTTTTTGATCTCTTCAGAAGAAGTATCTGTTGAGATGAATATGATTGGCTGCTTGTTCTTTAAGCAGCCACTCACATACTGGTAAAGCAGTTCTTTTTTCCCTGATAATGGTGAGGCAATTATGAGTGATGCTGAGCCTGGCTGGAGATGGGGAACTGGCATATCTTATTCTCCATAATATATTTTCTGCTTGAATTTTAGGATGAAGAGATCACTCTTTCCTTCATGCGGTAATATTGTGTTTTTTTCATTTATTTTTGAGTGCATTTTTCCTCTTTTTTAGTCTGGCTTGAAGTTCTTTTATTTGTTTATTTTCTTACTTTTTTCTTGCTCTCTCTCTCTCTCTTTGAAGTTTTGTTGCTTTTGTTACAGATGCTCCAATTGATTTAGGCAGAATCTTTTGAATCCTTGGATTTTTCTTAACTAATTCCTGAACATTTTTTCTTACAAGAATTGTAGCAAGATTGCCAAATTTGCCTTTGAATGTTTTTAATAACGACTTTAGTAAATCATTCCTGTCTTTCAATCCAAGACGCATTTCATCAAATCTTTTTGCTAATTCTCCTATTTCGTCTTTTGAAGTTACTTTTACTGCACGGCTTAGATTACTTCTTTTTATTTGGTTTGCTGATTTTGTAAGGTCTTGAATTGGTTTTGTAAAATACTTAATAGTAAAATAAAGTAAAAATCCTAGGATTAATAGTGCTGATATGGAGCTTAAAATAATCAATAACATAATTTTTTTCTTTGCTTCTAAAACCTTTTTCAAGGAAAATCCCAACCAAAATGACCATTTCTCTTTGCCTATATCAATAGGTTTAATAAAAATGCCAATGTTTTTCTTGTAGTTCAGAAACATACCTCCATCATTTATTATATCGGCTATTGGGGGAAAATAATCATCAACATAAGTTCCCATAAATGCTGCATTGTCTGCCATATGTATAGTATTGTTATCTTCAACTATCCACCAAAAAAGAAAATTTTCTGATTTTGATAAACTATATAACATTTCAAATGGCCACTCTGATTGCAAATGACTCACTTCTATATCCTTAGACATATGGTTGGCAAACATTCTATATTCTTCTATAATATTATTCTCCATATTAGAAATTACTTTGTCAGATACTATATAAAAAGTGAAAGAGAATACAATAATAAAAGAGATTAAAACTGCAGCAAATATTTTCCAAAATAGTTTCATTCTATTCTGTCACCTTGCCTATTACAAGAAAAGATGTTAAAAGATTGCCATGTTTATTGCCGATTCCTGGAAAATGTCCTTGTTCACCCCATGTAAAAGGTGCAATAAAAGGGGCATCATTGTTTGCATGGTTTATCAGTAATGGCAATTTTTCTCGTTCAATTTCAGGTATTGTACCCATCACTCCTCCGCAGATATAACCTATCCCAAAAATTGGCTTAGCATTAACACTAATCCCGCCTTTAACTTTTGCATTGTGAGGGAGGTTTCCTA
>JAFCEI010000016.1 GCA_017609245.1 Candidatus Woesearchaeota archaeon | reverse complement strand
TTAATTCAATTATTTCTTTTTTATCTTTTCCAATGATCTTGACTTGAACATTCAGATTATCGCCATTGCTGTCTACTGGTTTTATGTTTATTTCTTTAGGTTCAACTAATCTTACTTTTTCAATATTGATCAAATTTATCACTGGCGCTTTATTTTCAACAGGTACTTCACCAAATGAAATCACAATTGTCTTGTCGCTGAATACAGCAAATCCCAGACTTAGCAGTATCAACATCACCATGCTCAGTCCGACTAGTTTCTTATTTATCATTTCTTTTGTTTTATTGCCCCTTCTAGTTTTGACCTGATTTCATTTATTTTATCATCATTCATCTCTTTAGTGATTTCTTTGCACTTGTTCAAAAATTCAAGCACATTATTTTTATCAATAGATAAACTTGATGGTTCGAGGTAATATTGAACATCAACTCTCTCTTTTTTGAGGGAATCCAGGAATTTTATATCTGCTTTATCAAACCCAAGCAAATCCATCAAAGCAATTGTACAATCATGAATCTCGCATTTAATTCCTATCTTTATCAAAATAGAATAAACTGAATTGTAACATGAATAGTAAGCAGTTACTGTTTTCCATTTTTGATTGACTTTTTCAATCATATCAAAATCATTCCATGATTCTTTGATATAGCTCTCGCTTATTGGCTCGTTTGGTTCAACTAATTTGATTCCTCTATTCTGCTTCAAACACCACTTTATTTGATCAAAGTTCATTTCTATAAAACCTCCAACAGAGCTCTATAAATTGAGAGTTCCCAAAGGTAATGTGGTTTTTCATAATCTCTAATGCAAGTACATTTTTTTTCTTCAATAATTTTTCAAATTCTCTTAAAGTTGAGAAATGCAGATTAACCTGTTTAGTTTGTCTTCTAGCAATTTCTCTAATATTCTCAGATTTATTACCAATAACCAAAATATCTATGTCTGATTCTTCCGCAGCAGTCCCTTTTGCATAGGATCCAAATAAGACAACCCCTCTTAATTTCATAAGTTCTTCCAGCACGATGAATATCTTTTTCTTTTCTGAACTGAATTTTAAAGCTTTATAATATTCTACAAAACCAAGCAACAGTTTGGTTTTCTGGTCTTTCAATTCAAGGTAATACTTTTTGTTTTTTCCTTCGATAACGTACCTGATTAAATTTGATTTAACCAATCTACCAAGAATTCTTGATATAGTCCTCCTTGGTATCTTTGTTTTCTTTGCTATCTCGCTTGCTGTTAATCTTATAGTATAATCATTAACAAAAGGGACTAATACTTCAGGCCATTTTTGACCTATATTGGCCATTTTTTGCTTATTCATCTTTCAACCAGTATCCTCCTCTTTCCATATCCACACTTCCATAATTTTAGGAAATCCTCTACTTCACTAGCATTTTTTTCAGAAACAAGAAGAACAGCTCTTCCAAGCTGCTCGATTTTCAATGCTTTGACAACTCCTGATTTACCATCTCTTCCTTTAAGAGCATAGTAAAAACGGATCTTGTCTTTTTTCAGCAGATGTTCTGTAGAATAAGTAAAAATAACAGCAGACCTATAGTTATCAATAGATACTGCTGTCCCCTCTTTTTTTCCCGGCATTCTGTCTATTTTATGTAAAATTGCTGATGTTAAATAGATTAACGTTAGAGATATATAAAGCTTTTGGTGTTATGTTGGTTAACTATGTTAAATAGGTTAACATAATGTTATTATAATATATTATATGTTAAATAGGTTAACATAATGGTATGTAAATTAAACTAAAATTATTGAAATTATTATTTAACATAAGAACTATAACTAATTTCGTCAATTATCAGAATTGTGCCTGGCTCTATGTCAAATATGAATTTGTGTGTAGAGCTGTTATCAGGTGTTAAGAAGCATGTGTCATAACACTCGTATCTGAATAATGAGATGTTTTGTTCATCTGTTGAATTAATTATGCTGTTTATTTGTTCCTGGCTTGAGATGTAATCATTTATTTGATCTTGTATTGATATTTCTTGATTTGCTTCAAATTCTTGTTCAGGCATAAATGTAAATTGTGTTTGCTTTATTTTTTGTATATCTTTTTGCTCTTTTTCTATTCTTTTTTGTTCTTCTTTGATTCTCTTTATCTCTTGTTTTTCCTCAGCTTTGATTTTCTTTTCTTCTTGTTTTTGTTGTTCTCTTTTTTTGGTTTTTTCCTCTTTTTTTTCTTGTTTTTCCCCAGCCTTTTCTTCTTTTGCTTCTTTCTTCTCTTCAACAGCTTCCTGGTGCTCTTCATGCGCTTCTGCTATCTCTTCTTTCTTCTCTTCAACAGCTTCCTGGTGCTCTTCATGCGCTTCTGCTATCTCTTCTTTCTTCTCTTCAACAGCTTCCTGGTGCTCTTCCTTCTTCTCATCTCTCTCTTCTTTTTTCTCTTGCTGTTCTTGTTTTTTCTCTTGATTGCCGCCTTTTACAAACCCTGTGATAAAACTTGGCCACCCTGATTCTTCATTTGAATAAACCAATAGTTTTGTTCTGTCTTCTTTAAGCATGTATACTTTAACATCACCGTCACCAATGACTTTTCCAGAAATCATCAGTGAATTCAGCTCAACAGGCGCTGAGCTGTTTTTCGCACTTAATATATAAGATGTATTTTGAGTGACAAGCGCAGATACTGGAAGGTTTTGCGTGTCAGCGCCAATAAATCCAGTGATTGTAGGTTTGAATAGGATTAGTATAGCAACCATGCTTAATGAGAAGAATAATAAGAAAGCTACATTTGATCTAATCCATGCTTTTTCAGGCATCTTGTTATTGTTTAAATTAATCTTGTTTATAAGCATTTCGCAGCACATTGATTGTTTCTAGTTCAACGAAAAGTTTATAAGCGTTTTAGGAATCTTTTAACATATGCCTCGGTAGCTCAGTAGGTGGAGCACACGGCTGTTAACCGTGCGGTCGTCAGTTCGAGTCTGACCCGAGGCGCCATTTATTTACGGGCCGGTAGCTTAGCCTGGCTAGAGCACTCGACTGATATCAAAAACAGAGTTTTTGTAACTGACAAAAACTTCGTTTTTGTAAGTAATCGAGAGGTCGTGAGTTCAAATTGGTTGTAGGTTCAAGCCTTCAGCTTGAAAGTCTCATCCGGCCCACTATTTTTCTGTCTATAAATCAAATGCCTATTTTAATACAACAAAGCTTATATATGAGTTTGTAATTTATAAATAGATATACTTAGTTAGCACTTTAGGGGGGTGTAAAAAAGATGAATAATAAGATATTAACAGGAGCTTTGTTATGCTTACTACTTGTTCTTGGAGCATGTATCCAAATAAAGGTTGTAGAAGATGAAGCAATTGTCGCTGATGAAGTTTCTGAAGATGTGAATGAAACTGCAGAAACTGCAGAAAATGCAACTGTAGAATCTGAAGAGAATGTAACTGAGGAAGTTGTTGAAGACGTTAATGCTACAGAAGAGATTGTTGAGGAAGCAAACGCAACAGCAGTTATTGAAAATGCAACTGAAGTTTCAGAAAATGTGACAGAAGTGACAAATGAAACAGAAGAAGCTGCTGAAGAAGAAGTTACTGAAGAAATTGAGAATGCAACACCATTGGATGAGATCAAGACTGCAGGAGAAGGAATATCTGTTACAGAGGGAGAGTTAATAAGCCTGAAAGTTTCAGCAACAGACCCTGATGGCAATGCTTTGTCATACTCTTTTTCAGAACCATTTGATGAGAACGGAGAGTGGGAAACAGAAGATGGTGATGAGGGCATTCATAATGTAACTGTGACTGTTACTGACTCTGAAGGATTGTCATCTAGCATGGATGTTCAGATAACTGTGCTGCCGATGAACCATGCACCAGTTATTGAAGACATGGATACTATAACTGTTGATGAAGGTGACATAATCGAGCTGGAACCTATCATAAGTGATGAAGACGGCGATGAGCTTACAATAACATACAGCGGCTGGATGGAATCAACAACATATGAGACTGACTATGATGATGAAGGAGAGTACACTGTAACAGTTACTGCTACAGATGGTGAACTGACAGTCTCAAAAGACATAACTGTTGTTGTGAACAATAAGAACAGAGCGCCAGTAATCGGCTCAATAACCTTGAGCTAAATTTTTTTATTTTTCTTTTTAAAAAATGAGAAGGGCTTTGATATTTTTACTTGGATTGATTATTTTAGCTAGCCCTTGCTTTGCAGCGATAGACAAGATAGCTGTTTCTGAAGGAGCATTGGTCAAACTGAAGATAGATGCTTATGATCTTGATGATGACAACCTGACTTATTATTTTCCAGAGCCGTTTGACAAGGATGGTCAGTGGCAGTTGGATTATGATGATGAGGGGACTTATAATTTCACAATCTCTGTAGGCGACGGAAAGGATATCGTATATAGGCAAGTAGAGATTACAGTAAAGGACAAGGACCAGCCACCTGTATTTGTCGGGCTGGATGATGTTTATAATATAAAAGAAAATGAATTGTTTAAATTGAGGCTGAATGCAACAGACCCTGATGGTGATGAGGTTGAGTTTGTTGCTGTGAATATACCTGAAAATTCCTCGTTTTCAGGCAATGTCTTTGAATGGGAGCCTGATTATGATGCAGTTTCCAAGCAAGATACGTTTCTTAATAAAGTGCTGACTAAACTTAAATTATACAATCATTTCAGGAAAAAGGCAGCTGAGTTTACAGTTGTTTTTGTGGCAAAGGGGAAGGAAGAGAGCGTTAAAAAAGAAGTGAAGATCATGGTGAATGACACAAACAGGGCTCCTGTGCTGGATGACCTGGAGAACATCACCGTGGATGAGGGTGAAAAGATAGTGCTGTCACCTTCTGCAACAGACCCTGATGGTGATGTGCTGAAATATTCTTATTCAGGGTTTATGGATTCAGATGTTTTGAAAACAGATTATGATGATGCAGGAGAATATAAAGTCAATGTTACTGTTTCAGACGGTAAAAAGAGTGTGACAAAAGAAGCTGAGATTCAGGTCAGGAATGTCAACAGGATTCCTGAACTGGATAAGATAAAAGACAAAACTGTATATGAAAATCAGACACTGATGTTTGAGCTCAAGGCAAAAGATAAAGATGGGGATAACATCACATACTCTCTTAAGCAGGGGCCTTATGGCGCCAATGTGAGCGGAGGGGTATTTACATATACTCCTGGCTTTGATGTGACTGATGATGAAAAGACATTTTTAGTTACATTTGCTGCAGCTGATTATGAGAATGAGACAAGGCGAACATCAAAGATAAGTGTCAGGAATGTTAATCAAAAGCCAGTTATTGAGAGCTCTTCTATGGATTATATGGGTGATTCGGTCAAGTTTTCAGCAGTTGCCAAGGATTTTGACGGAGATAATCTTACCTACAGGTGGATATTTGGAATTTTTGACAGCTATGGTGGCGGAAGTTCACACATCAGGAAGTTTACAACACCTGGCAAAAAGACAATCAAGCTGCTTGTATCAGATGGCAAAGATACTGTAGTCCAGAAGTGGAGCGTGAATGTGGCTGCTCCAGAGCAAAAGGTTGTTGAAAAGCCTGTTGAAACTACAGAGCCTATTGCGCAGCTGCAGCCAAAAACATATAAAACCTATACAATCAATGGATAAGAACTTATTTAAACAAATTCTTTCTTTATTATTTTTATATGCATAAAAAAACAAAAATCTTTGGTTCTGGAAATGATGCTGCTGACCTGGCTTTGGATACTATGAGGATCGGAAAGCAGGCCTTTGTTTTTGTAAATACCAAAAGCTCTGCTGAGAAGACTGCTGAAAATATAGCTTATATGCTTGGCAAGAAAAATAAAGGCCTTGTTTCTCAGGAGATGATCGATCTGTCTGACAGAGTTGGCAATGTATTGTCAAAGCCAACCAAACAGTGTTTGAGGCTTGCAAAGTGTATCAGGCAAGGGATTGCATTTCATCATGCTGGCCTGACAAATGAGCAGAAAAGCATTATTGAGGACAGCTTTAGGGCTGGGCTAGTGAAAATAATATGCTGCACACCAACACTTGCTGCAGGTGTTGACCTGCCTGCTTACAGGGTTATTATCCGCGATCTGCGAAGGTTTGGCATGAGAGGATATAACTGGATACCTGTCCTTGAATATATGCAGATGGCTGGGAGAGCTGGAAGGCCCAAGTTTGACAAGAAAGGGCAGGCAATCGTCATTGCAAAGACAAAGCCTGAGAAGAAAAAGATAATTGAAAAATATCTTGATGGTGATGCAGAGGATGTTTACAGCAAATTAGCTGTTGAGCCAATCCTTAGGATGTATATATTGTCTTTGATCGCGACTGAGTTTGTTGATACTCGACAGTCGCTTATGGATTTTTTCTCAAAGACATTTTATGCGCATCAGTTCAAGGACCTGTATAAGCTTGAGATGATCATTGAAAAGATCTTGGATATGTTGGAAGAGTGGGGGTTTGTTAAAGTTGGTGATATTAAAAGTCCTGCCCTGGCAGTAAAGCAAATCTCGCTTCGCTCAACAAGTCGGTCCCCTTGCACCTCCCGAGAGTTTGTAACAGCCGATGAATTAGATGGTGATATTGGCGAGAAAATTAAAGCTACACGCTTGGGGAAAAGGGTTGCTGAACTTTATATTGACCCTTTGACAGCGCACCACATGATTGAATGCTTGAAAAAGGCGAACAATAGATCAGTCCATGCAATTGCTTTGCTGCAGATGATATGTAATACTCTTGAGATGATGCCTTTACTTAAGGTTAGAGTGAAAGAATATGATAATATCCATCAGGAGATAATGAACTATGATTTTTTAGAGCATCCTGACATGTTTGAGGAAGGTTATGAGGATTGGCTGAATTCTGTCAAGACTGCGTTGTTTTTCAATGATTGGATAAGCGAGAAAGATGAAGAATATATCTTAGAGAGATATAATGTAAGGCCTGGTGAGACAAGGGCCAAATTGGAGAGAGCTAATTGGTTATTATATTCTACATCTGAATTGAGCAGGATCATGCATTTTCAGGGGATTCTGAAAGATGTTGTTAAATTAAAGTTGAGGATAAGATATGGTGTAAAAGAGGAGCTGCTTACACTGCTGAAATTAGAGGGTATTGGGAGAGTTAGAGCTAGGAAATTGTTCAATGCTGGACTTAAGACGCTTGGTGATGTTAAGAAAGCAGATGTCTTGAAACTGGTGCAGTTGATCGGCAGGAAGACTGCAATTGATGTCAAAAAACAGCTGGGGCAGGATGTTAAAGAAGTGCCTAAGGGAAAGAGGAAGGGACAGTTGGGGCTCAGAAAATACCAATGAAACAAATATCAACAAAAGACGGATCCAAGACATTATACTCAGAGAAGTATGATGAGACATATCACTCTGTGAGCGGGGCTGTTGAAGAATCTGTTGAAAAGTTTGTAAAACCTTGCAGGATCTCTGAATTGAAAAATCCCAAAGTTCTGGATATCTGTTTTGGTCTGGGCTATAATTCTGCAGCTGCCATTGAAGCTAACCAAAATATTGAGATTATCAGTTTGGAGAATGATGAGAGATTGTTTGGCGAGATTCTGAAATTGAATCCAAATTTGAAATATTATAATCTCGTCAAAAAATTAGCCAGTAATAAAGAGTTGGAATATGAAAAAGATAATATCAAAATAAAATTGTTAATCGGCGATGCAAGAGAGACTGTTAAAAATATTAAAAATAAGTTTGATGCAGTTTTTCTTGATCCTTTTTCACCTAAAAAATGCCCTGAGCTGTGGAGTTATGAGTTTTTTTCTGATATAATCAAACTGATGAAGCCTGGAGCGATTATGGCTACCTATTCTTGTGCAAGGGCTGTAAGAGAAAACTTAAAAAGAGCAGGGTTTATAGTCAAAGATGGGCCTGTTGTAGGAAGAAGAGCTCCGTCAACAGTTGCGATTGCCCCCATAGTATAACGGATAGTATAGGTCCTTGCGGAGGATCTGGCCTGGGTTCAATTCCCAGTGGGGGTATTTATTCTTAGCTTAGCTTTTTTACCGACTAAATCTTTTTAAATAGAGGTGCTTTTGATAATAAAAAAGAGGTCAAATAATGAACAAAAGGATAATCTATCTATCAGTAATATCTATTCTGTTAATTCTGGTCATGTATCAGTGCTATCAAAATATATCAATGTTGCAGCAAAAACAGGATATTCAGGCTTCATTAGAAAGGGCTGAACAAGAAAATTCTAGATTAACTGGTGAAGCCAAAGAACTGGAAGAACAGTATGAACAATTAGGTCAATCTTATGAAACATTGCAGGGCGAAACTCAGGACATATTAGAAGATATAGAAACTTATCAAAAAGAGCTGCAGGAATCAATGGACTGGTTTAAGGCTAATTCTGTTTTTGAAGATACCCTCATGGGAAACAGAATAAAAAATTTCCTTGAATACAATTGCTATGAGAAAATATCTGAAAGATGTTATATCAAGACTGCCTGTTTTCACCTGATCAATTTAGAATATCTGGATGTGATATACCGACAAGACATTGAAACATCATCATCTTCTGACAAGCTGCAATCTTTATCAGAATTTATGACAAATGGCGGAGGGGATTGTGAAGACTATGCATTGTTCTACAAAGCAGAGCTTAATTTCATATTAGATGAATGCAGTGAAGTGAATCCAGAGGATATAACTATTGAGGCTTATGTGCAGGATCCTGATGCTTATACAAAATATTGGCTTGATTGGGACAAAGACTGGTATTTTGAAACAGGAATTAAAGCAGCGACCTTGAAAGAAGCATATGTTTATCCTAATGTGGTCTGTGGGAATATATATGATCCCAATACTCTGGAAATTGGGGGCCACTGTATAATTGCCCTCACAAAAACTAAAATAGAGACTGATGATGACTTATTAAATGAATTGGATTTAGCGCCATTGGTGGAGCCTCAGACAGGAGAATATCTCGGTCTAATAAATGGAGAGTCAGGCATAGCCCTGTTGACAGAAGATAATTATGCAGAATCTTTTATATCATCAGTCATCACAGACCAGGATTATTTTTTGTTTTCTGATGAAAAGCAAAAGTGGTTAAGCTATCATTTGTTTGATGAACGATTAGAAGAAAAAAAGAAAGAGTTGATCGGTTCAGCTAAATAAAGGGGTATTGAGATGAAAAAGAAATTTCAAAGTGTATCAATTGTTTTCTACGCATTAATCATAGTCTTCATCTTCTTATTGTGCCAGTTCTTTGTTCCATGGCTTAATGAGATGTTGAGAGGGGCTGTTTTTATGTTGCCCATGATCATCTTTGCTTTGCTGGGCGGAGCGTTGTTGTTCTTGACTCTGAAGAAGAAGGTGAAAAAACCGCTTAAAACATACCTGATACTGGCAGGAGCATCATCTGCAGGGTTTCTTGTTTTTTCTGTGCTGCATAATGTGTTTTATGCTCTGGCAATAATCACAGGCAACATCCTTATATTAAGATACTTGATGGAGTTTCTTCATGTAGGATTTTTTCTTATCGCAACTTTGGTGTGTCTGATAGGAATCTTGATCGGCATGATCGGAAGCATTATCCTGCTTATCAAGAAAAAATAGTTTTTTACATACAAAACCCAAATTCTTAAATATTTAAAGATATTTATTCAGATCAGGGAGTTAAGATGCTGTCTGTTCAATCTGTCAATAATGGGTTAGAAAGCCTGGTTGGCAGGATGTATGTTGCTGTTCCTGATCCTAGATCCAGTTCTAAACCCCAAAGTCCAGTTGACAAGCCGTATTTCTTTGATATTGTCAGAGCGCATGATAAGGCTTTGGCAGGAGTATTGTATAATTCTCATGGCCCTTATTATCTGTCTCCTGAACTTAATGGAAAGGTGCATGCTGCTCTTGAGATAGAATGCAAATCTGCATTTCTGTTTTAAATATTCTTGCAGGCAGCAGAGTATATCGCTCTGACAGGTTATTTAATAGAATCTGCCTATGACTTTAAATTAAAAAAAGAAAAAAATCACCTCACAGAATACACCAGGTTCACATGCCCTGTAACAGAAACCTGGCCTGGCGGTAGTTGTGCTGCTTCTGCAACTGCTTCTGCACCTGCAGTCTTTTCCATTGTATATGCATATGGCCTGTAGTAGTAGACTGATTCTGAGACTGATTTGATCTTGCTAAGTTTAACACCAAGACTTTCAGCGATTGTCTCTGCTTTTGCTTTTGCATTCTTTGTTGCTTGTGCCAATGCCTGCTGTTCATATTCTTTCTGTTTTTCATCTGTCAGGCTAAACTCTATGTTGTTGATCTGGTTAGCTCCGTTAGTTACAGCTATGTCAACGATTGTTCCTACTTTTGTCAGGTCAGCAATTTTTATCTTCAAGATTTGGGTTGCTCTCCAGCCTGCTGATCTTCTAACCCCTTCATCATAACTAAACTCCTCATACAGACTTAGCTGTTCTATCTCTAACTCATATCCAGAAATGCCTGAAGCCTCAAATCCTGTAATCATGTTATTTATGATCGTGTTTGCCTGTGTCTGAGCCTGTTCTGCACTTTCATCCAGTATGGAGATTCCTGCCAATACCTCTGCCTGGTCAGGGTCAAAAGTAAGCTCTGCATCACCTTCAACATTTATTGTCTTGTCTGAGCTGACGCATGCGCTTAATAAAAACAGGAAACTGACTAAAATTGCGAATATTGTTTTTCTCATATTATCACCTCTTTTATTGTGTTGTTGAATCAAATCTTATATAAAAACCTATCTATAATACAAACTCTTAAATAAGATTGGTTTTT
>JAFCEI010000015.1:4374-15220 GCA_017609245.1 Candidatus Woesearchaeota archaeon | reverse complement strand
AATCCCCAGTTACTGTATCACCTGTATTCCTCACATAAACATCAGCAACATCCTCAAGATTAACCTCTCCCTGCCCACCCCTAAACCTGTAAGGCCCGCCGATAGACGTAACACCCTCATTAAGGAAAACACATAGGTAATAGTCCTTATTGTACTCTAAACTCGCATTGATATTCAGGTTAAATATGCTGTTATCAAGAGCATTAGTAAATGTATGCCCATATATCTGGTCAGCAGCGCAGTTTGCATTGTTTGTAGATGATATATTCACAGTGATGTCACCAGAAGGGATTATGCTGCCGTCACTTCCAGTAATCTTGCCTTGAAGGCCAAAGCTTGTATCAATTGATGCTAAAGAAGCAGTGCTGATGATGATAAACACTACAACTGACAACAGCCCGACAATTGTTTTTTTATTCATTTTCATCTCTCCAGCTTTCCAGACTCAACCTTTTTCTTAAAGCTCTTCAAAGCCTCTTCAACAAGGTGTGATTTATTCCTATAATGCCCTTGCTCCAGTCTTTTAGAGATCCATTTGATTGTCTCTTCATCAAGGCTAACAGGGAATGGGATCTTCATACTAAACCTCTGCAAAAAGAAGTATCTATGACTAAGAAATTCAATCTACTTGCTGCACTTAAAATCTCTACTTTGACCCACCTCTTTTTATTTATAATATTTATTAATTTTTAACAAAAAATACAAAAATTATAATAATTATAACATTTATCATATATAAATGTTTCTGTTTCACAGAAATATTTATGCTCAAAAATCTTTGATTTTTGTTGTATAAATCTTTCTATTGATTCAAAAGAAGTTACAGTACTGCCAGTATCATCTCTTTTTTTCACAGTCCACCCCCAAATTGAACTATTTAACGTGAAGCATCAGCCTGTCTTTCCATTTCTTGCTTTTTAGAGACAGCAGCTGAATTATTTGATAGATTATAAGCATTAATTATCTCTTCAGATAATGCCTGAACAAGTGTTTTCTTGCTGTTAAAAGAGGTTTGGTAAGCTCCCTGCGTCATAAGCCTAAGTGCAAAGTCAATCCTTTTTTGCGGGCTTATCTCAACAGCTTTTGGATATCGAGCACCACCATACTCGATTGTCACAATGCCCTCGCGCGGAGCTGCATTTTCAACAGCCTTGACAAAAACAGCAATAGGATTTTTCCCTGTTTTTTTCTCAACAACCTCTAATGCTTTTTCAACAGCAGAATAAGCAGTAATTGCCTGGTCTGTGCAGTGCCCTGATGTCACTTTGTGCTTCTTGGCCCTATGCCCTGCAATGATTACCCTATTGATCAATCTCTCGACAATAAATGTCTTGCTCTTTCCAAACCTGTGACCAGCATGTCTGGCGCCTGTCTTAGGGACAATACGAGGATTTAGATTGATATATCCTTTTAGCCCGTCATCCTCTATCTTAATATCTTCAACACTCCACTTATTAAATACATTAATCATTTTCTAGCTTTTTCTATCTTGCCCTTAAGTAAAGCATCTAAACTCTGATCATTGACTTTCTTGACTTCCCATCTGATTCCTGGAATATCTCCCTTAGCTCTCCCCATCTTTCCGCCGATTGCTTCTACAACAACCTCATCGTGCTCGTCAACCAGTTTTATAGCTTCATTTCCAGGGACAAAAGCAGTAATTTTTTTACTATTTTTAATCAACTGAACAACAACACATTTTCTCATGGCAGAATTTGGCTGCTTAGCTTCTCTCTGAACCTTCTCTAAAACAATGCCTCTTGACTGAGGAACTCCTCCCAGTGGATCTGATTTTTCTTTTAGTTTCAAAGCTCTTTTCTTGAACTTGATCTTGCTCCATCTAAATTTAGCTCTTCTTTTCTTGAGCTTTTTTCCTAATCCCAGTCCTTTACCTTTCTTACCCATCTTAAATTTTTCAAAAAACTTGAAAGACAGAAAATCTCTCAGATTTTCTTTATTATATTACCTTTAAACCCCCAACATTAAAATATCTTTTTACTATGTTTTCGTAATTCCTTATATTAATAGCATTTCTACCTATTAATAAACCTTTTGTTTTTGTATCAAGCCCTTTTATCTCAATAACATCATCATTCATCTCAACAGCACCCAGCCTAAGCGGATACACGAGATTCTTTATAAACTGCACAACATCATCATTATACTCAACAACCCTGAACTTTCTTTTCAGCATATTCTTCAGTTTTTTCACATTAAGCCCTTTTTTGCCAACTGCCTTGCCTATATCTCCCTGTTCAACAATAAAAAACAACTGCCCATTGTCATCAAAAAAGCAATCTTTGATATTTGCCTTGGTCAAACTCTCAAAAAGAGAGATAAACTTCATAAGTTCCACAGAATATTTTATCCTAGCCATTTATTTGTTGATACTTAAAACAGAAATCATAAAAGGTTTTTTGCAGACAACGCCCAGCTCGTCATTTGCATAGGGCAGTTTGACTACTTTTATCTTGGACAGGCCTGCGTAATATTTTATATCATCAACAACTTTCTTAGGACAGTTCTTGCTTACAAATACCTTGTCAACCTTTCCTAATTTCAAGTTTTTCAGCGTTATATCTGTGCCTATTGCAATCTTTTTGTTTTTTATTGCATCTCTTATTTCATTAATTTCTCCAGCCATTTTGTTTAACCTTCTTTGTTTTTTTCGAAATGCGAAGCATTTCGTTCTTCTTTCTTTTTGCCGCTTCAAGAATCCTAATGATTCTTGATGCACAAGGACTCTTTGTCCTTGATGTGCGGGATTTTTCTTTCTTTGAAAGAAAAAGCCTGCCCTCACTTAAACTTTGTAATCAGACCAGGCAATCCAGTACCCACAGGAATTGACTGGTTTAGCATGACATTTTCAATAACCGAGTTCAGCTCATCCTTCTCTCCGATCAGAGCAGCATTGATTATGTGTCTCAGCGGAGTTTCAAAACTCGCACGAGCCAGAACAGAAGCTTTTTCAGACACAACCCCATATCTTGTTATGCCTTTGATGTCTCCGATTGTGCACATTGTATCTGCTATCAGCAGCACATGTCTCAGATCAACATCAAGACCCTGGCTTTCCAAGACCTTATTTACTTCATCGATTATGGCCTGTCTTGCAGCCTCGATACCTAAAAGGGCATGTATCTCATAAATGTCATTTGTCACAGTCCTTGTAGCATCAACCTCGTCCATCTTCAGGACCTCTTTAAGATTTGACCCTGCTGTGATGATTATAAACTCATCTTTCCTTCTAACAGGGAGTATCTGATTTATTCCTTTTATCCCGCTAATATGTATCTTTTTGATAGCGCCCTTTATCTTGTAAACTTCATTAAGGTTCTCCTCTTTGTTTTTAAGTTTTAGAACCAGGACATCCCCGTCAAGTTTGACAGAATATTTTTTGGATTTTTTTGAAACAGCTTTTGAAACAACAGAAGGGATAAGCGAAAGCTCTTTCATCTTTTCCTTGTTTAGCTTTATCTCTATAGTAAGATCAACGATGTTGATAGAGTATTCATCAACAATATCATCCAACACAGTCTCTTTTATCGCTGCTGCAATCTTTTGGATGTCTTTGCCTTTGTTATATGGGCTTTTCAAGTAGATTTCCATAGTAGGTGTCGACAAGGTCTTTCTCCCATCTAGTACCTCTATTATACGCGGCAATCCCAGGGTAACACTCATCTCAGAGACTCCTGCAAAATGAAATGTATTCAGGGTCATCTGGGTGCTTCTCTCACCAAGGCTTTCTGCAGCAATCAGGCCAACAGACTCGCCTGCATCAACCAAAGAGCTGACATATTCATCATAGACCTTTTCAAATATCTTCTTGATCTTGTCACTAGTCAGGCCTTTTGTATGCTCCCTGACCTCTTCAACAATCTTTAAAGGTAATTTTTCCTTGTATTCATCAAAAATTTTCATTTCTAATTTTTCCCGAAAATTTGAGAGACAGAAAATCTCTCACATCTTCTTTATTTGTGCCCCACGATCTTAGATACATTTATCTGTCCTGCTTCTGACCTGGATACATCAATGCCATCTTCACCATATTTAAACTGTATTATCTTTCCTGTCGCATCCCTTACACTGCCGTCATAACTTACTTTAAGGTCCTGCATTGCATTTGCCAGTCTCCTGTACAGATATCCTGATTTAGGAGTTCTCAAGGCAGTATCCATCAGGCCGTCTCTTCCTGTCATTGCTTGGAAGAAAAATTCTGCAGGATTTAATCCTCTCTTGAACCCGTCTCTTATAAATCCCCTTGGGGCTGGACCTAGGTCCTTTCTTTTGAATATGCTCAATGTCCTGTCTTTATAACCTCTCTCTATTCTTTTTCCTCTCATAGCCTGCTGACCTACGCATGCAGCCATCTGTGTCAGGTTCAGCATGTTTCCTCTTGCCCCTGAATTGGCCATGACCATCGTATGTGTTCTTTTGTCAGCATGTTCAGCAACAAACCGTCCTGCTTCATTCCTTGCTTTGTTTAGGACCTCAAGAATCTTCAATTCCACTGTCTCAAGCATGGTTTTTCCAGGGAATGTTTCCAAAGTCCTGTTTTCATAAGCTTCAATCAGCCTCTCAGCCTCTTTTTCTGCATCATTAAGTGTCTGCTTGATCTGCGCATCTATCTCATCTGGCAGGTCTGTGTCAGAGACAGACACTGAAAATCCGGTTTTCAGCAAGACTTTGATCCCTAGCCTAAATAGTCTTTTTAACAAATTGATTGCCTTTTCTGGCCCATATTTCTTGTGAAGCTCTCTCAACATCAGGCCTGATTCAGAACCAAGATTGGCCTTGTCCATCAAGCCTTTGATCAATTCGCCTTTTTTGATGACAACATCTTCACCATTTTTGCTTGTTCCCCTGAAGCTGAAATCTTCAGGCATGAGAACAGAAAATATCTCGGTTCCGCTTATTATCTTCTTCCTGGGAAGTCTTGAAAAATCATCAATCCCTATCGAATAAAGCAGGTCAATTGCTTCTTCTCTTGTAAATTCAAGTTCTTTTGTCAGCAGGTAATTTCCAGATATGCTGTCCATTGTGCATCCGATGATGCTCAGCCCAAAACCAGGAGAGATAAGCTGCGTGCTTACTTTCATCAGGGTTTCAGCTTCTGCTCTTGCTTCCTCTGTCTGAGGAATATGCAGGTTCATCTCGTCACCGTCAAAATCAGCGTTATAAGGGTGGCACACAGCAGGATTTAGCCTTAACGTGTTGCCGGTCAGCACCTTGACTGAATGGGCCATCATAGACATCCTGTGCAGGCTAGGCTGCCTGTTAAACAATGCTATGTCGCCGTCCATAAGATGCCTTTCAACAACATATCCTGCTCTAAGCTCTTCTAAAAATACCTCTTTGGTCTCGTCTGTAATCTTCTTTCTCTTGCCGTCAGGCCTTATGATATAATTTGCTCCAGGATATATATCGGGCCCGTTTTCAATAAATCTTTTCAGATAATCTATATTCCACTCATTTACTTTTTCAGGAATAGTAAGCTTCATAGCAACTCTTTTTGGAACTCCGACCTCATCTATATCAAGCATAGGATCTGGTGAGATTACAGATCTTGCAGAGAAATTAGTCCTCTTTCCAGCCAGATTCCTTCTTATCCTTCCTTCTTTGCTTTTTATTCTTTCTGTTAGGGTCTTTAATGGCTGTCCTGACCTGTGTCTTGCAGGAGGAAGCTGCGCAACAGCATTGTCAAAATATGTAGTCACATGATACTGCAGAAGGTCCCACAAGTCTTCGATTATGATCTCAGGAGCCCCTGCATTTATGTTTTCAAACAATCTTTGGTTGATCCTGACGATGTCCCCTAATTTGTGTGTCAGGTCATCCTCGCTCCTCTCGCCAGATTCAAGCGTGATGCTTGGCCTCATGGTCACTGGAGGGATTGGCATCACTGTCAAAACCATCCACTCAGGCCTGATCGCTTCGGGATTTAATCCAAACAAGCTTAAGTCATCATCAGAAATTCTTTCAAGCCTTGTTCTTATTTCAATCGGGCTTATCTTTTTGTCGCTTTCCATAAATGTTGTCGGCTTTTCTATCAATACTGGAGATTGTCTTGCATTGCAGTAAGGACATTTTTTGATCGCTCTCAGAACAGAGGACAATTGTTTGATCTCTTTTCTTTTCTGCTCCAGGCTCTTTTCAGCCTCTATCTCTTCCAGTGCTGCAGAGATGGTCTCAATCTTATTTTTAGGGATCAAAACCCTGCCGCACTCCTTGCAGGTGCATCTGAGCAGTTTAAGGATTGTATCAACAAATTTGATGTGGATGATTGGCCTTGCCAGTTCAATATGGCCAAAATGCCCGAGGCATTCTTTTAATTTGCTTCCGCAGCTTCTGCATCTCAGTCCAGGATCAATGACTCCAAGCCTGGAATCCATCAGTCCGCCGTCAACAGGATATCCTTCTTTATCATAAAGTTCAGGAGTGACTACTTTAGCAGCAGACATCTTTTGGATCATCTTTGGAGAAAAGACTCCAAACACTATGCTGTTGACTTTTTTGAAAATAGCCTGTTCATATGCTTCCATCATTCTCTCTTCCTTTTTCTCCTCTTCAGCAGACTTTTCTTCTTCAGTTTTCTCTTCCTCTGCTTTCTCTGCAGTTTCTTGTTTAGTTTCTTCTGCTTCAGGCTTTTTCTCTTCAACTATTTCAGCCTTTTCTTGCTTTTTCTCAGCTTTTTCTTTTTCAGCCATTCTAGTATTTGTTCTCCAACACCAGCTTAGGGTAAACGCCCAAGCTTTTTAGTTCATCAAGTATTAATTTAAAAGCATAACTCACTTCAATATTATTTACAGTTGAATTCTCGCCGCACATAGGGCAGTATGATTCTTTTTTCCATTCATTATAGACAGCAATCATGCCGCATTCCTCGCATACAGGTATTGTTGTGATATCTGAATCAAACCTTTCTTTCAGTGTCAGGCTTGCGCCGTGCGCCACAAATGTATCTTTTTCCATCTCTCCTAACCTAAGTCCGCCCTCTTTGGCACGCCCTTCTGTCGGCTGTCTTGTCAGAAGCTGTATAGGTCCTGTTGCACGGCTTTGTATCTTATTGGCGACCATGTATTTTAATCTCATGTAATACATGTTTCCGACAAATATTCTTGCCTTGAATTGCTTTCCAGTCATCCCATTGTACATTGTTTCCAGTCCGTTGTCCTTGAATCCCAGCATCTGCAGCTCTTTTCTCAGGTCTTCTTCTGATTCTGCAGAAAATGTTGTTCCGTTGACAAACCTTCCTCCCAATGCGCCGACCTTTCCGCCGATAAGCTCGATCATGTGCCCCACAGTCATACGGGACGGTATTGAGTGAGGTGAAAATATAAGATCTGGAACAATTCCAGATGCAGTAAATGGCATGTCTGATTGGTTCAGCAGTAGGCCCACTATCCCTTTCTGTCCGTGCCTGCTTGTAAATTTGTCTCCTATCTCAGGTATTCTTTGGTCTCTTACACGAACCTGTACAAGCCTGTTGCCTTCTTCATTTCTGCTTAACAATACAAAATCAACAACACCTTCTTCTCCATGCTTGACAGTGGTTGAGCTCTCTCTTCTTGAAGCAGATGTCAAGGAATATTCATCCATTGAAGACAAGAATCGTGGAGGTGAGCTTTTTCCTATTATCACATCACCTTCATCTACTCTGGCTCCAACATAAACAACCCCGTCACCCTCCAGATGAGCATAATCTGACTCGCTTCTGTATCCTTTTACATCCTTGTCAGGCACATCTATCTCATCGATCAACCCTCCTGCATATCTCAATTCCTCTGCAGCATATGGCCTGTAATAAGTAGAACGCGCCAACCCTCTTTCAATAGAGCTTTGGTTCAGTATGATAGCATCATCCATATTATATCCTTCATAGCTCATCACAGCCACAACTATGTTCTGTCCAGACGGATGACTCCGATAATCAGAAATATCATGCATTATTGATTTGACAATCGGCATCTGAGGTGTATGCAGCAAACTGATGTCCATATCCATTCTTGTTGCCCAGTTTGAGCAGTATGCTCCAACCCCCTGCTTAAGGCTCTTGCTTCCTATATTGACCCTAGAACCTTGTGAAAAGTTTGCATAAGGTACAAGAGATGTGCTTAACCCAAGCATCGCCAAAGGGCCAATCTCAAGATGGGTATGGCTTGTTGTAAGTTCATCCTCATGGAATGAGACAAGCGCATTTTCTTCTTCCCCAGCATCAAGATATTCAATAATTCCCTGCCTCACCAGGTCATTGAATCCCATCTCGCCTTTTTCAAGCTTTTCAAGGTGCTCTTCAGTAAGCAAAGGCTTTCCGTCCCTTACGATTATCAAAGGTCTTCTTACTCGTCCTTTTGAGCTATTGATAAAGATAGAATCTGATTGTTCATCATGGAATATGTTAACATCTCCCGGAAGATTATTTTTTCTTCTTTCATCTATCATCTGCCTGGCAAATATCTTGCCATTCTCAACTTCTCCTATGATCTTGTCGTTTAGATAGACTTCAGTCATGTTAAACTTCTCCCAAATATTTTACAGCTTGAAAATATAATCCTCATGGTTGTTCTGGCCTCTTGATCGGCGAAAGTCCAAGCTTTTCTGCCATTTTCTTAACCTCTTTCTCTTCGCATTCCCTAGATATTGTGGCGAGCAGTGCTAGATTTTTCCTCAATCCGATATTTGTTCCTTCAGGAGTTTCAATTGGGCATAGCCTTCCCAGATGAGTTGCATGCAATTCTCTTGCTTCGAAATTTTCCTGGTCTGCTGATAAAGGCGAGCTCACCCTCTGAAGGTGCGACAGGCATGACAAAAAGTTTGTTCTGTCCATCCTCTGGCTTACACCTTTTCTTCCTCCAACCCAATTTCCAGTAGCCATCGCCGAATAAAGCCTTCCTGACAACAGCTTTTCCCTTATGATGACTCTTATTGACGGGAACTTGCCTCTTTTCACGATCCTTTGGAAATTATAAAGCATGTCGCCTATTAATATCTTCAAATTCACACGGAACAGGTCAGCAAGATTATCTCCTGCAAGCTTCAGCTTTTTGTTCATATGATGGTCTCTGTCATCAACATCTACTCTTCCCTGCTCAACCAGAACATATTTCTTGATCATCTTGCACAGGTTATATGCTTTTGACATCCTGTCATTCTGCTTTACGCCTATGTGCGGCAGCAGGAACTTGTCAAGGATATCCTTTGTCCTTTCCAGCCTTATCTCTCTTGATTGTGCAATCCCTATCCTTTTGGCAATAAAATCCAATGCATCTTCTTCTGTTTTGATGTCAACAAATGAATATAAGTTTCCGATAACCTCATCAAACTGCTCTTTTGTTGAGATGTGTTTTATGATCTCCTCATCTTTTAGCAGTCCAAGCGCCTTTATGATGACGATCAAAGGCATTCTTTTGACTCTTGTGAATGTGATATAAAAAATTCCGTCTTTTAATTTTTCTATTTTGTGAGGGATCTTGTAGCTGCCATGCTCTGAGAAAACAGTTCCGCTGTATTCACTTGGCCCTACTGATTCTTTTCTTATCAGCAGCCTGTTTGAGACAAGGTCTTCTATGCTTACCAGGACCTTTTCAGTTCCATTGATTATGAAATAACCGCCAGGATCTGAAGGGTCTTCCCCCTTTTCAATCAGTTCCTCCCTGTTCAGCCCGTGCAACAGGCAGTTTTTGCTTTTCAGCATGATCGGCAGTGAGCCAATCTGGGTTGTGAATGTCTCTTTCTGCACACCATCAACATGAGAGCTTATCTCGATAAATATT
Source organism: Candidatus Woesearchaeota archaeon (assembly GCA_017609245.1). GTDB lineage: Archaea > Nanobdellota > Nanobdellia > Woesearchaeales > JAFCFN01 > JAFCFN01. The sequence goes on along the minus strand of JAFCEI010000015.1, from coordinate 5,447 downwards.
GGAGCAGCATAAGTCACCTTCCTTAATCTTGCTTCTACAGGGAATATGTTTCTTTTGCTTCCGTCTGCTTCTGTGATTTCCGGCTTTGTTACCCATATCTTGTCCAGCCTGAGCTTTAGGCTTTCCATGTTAGGAGGGATGATAGTGGGAACAACCTCTTTGTTCTCCTCAATAATATTGTTCAGTTCTTCATCTATAAAGTTGTTGAATGATTCTATATTTGACATTACAATAGAATTCTCTTTGAAAAAATTCTCAATCAATATCTTTTCTTGGTTTTCCATTCTAGATTACAACCCTATAAAATATTGCCTCTCCAGCAGATCTGCTTTTTCTGGTTATCTTTATGACATCGCCTTTCTTTATACCAAGCTCACTGATGGCAGGATCATTTTTATGTATCTTTGGCAATTCTTTTAAAGTGATATTGTATCTCTCTAACAGTTTTTTCTTCTCTTTCTCACTAACCTTGGAATGCTTAGGGACTAAGATGTGTTGGCTAACTTTGAACTTCATTGATTTCTCCTCAGCATAAATGGGCCGGACGAGACTTTCTTAACCTCTTCCGGTTTATTCGAACTCGCGACCACTTGATTAAAAGTCAAGTGCTCTACCAGGCTGAGCTACCGGCCCAACGCCCTGGCCGGGACATTCAGTGACAGGCATCAACCCTGTAACGGTCGAACCCGGGTTGTAGCCTCGACAGGGCTACGTGATAGGCCACTACACTACCAGGGCACAAGAGCACTATATCTAAAGACTGTCTGTGTTCTACACTCTATTGTCTATAGAAATATTGCCCCATTTATATATGGAGATTTTTGTCTATTTATAAAGCTTTCTATTGTTTTGTTAATTATTAGTAAGAACTATGTTTTTGTTTGCTTTTGTATCTGGTTTGGCCATGTCTTGGTCTCTGCTTTTTGCGTTTTTCAGACCACCCAGACCTGACCTGATGATGTCCTGCGCCTAGATGTTTAGGAATATCAGACCATCCTCTCCTGACTCTCTGGCTCCTTTTTAAGAATGGTCTTTTTTTAGGCAGCTCTTTTAGTTTTACTTTTTCAATGTAA
>JAFCEI010000015.1:0-4369 GCA_017609245.1 Candidatus Woesearchaeota archaeon | reverse complement strand
CCTATCTGCAAGCAGATTTATCACACGGCCTTGTTTCCCAGCCCTCGCTGTCCTGCCTATCCTGTGGACATATTCTTTGCTGTCTCTTGGAATGTCATAGTTATAGATATGTGACACGCCTTTGATGTCTAATCCTCTCGCAGCGACATCAGTGCACACGAGGACATAAACATTTTTTGAATGAAAATGCTTCATTACATCATCCCTTTTTTTCTGGGTAAGCCCGCCATGTATTGCAAGTGTTTCAATGCCCTGCTGTTTCAGGTGATTTGCAACAAAGTCTGTGTTTCTCCTCGTGTTGCAAAAAACCATGACCAAACCTGAACGCTCTTTTTTCAACAGGTTGACCAATAAAGAGAATTTCAAGTTGGGCCTGACATCATAATATATCTGCTTGAGTTTTTTTGGATCAACATAGACCTCTGCAGAAACCTTTATTGGATCTTTCATATAATTCTCAGAAAGCTTGGCAATCTCAGGAGGTATTGTTGCTGAGAATAACAAGGTCTGTCTGTTTTTCGGGCACTGGCTGATTATCTTTTCAACATCTTCTATAAAACCCATATCAAGCATCCTGTCAGCTTCATCCAGGACCAAGGTGTTCACATGGCTCAGGTCAATTGTCTGCCTTTCCAGGTGATCCAGCATCCTTCCAGGAGTGCCCACAACAACATCTGCTGTCCTTAGCGCATCCATCTGCGGATTGATCGACACTCCGCCGTAAACAGCCGTGATTTCAAGAGGCTTGTGTTTTGAGAATTTTCTCAATTCTCTCTTGATCTGCTGCGCTAACTCTCTTGTTGGGGTCAAGATTACAGATTGTATTCCTCTCCCTTTTTCTGATTTTTTGATTATTCCTGACCCAAAAACCAAGGTCTTTCCAGAGCCTGTTGCAGAACCCCCTATAACATCATCTCCTGCAAGCACTAAAGGTATCGCTTTTTTCTGTATCTCTGTGGGTTCTTTAAAACCCTGCTCTTTGATTATTTTTAATATAGGCTCAATAATGCCTAATTTTCTGAAATTTTCCATATTATCTCCTTAAGAAAAAGTATTCTTACCCTTTCTTATTTTATATTGACAAAAAACTCTATCAACATAAAATAAGCGAGTTTTTTGCGTTATTATTTTGTCATATGTACTTATTTATAAGGCTTGCGCATTTATTGCTTTGCTGCCTCTTCTTTTAACTTCTTTCTTGTCTTTTTCACTGTTTTCTTGAATGCTTCTATCTGTTTCTCAGTCAAGCCACCATATGTCAGGTAATTTATCTTGATGTTCCTCAAGAAAGGGCTTTTTTTGTAAAACTTCTCAGGTATCTTGAAAAGCTTTTTCATCTTAGGATCTTTTATTGGTTTGTCTAGTTCCTTTTTCTGGCATTCATAGCAGAATGAGTATTTTTGTCCAGGTATAGCAGGGACAAATCTTTCTTTGCACCTTATGCATAATCTTTTGAACCTAACAGCCATGTATTTGCGTTCCTAAAGAAACAAGTTAAAGCTTCTTATTAAAAATACTAATGAAACAGCCTTTTTAAGTTTTACGCATTCTATCAAAATTTTCAACAATCTTTATATATCATTTGTTATTGCGTAAGATTATGGCCTTTAATTTTACAGAAGTTTTGAATTATTCTGTCTGGAATAATTCTGTAAAAGAATACTTAGTGGCTTTAGGAGTATTCTTGTTAGCTCTGATTATTCTGAAAATCTTTAAATGTGTGATAATAAAAAAACTGAAAAAACTATCAAACCGCACCAAAACAAAACTAGATAATCTGGTTGTAGATGTTGTTGACAAAGTAGGCTGGCCTTTTTATGCATTATTATCATTATACATTGCAGTACACTTTATCCAGCTGCCTGTTATCATAAACAATATCTTTTATTATATTATAATCATAGCTGCTACATATTATGGTATCAGAATTGTCCAGGGCTTTATTGACTTTGGAGCGCATAAAGCAATTAAAAAAAGAAAAAAGCAAAAAAAGGATGCTGATGTAAGCATTATTCATCTTCTGAGCAAAATCCTCAAAGGGATTTTATGGGTCATAGCTGTTCTTCTTATTCTATCAAACTTAGGTTATAATGTTTCTTCATTGCTTGCTGGTTTTGGGATAGGTGGAATTGCCATTGCTATAGCTCTGCAAAATGTATTGAGTGATATATTTGCCTCATTCTCAATATACTTTGACAAGCCTTTTGAGGTTGGTGATTTTCTTATTGTTGGCGATGATCTGGGCGTTGTTAAGAAGATAGGAATTAAAACAACCCGTTTGGAGAGTTTGTGGGGGCAGGAGATAGTTATCTCAAACAGGGAACTAACCTCTACAAGAATCAATAATTATAAAAAAATGAAGAAAAGGAGAGTTCATTTCAATTTTGGCGTAGTTTACAACACCCCTACAAAAAAAGTGAAAAAAATCCCTGCAATGATAAAAAATATTTTTGACAAAATAGAATCAGCTGATTTAGACAGAGTTCATTTCAAGGAGTTTGGAGATTTTAGTTTGAATTTTGAGGTCGCTTATTATGTTGGCACAGGAGATTATAACGCATACATGGACACCCAGCAAGAGATAAATCTTAAGATCAAAGAGCAGTTTGAAAAGAACAAGATAGAGTTTGCTTATCCTACACAGACTGTTTTTGTGAGCAAGGCAAAATAATTAGCCAAACTTGTATCTTTTTCTTATTGCCTCGGTTACCTTCCATGTGCATTTCAAGCCTTTAGGGAATATGACCAAATCATCTTTTCCAAAGCTAACTTCTTCTCCGTCCTCTGCTTTTACTGTTGCTTTTCCCTCAAGAATATAGCATGTCTCTTTTTCATCATACTCCCAAGGGAATTCAGAAACCTCTTTTTCCCAGATTCCCCAGGATTCTGTTTGTTTTATTTCTTCATCAGTTGGTTTTTTGACTTCTATTTTCATTGTAAATAAAATGATAAATCCCTGCGGCCGGGCAAAAGATTCCCCTGAGGGTTACTAAAAGGGATAATCCCCGCGGCCGGATTTGAACCAGCAACCTCCCGGGAACGGCTGGCTTATTTTCATCCTAAGCACAATGCTATGTCAATAAGCGATTGAACATTGAAAAATTGCAAAGCAATTTTTTCAATCCCAAAAATTCGATTTAACGAATTTTTGATATCTACAGCCGAGCGCTCTGCCGTTGAGCTACGCGGGGATATCAGTATGATTTAAATCCAGTTTTATAAAGGTTTTGTTGTGTGATTTGTTACTATTAACCGATAGTTATATAAATACAGTTTACTTGTGAATTTGTAGGAGATTAATGATGAACCTAAACAGCGGATTATGGAACAGATGGAGCCCGTCCAAACTAAAGACCTATGACGACTGCCCAAGAAAATTTGAGTTTAATTATGTTCTTGGAATAAAACCCCCTCTGCCCTCAGCAATGGTATTTGGGAGTGCAGTTCACTACATGGCAGAGCAGTTTTTCAAAAAAAACTACAAGAGCAAGAAAAGTTTTCTTAATGCATGGTCTTATTATTGGAAATACAGGATATTAAACAAAGAAAAAAACTATGACTTTGAGACAAAAAAGGCAGTTGATCCTTCAAAAGAGATTGGAGTAATATTCAGAAAACCTGAAGAAGATGAGATATATCTTTATGCTGGAACTGGAACGCTCTCACAATTCTACGAACTGAACATGCCTTATAAGGAGAATGAGCTGTTAAGGCCAGAGGTGGAACACAGGTTCAAAGAGGAGATTGATTTTCCAGTAAACAACTCAACCTTGAAATCCCGCTTTACGATTAACGGCGTTATTGACAGGATCCAGCCACTTGAAGACGGCGGTTATGAAATATGGGATTACAAGACAGGGCTGGGAAAATATCTTGAACCCCACATGAAAAGGGAGTTTCAGTTTACATTCTATCATTTTTATATGCTTTTGAAAACAGGAAAAGATCCCTCAAACATGTACATCTGCAAGCTTAAAACGCAGAATCAGGGCGGCATTGAAAACTCACCAGTTCCTTTGAGAGCAGAACAGGATTTTATGGAGATGGGTGAAAAGCTGAATAAAATTAAAAGAGAGGTCTTGACGATCATAGATCCTCCTGACAGATATTGTAAAGATGCTGCTTTTTTGTTGAACAAAAATGGGTATTTTAAAGAAGACCATTTTGAAAAAAGGCCTGATAGGCAGTGCAGTTTCTGTAATTATGATAAGATCTGCAGAGAGTTTAACCCTGTAAAGCCTGCCAGCGAGATGTGGCTTGAGAGGGAATTTGCAAAAGCAGAGAAACGAAGGAAAAACAAGAAGCATGATGCAAATCAGCTGGAGCTATTTCCTGAAGAACTTGACTATAAAAAACTCAAGAAGAAACA
>JAFCEI010000001.1 GCA_017609245.1 Candidatus Woesearchaeota archaeon | reverse complement strand
TCAGCACCAGGAGAAGCAGTCAAAGCAATTATTCTTGGATACTTTGCAAGTTTCTGATACTGCTTTGCAACAAACACATAAGCATAATCGCCGACAGCTCTGTGAGCCTCATCAACACCAAGCAGAGAAACATCACTAAGATCAATCCTTCTGCTGATGATATCATTTTCCAGACCCTGAGGCGTTGAAAAAATAACCTTTGCTTTTTTCCAAAGCTCAGCCCTTTTCTGTGGCCTAACCATACCAGTAAATACAGCATAATCTTTTTCATCCAGCTCAAAATACTCTTGAAAAACCTGATAATACTGCTCTATCAGCGGCTTTGTAGGCCCTATAAATAATATTTTACTGTTTGGAAACAGTTTCAGCCTATGGCTTGCCAACATAAGAAAGACATTTGTCTTTCCAAGTCCAGTTGGCAGAACAACCAGGGTGTTTTTAGCAGCACAACTAGAAAAAATAGTCTCCTGATACAGTCTTGGTTTGAAATTCTTAAGCATAACTCCCCTAGATTTAAACAGACACAACAAGATTTAAATATTTAACTAAACTATTTAACTGGATGATATTGTATACGCTTGCCATATTAGACATCTTGTCTGCAATAATCCTTGTTCTGGTTCATTACAGATTAGCAGGCAACACAATCGCTCTTCTGACTGTTCTTTATCTTGCAGTTAAGGCAGTCATGTTCATGAAAGATATAGCAAGTTTTATTGACCTAGCAGCAGCAATATATATCACACTATTACTTATTGGTTTAAACCCCATGTTCTTGACATTTATATTTGCAATATATCTGTTGCAGAAAGCAGCAATTTCTTTCCTCTTCTAAAAATTTCTCTCAAACAGAATATAATACAGCACCCAAATCAAAACAGCAACCCCTATTGCGCCAAATACAGCTGTAACAAAACTGGTCAGATAGAACAAAGCAGAAAGCCCAATCACTAAGCCAAGGCAAAAAAAATACAGCAGCCTGCTTCCAAGCCAGATTCTGTACCCCTCTAAGTAAGGGATGGGTAGTATGCTGAAAATAGTCAGCAACAAGCTGATGTTAACAGCCTTGTCTAATAAGGCTCCGGGCGATATAAAAGCAAGAGCCTTGAACAAAACAGCCATCCCTAATGTTGCCAGCACCCCTCCAAAAGCAACTAATCCGACCTCAAACCTGTTCAATCCATATCTGAATTTGCCTAACCTTAATCTCTTGATCAAGCCAATAGCCATGCTGCCAGGTACCAGCACAAACAAACCCCCGTTTGTTATGAAAACCAAAATCAAGCCTCCTATCAAGCCAGCGAGATTCATCTTCCATTTAACATCGTATCCTCTTCGTAGGGCTTCTATTTTTTCCACACTTATTTTGATAAGTAAAACAACGCCAACAATTATTACAGAATTCATCAAGTTTACCAGCCCGTAAGAAACATCAAACTTATCAACCCCCCATTCATTGAACGAAACAATAAATGCAGTAATCAATACAGCCATGATAAGTCCCACAACTTCATTAGAACTAAAACTAAAATACCTCTTTATTCTGCTTTGCAGTTCCATACAAATACCAACTCTTTCCAGCTTTATATAATTTATCCTAAATCTCTATCTTCTTGATAAGATCCATAATCTCTTCTTCATGCCCAGCTCCGATTATTCCTAAAATCAGCTTTTTAGGATAATCTCTCATGAGCATATACAAGTTCCTTGCCATGACATCATTTCTTTCTTTTATCAGAACCTTGTAAACATTAGGATATCTCTTCTTGACATCAGCCACTAATTTTTTAATAACAGCCTGGCTAGGAACTTTTGTCAGGTCAAAAGGGATTTTCTTTCTCTTGAACGGAGCTGTCAGAATATCAATAACCAGATTTGCCTTTTCCTTGAAACTGAACTCCTGCGAAAACCTCTTCAAAGTGATCTCAATATCCTGATCAATCAGAGCAATCTTTTTCTTATGTTCTTTGGCAAGCTGTATAGCAGTTATCATCTCAGATCCAGGCTTTACCCCGACATATTTTCCAAGCTTTGCCTCAACCCAAGCGCCTATCAACTGAAATAAAAAACCCTTGACACCGATGTTTTTTATGCTGCGAAGACTGGCTTTTCTTTGTTTTTTATATCTTAAAGCATAAAACCTTTTTCTGTCCAGTTCCAGAGCAATTATATCAGGATCTTTATCTAGAATAATGTTTTTAACCTGATCCACACTTTGTTTTGCTATATGGCTTGTACCTACTAAAATTAAGTTCTTGTATTTCATCAAAATGCAGTACACAAAATTGATTTTATAAACATTGCTATAAAAAAGCAAAAGATATAAATACCATAAGCTATCCTACAATAATATAAATTATATAGGTGGTTAGCATGTTAAGATTAAAAAGAATATCTGAAACATTCGATATGAAGGTTTTTACTGATACAGGAGAGTTTTTTGGAGATGTAGAAGAGAGTATCTTGACAAAAAATAAGGTATCTGGATGGAAAATAAAAGCATCTAAGAACTCATTCTTAAGCAAAGTGCTTGGCTCAGCAAAAGGAGTTATTGTTCCTCACCAGCTGGTCAAATCTGTTGGTGACATAATGATAATATCAAAAGCAGCAGTTCCAAGTTATGAATCTGAAGAACCTTCTGAAGAAGTTGCTATGGAATAAGTTTTATTAACTCTTTCTTTTTTATTTGTATTCAAACGGTTGTGGTCTAGTGGCAAGACAGGAGCTTCCCAATTAAACTAGGAAACAGCTTCTAATGCGGGTTCGATTCCCGCCAGCCGTATAATCAAAATTAAAAATAAAAGAAATCTTATTCTACGCTTCCAACGGCCTGGCTCAAATCAGCTAATTTTTGTTTTAACTGCTCAACAACATCATCTTCTATCTTTTTGACACCGCCTTCAATCTCTTCTAGATTCCAGACCTCTACCCAGTTGATAAGATCCCTAATCTTGTCTTGTACTTCTTTTATCTCCATTTTCAACCTCCTTTTTAGTTAGATAGGAAGGACCTCTGCAAATGTCGCCTATATTTCCTACTGATAATTTGAACTTGACAAGAAAATCATACTGGTCTATTGCACACCTATATTCTTCCTCTGACAGTAGATTCTTGTCATAAGCATCCATTATCCTGTGTATGTTTTCCTCTTTTTCACCATCAAACCTGACTCCGCAGTCATCTGCCAGCAGCTTAACTAATTCACTTGCTCTATGAGTCCCTTCTATTATCAAATCTCTTTCAGATTCAGAACATCCGCGAGTAGTTCCAACTATGATCCCCTTTAAGACCTTCGGGTTTAAAGAAATATACTCATTCATTCTCAACTCTAGGAGCAAGGATAAAGCTCAGAAGCATCTTGTCAACAGCCTTAAAGTCAAGCCTGAGAGGATAATCCTTGTCAAACAATATTGAGACCTTGTCAGCTATCTTTCCGCCCATAATCATCTTTTTTAGATATTCTATGCTGTATTTAGACGCAATCTTGTTTGAGTCTTTCATATTGATGACAGTTTCAGTATCTTGTTTTACTTCAATGTTAGCTTTACTTAGCTCACCATGGGCAAGTATTGAGAATTTTTTAGGTTCAGCAACAAAACTTACACTCTCTCCAACAATATCTGCATCTTCTATTGCATCACTTAATATGGCTGAATTTGTCTTGATCTCAGCTGGGAAATTCAACTCAGGTATTTTTTGTTCTTTTTCCTCAAGGTCAATTATTGGAAGAGAGAAAGTCCTTGTTGTAGCCCCTTTTAGCTCAATCTTTAGCCTGTTTTCAATTAATTCCAGGCTCAATATGTCATTTGATTTGACTCTTCTTAAGATCTGTTTAAGATTATTCAGGTTTATGCCTAACTCAACAGTCTCTTTAACATCATACTCGCTGAATGAAGATGATAATAGTTTGAAAATGACCATTGCAACATTAGCAGGATCCATGGCAACTAGCTCAACAGCCTGAGGCGTTATCTTAAATCTGCTTTCATTAACTAATTCAGAGATTATACTTACACTCTCTTTTAGATATTTGGGCTCTATTAAAACAAGTTTCATATTCACTCCCCCTTTATTTTTCACTTAGACATCTCTAATATATAAGTTTTATTGTTCTCTTAACTCAATGTTAGCCTATCGCCGTCATGCATCAGATGGCTTGTCTTACCTTTTTTATATCCAAGCTCATTCCCAAGCTCTATCAATCCGATCTTCTTTGCATCTTCAGCATGAGCAGGGATGATGTGATCTGGCTCAAGTATCTCCAGCAAATCCCTGTCATCCTCTTTAGCAGCATGACCAGATACATGAACGTCTTTGAATATCCTCACCCCCAGTTTTTTAAGCTGGTCTTCAAGATATTTTCTATTATCAATATTGATTTTTGTTGGGATAACTCTGCATGAAAATACAAGAATATCATTTGGGTAAAGGCTGAAAGGTATTGATCCGTGAACAATCCTTGATAAAACCGCTTTTGGCTCTCCCTGATGTCCGGTCATCACGATCAAATATTTATCTCTGCCCTCTTTTTCAATCTGCCTCAGCCTTTTTTTTATCTGATTTCTGTATTTCACCAATTCAACATCTTTTGAGAAATTGATCAGGCCAATATCTTCGCCAGCACTGACATATTTTGATAAGCTTCTGCCTAAAAATACTATTTTTCTGTGCAGTTGCCTGCCACATTCTATTATGCTTTTTAATCTTGCCAAATGTGATGAAAACGTGGTCACAATAAGGGCTTTGTTCTTGCTTTTCACGCCAAGCAGCACATCCTTTAGCATATCCTTGGCAACCAGTTCAGAAGGGGTTTTCATCGCATCCCTGCTGTATATGGAATCAGATATCAATGCCCTGACATTCTTCAGCCTTTTTAGCCTGTCATAGTTTGGCTTTTTTCCAAGAGTAGGATTGTTGTCAAACTTAAAATCATTAGCATAAAGCACAATTCCCTCAGGAGTGTGGATTGCGACCATCACTGTTTGAGGAGTAGAATGTGTTATATTGATAAACTCAATCTTTATCTTATCAGATACCTTATAGACAGAATTTACATTCAACACTTTGATCTTGTTTCTTAGGTCTATTTTTTCATCTTTTAGAATTGCACTTAAAACAGCATTTGTATATGGGCTGCATAGAATCTCGGCTTTCCTGAACCTATGCCCCAAGAAAGGTATTGCTCCGATATGATCCAGATGAGCATGAGTGGGAATTATTGCTTTTACCTCACCTTTCATCTGTTTGATAACAGAAATATCTGGGGCAGCCCCAACCTCAATAAGCTTTGAGCCAGATATAAATCTCAGCTCTTCCCTTTCTTCTTCAGTATATTTGATATAATTCTCAAGATGCAGCCCCAAATCCATAACTACAATCTCGTCATCAACTCTTATGGTAGTGCAGTTCTTTCCAACCTCATTATATCCGCCAACTGTGCATATTTCTATTGTCATACACAAAAAGAAAATTTATCTATTTATAATACTTTCCTGGTTCAATTTCTCCTTTTAATATTTTAAGTCTTTCTTCAATTTTTGTATAAGGAGGTAAAAATCCAAACTTTTTCCATATATCACATTTAGTTTTGTGGCGAGGATTATTTGTACCAATAACCTCAAACCACTTAATAATCTCGCTTATTTTTCGTATCTGTAAAGCAAAACAATCATTACAATTTCTATTATATTTTCTTCCTGCAGTTGTTTTTTGTTTTATTTGTGATTTAATATTGAGTCTGTCTAATAATATTTTAAGTTGTTGTAATAATTTTTTAGAACAAGAAGTAATTCTTAATTCTGGATGACTATGATATTTTCTTTTCCATGCAGTAGATGTTTTAGATCTGGATTTTTCACACCAAAACGAACCATCTGTATCAAATACCCCTCTCAATACACCTTTGATTATTTCTGTATTTTTACTGTCAAATATATATTTAGGAAGTTCAGCAACAAGAGCCTTTTTCCCAGATTGAAAACCAAGTTTCAAAGCCTTATTTATCACTTCTTTTCTATATGATGACAACCCATAAACGCCCCAGTATGGAAAAGATTTAGGTTTAGTATAAACAAAATATTTTGAAAATAATGGGGCCAAGAATAAATCGTAGTAAACTTTGTCTTCTGTTGGATCTCCAGTTATATACAATGCAGTACCTCTTTTTTTCTATCCAGCCATCTCCTATAAAAGCACCTAAAATTTCAGCCAAATATTGATCTGCCATTAATAATATCTAAGACTTTTATATTTAAATATCCTGCGTGCAAAGATGTCCAGTGACCAGTGCATATAATAAAAAAGAAGTAAATGCGGGGAAAGGGGTTTGAACCCTCGTAGGCACTAAGCCAATAGGTCTTGAGCTTGGACAGACACTTTTGCGTCTTCTATCCCGTTTGACCACTCCGGCATCCCCGCATAATATAATAAAAGAAATAATTGATTTAAAAACTTACCTATATGTTGGCTAATTTCCTTTCAATATCTGCCAGCTCATCTTCTAATTTCTCAACCTCTTTCGGTTTTGGAAGTTTTTTCATAACTGGTTTTTCAGCAGGCTTTTCCTCAATTTTCTTAGCCTTTACTTTTGATTTTTTAACCTTTTTAGGAGCAAGCTCTTTTAATTTTGTTGCAGGCAGCAAACTCTTCAGCTTAGTCAGCAGTTTATTGATTTCTTTAACATCTTCCTGCAGCCTCACGATCTCTGCAGCCTTCTGCTCCCGAGTCATCTTAAATCGTTCATATCTCTGCAAACCTTCAACAATAGACTTACTGCTCTCTAGAACAGCCTTTCTTACAGAGCCAGGCTCTTTTACTCCAATGTAAAAAACATCTTCCTTTTCATTAACCATTTTAAATCTTCTCCAAAGTTTAAAAGACAGAAAATCTATGCAAGATTTTCTTTATTTAAACAGCCTCTGGCTTGAACAAAGCATGATCAATGTAATCTACTTTTTTCTCAACATCTCCAATCTCTGCTTTCCACTCAGCTAATTCAGAATCCTCTTTATCTTTCAATTCACCAACATTGGCCAGCGTTTTTTTAGCTTCTTCTATCTTTGCTTTTAACATACCAAGTATGTCCAGCACATCTTTATAATCTTCAATTTTTACAAAAACAGGCATTCCTTGATTCATCTTAACCTCCAAACAATGTTTTATCAATAAATATCAATTTTCTCTGGATATCTTCTAATTCCTCTCTCCATATCTCAAATTCCTTGTCTTTTTTAGACTTCAGTTCACCAGCGCCCCCAATAGCAGTTTTAATGTCTGATAGCTTTTTCTTGCTAGTCTTTATTTCTGAAAGCATCCCCCTGAACTTATTTGAACTGACAAAAATCGATTTCTTTGGCCTGATCCTGAGTTTTTCTTCAACCTCTTTCAAATCCTCTGAAATCTCTTCAATAGGCTTATGTTCTATGGGCCTTGTCTCAGCAAGCCCTTTTTCTTCTGATATCTCAGGCATCTTTTTAGGAAAAATGTCTTTTGGTGGAGCAGGAATTTCAGTTTCATCCATATCTCCAAACAATTCAGAAGGCATCGGTGGAAACTCAACTTCAGAAAACGGTTTTAATGGTTTCTTCTCTTTCTTCTTCTTCTTTGTAAGTCCTAAAAAACCCATGTTTTACACCCCTTTAATGACTAAAAAGCACAACGCATATTTAAAGCTTTTCCTATTCTATATATGAAAAAGAAAAGAAAAAATACTCAAATTTCTGAGCATATTGTATGTCTTTGCTTAACCTCAACTTTTGATCTTCCATCAGGACATATAATTATCTCAAATCCATTCAGCATCTGGAGATAACTCCACCAGTCTTGCAGGCACAGCACCTGTCATATTATTCTCATTAGCTGAGATAAGAACTAAGCTGACAATAGCAACAATTGCCACAATTGAAACGATCATCAATTCTTTTGATTTATCTTTCATAAAATCACTTCTGTCGTTATATTATAAACTGGTTGCAGTTTTTAAACTTTGCCATACATCAACAAACTTATAAATCTGACAATATATATTGCAAATATGCATCAAGCATCATATTACAACGAGCTGCCTGATAAAAAAGTCCAGTGCCAGCTCTGCCCAAAATTTTGTGTAATATCGCCAAACAGCAGAGGTGATTGCAGAGCAAGGAAAAACATCAATAGAAAACTAATCTCTTTGGTTTATGCAAAACCCTGCTCAGTTGCAGTAGACCCTATTGAGAAAAAGCCGCTATTCCACTTTCTCCCAGATACAGCAGCATTTTCAATTGGAACAGCAGGGTGCAATCTGCATTGCCAGTGGTGCCAAAACTCGGAAATATCGCAGGCAAACCCAGAAGATATTCCCTACGAGATTATGGGGCCAGAAGCAGTTGTTCAAAATGCAATTGAAAATAACTGCAAAACAATTGCATATACTTATAATGAACCAACCATATTTTATGAATATGTTTTAGAAACAGCAAGGCTGGCAAAAAAAGCAGGAATAAAGAATATTCTGGTAACATCAGCTTTTATAAATCCAGAACCCCTGAAACAATTATACAAATATATTGATGCAGCAAACATTGATTTCAAAGGATTTACAGAGCAGTTCTACAAAAAATATTGTTTTGCATCATTAAAACCTGTTCTAGAATCAGTAAAAAATATACGCAAAACAAAAACATGGATAGAACTTACAAACCTGATCATTCCAACTTTAAATGATAACATGAAAACAATAAAACAGATGTGCACATGGATTAAAAACAACCTTGGAGCAGATGTTCCAGTGCATTTCACAGGTTTTTATCCCCATTATAAGCTGAAAAACCTCGCTTCAACAACTTCTGCAACTTTGTTAAAAGCAAGAGAAATTGCTTTAGAAACAGGATTAAAATATGTTTATGTTGGAAACATTCCAGCAACAAAAGCTGAAAACACATATTGTCCAGGATGCAAAGAACTTCTAATAGAGAGATCTGGCTTTAGCATAATCAAAAACAATTTGAAACAAGGAAAATGTCCGAACTGCAAAACGCTGATCCCAGGCATATGGAAAGATTGATTTATTTCTTTAAATAGACATCTTCTATTCTCACCAGGCTGTCAAGAGTGACACTTGGCCCAAAATATCTCTTGCCTATGTCTCTTTTATGCTCTTCAGCCAGTCTCTGTGCCTGTTTGTCACCATTAGCCTGAAACCTGTATTCATCTTTGTGCGGCTCAGGATCAGGCATCCACGCCCCACCATCATACATGCTTGAATTAGTAGTGTATTTCGCAAGATATGTTCTGTTTACCATAAATTTTAATAAATGTATTTTTTATAAATATTTTATTGTAGTTTAATATGTTGTTTGTTAAACCTGTTTCATAAAATTTATTTTTTAATGATCTTAAGTCCGATGAGGCAAAATGAAACTAAAACTGCTGCTCGCGATTCAAATATTTGTATTTATATCACCAATAGCTTTGGCAGACCTCTCAATAAATGAGGTCATGTACAATCCAGAAAGCTATGACGCAGATGCTGAATGGGTTGAGATATACAACCCAGACAATGAGTATGTTGATTTTTTTGACGGATGGTTTATTGCTGACGACAAATATGAGCAGCAGATACAGGACTACTCAGCATACATCAATGGAACAAACGCAACATATTTCATAATTGCATCCTGTTATTCATCATTTTATGACACCTTTGACAATATTGATGTGATATTCAACCCAATGGACTGGACTCATTTTGATGAGTTTGGAGACCCAAGATGCGATAGAATTGGAAATAATCTAAAAAACACAGAAGATTATATTGAGATATGGTATTGTGGTGCAGGAGCAGGTGAAGATTGTAACCTGACAGACTTTTTCTGGTATAATTCAACTGAAGTATATCATAATGATATGATCTATGAGCTAGATGAAGAGGCAAATGGCAAATCCTTGCAGTTTATCGATGGGTACTGGATAGTTGCAGACCCTACGCCTGGCCAGCCTAACGAGATTATTGAACTTGGACCGCCTGAAAAAGAGATCTACCTTAAGGTATATGCAGATGTATTCTTGTTTGACCAAATTAATTATACAAAACTTTTTAAGATTCAGATAAAAAACAAAAACAATTGTTCTGACAAAGAAAATGTTACTGTAATCTATGATATCTACGATTATTGGCTTGAAGATTATATCAAAGAGAGCAATTTCACAGTAGAGGTAGGCTGCTCAAAAACAGCAGATACAGGTAGCATATATTTTGAATATGCAGGAAATTATACAGTTTGCGGTTATTTAGAAAACAACACAAACATGTCAGACTGTTTGGATATTGAAGTAATCGACACAAGCACAATCCCATGCAATCTGTCGCTGGGCATAAACGCAACACAGGAGATATACAGCACACCAGAATCAATAAAATTCATACCCCTGCTTTCTGACACAACCTATCCTTATAAGATAACTTACTGGTTTGAGGATTTGTTTGGAAATATCGCAAGAAAAAAAATAACAACACTTAACACAAACAGAAAATCATGGAAACCAAAGATAGACGAGTCAGATAAGGTGTTCCTTATCAGGACAAACCTTTCATTTATATCATGCAATGATACAAACCCATCAGATGACTCTTCTGAGCAGCAAGTCATTGTTAAAAACCCCCAATACTTTAACAACACACCACATAATGAATCTTATGTCAAGATAGTAGAAGTAAAGCTCGGCTCAGATAACAAGGCAAAATTCGGAGAAGCTATAGATGTTAAGGTGAATATTTACAGGGGCGACACATCAAAGTATTCAACATCTTTGTGGGCAGAAGGAAGCACAAAAGTATCATCCAAAACATCAAAAATTCACACACTGACAAAATTCACAAACTACACATTTACAATACCTGTCCAGCTAAAGCCAAACTGCAACGAGAGGTATGATGATGGCTCATATGACATAAAACTAGAAGGTCTTGACTCATCAGATTCAGCCAGCTTCACTATTGAGGGAATAACTTCATCATTATGCGACAAAACAACATCATCTTCAGGATCATCAAGCCAAAAATTCTCATACAACATATTCTCACTGCCTGATGAGATAGAAATAGGCAAGGAATTCACAGCAAAAGTAAAGATAACATCTGACTCTGAAGAGCACATATTGGATATATGGAGTTATGTGTATAGGGGCAGCAAATGCTATTCAGGTGAAAGGGAAGAAAATGCACAAACAATAACCCTTCCTGGTGATTCATCAGTCATAGTAGATCTTAAGAACACAGTAATTGAAGCAAAGCCTGGTTCATACAAGTTTAAGGTCAAGATAATAAAAGACAATCAAAAAACCCCAAAAGAACTTACAGAAATAATCACTTTAAAAGCGCCTCTGACTGCTTCAACGTCTGTTTCCGAAACAAATATAAATCAACAAGGTTTTAGTTCAGATAACATACTTGGACAAACCTGCTCTGAAAAAGTGACAGTTTACGAATCATCATCAGAAAAAACAAAAAAACTTGTTATCTGGATGCTTTTTGGGGCAATGTTTTTAGTTAATGCATTTTTAACCTGGAAAAAGATTTAAGATGAAAGACCAAGAAATCAAAGAAAAGATACAAGATGGTGCAATCCAATGCAGAATAATAGTTGAGATAGCAGGCTCTCCAAAAGAGCATGTTGAGAAGACAATAGGCCTGGTTGAAGAAAGCATGAAGCAGGTAAAGGGGGTAGATTTAATCAGCTCAGACAAAGCACCTGCAAAAGAGC
Source organism: Candidatus Woesearchaeota archaeon (assembly GCA_017609245.1). Lineage (GTDB taxonomy): Archaea > Nanobdellota > Nanobdellia > Woesearchaeales > JAFCFN01 > JAFCFN01. The sequence goes on along the minus strand of JAFCEI010000001.1, from coordinate 27,129 downwards.
AGGAAATTCCGGGCCAAAAGATAACAAAAGCGCAGATATTCTCAGCTTTTACAGAAATGGAGATACTTGTAAAAGATATACCTACTTTGGTGGGCATATGCTTTGAGTTCATGCCATCATCAATTGATATAATTGAACCTGAAAGCATGAAGTTTACATCAAATGACACTGCAGGGTTCCTGAATGATCTGCTTGCAAGGCTTCACCAGATGGACATGGTTTTGAAAAACAAGAATGCAGAAAACACAATATTAAAGCAAAATGCATCAGCTTTGCTGCGGAACATATTCAAGCTGTCATTAAAGGAAAAAGACAAGACAATCGAAGAGATAAGCAAAGATGTAGGCATACCTGCTGAACAGGTCCAGCCATTCATAGACGCGCTGATCAAGCAGGAAAAGATAGAAAAAAAAGAAGATAAATATTCTTACATACAATGAAAATTTTAGAAAAATTTTCAAGGTTTAAAAAACTGAGAGGTTTTTCAAACAGATGAAAGATAAAGTAGAGGCACTGTTGTTTTCTTTAGGAAAAAAAGTAAAGCTACAGGAACTTTCTGAACTAACAGGAATAAAAGACCTCAGCATTCTTAAAGAAGCAATAGCTCAGCTAAAAAAAGAATATGAAAAAAAAGACACAGCCTTAAAACTGATTGAAGAGCCAGACGGCTACAAGCTTTATGTCAAGGAAGAACATCTTCCTCTGCTGCAGAAAGTGGTTACTCAGGCAGAACTGAGCAAGACTTTGATGGAAACACTGGCAGTTATCGCGTGGAAATATCCTTGCCTCCAAGCAGAGGTGATTAAGATAAGGACAAACAAGGCTTATGATCATCTTAAGGAACTTGAAGAGATGGGCTTCATATCAAGAGAACCATTTGGAAGGACAAGAAAAATCAAATTAACAGAGCACTTTTTTGAATACTTTGATCTGCCCACAAGCGAAGCAAAGATAGCATTCAAGTCCCAGATGTCAGAAGACATAAGGGAAAAGATAAATAAGATGGAGTCGCACATTAACACAAGAGAAACAGCGATTGAAGAGGCAAAAAAAGCAATAAAAGAGCAGGAAGAAATATTCAAGCAGAAAAAAGACAAAGAAGCAGTCTCTAAACTTACAGAAGCTGAAGAAAAAACACTTTCAGAAGAACAGGAAATATTAGAGAATCTTGGAGAATAAGATGGATGTGCAGCAAACATTGGTTTTGATCAAACCAGACGGGTTACTGAAATCTCTTACTGGAAACATTCTTTCAGTGTTATCAGAAACAAAACTTAAGATAGTTGGAGCAAAGATATTGAGTGTTAAGAAAGAATTGGCTAAAGAGCACTATAAGGAGCTGAAAGGCGAGCCTTTTTTTGATGAATTGATAAAATATATCCAAGGAGAATATCACACAAATCGCGTGTTGGCACTTGTGTATGAGGGTGAGAATGCAATAAAGAGTGTTAGGCACATAGTTGGCTCAACAAACCCTGAAAAAGCAGATCCTGTTTCCATAAGGGGAAGGTATGGTAGAATAACTCAGAAAGGAGTTTTTGAGAATGCAATCCACGCTTCTGAAAATGAAAAGGAAGCTGAAAGAGAGATAAAGCTTTGGTTCAAACCTGAAGAGCTGACTTCCATATCATATCCGACTGAATCTAAAGAAATTGAAAAGCATGAACTGGTCTGGAAATGATGCTGAAACTTAGATGCCCTAACTGCAAAAATTCAATGCTTTACAAAAGCACAACTGATTCTTTAGACAAAAAAGTCAAGAAATGTGTTTATTGTGGCAAGAGCTTCAGCGTGCTCAAAAGCATCAGAAATTAGCTTAAAACCCTAAATTTAGCCATTTCAAGCCTTCTAGAGCTAAAATTCAATAGAAAGCTTTATAAAGAACCACACTCTTCATTGTATAGGGTTATTCTAACTCAAATTAAGTGGAGGAACTACGATGAGTGAAGACATATCAAGAATTGTATTGGAATTTTCATTAGATAACAATAAACCACTTCCAAAAACAAGAACAAAAGATGGCATAAAATATTATCTCGGTGAAGTGGTCGGGATGCAGAAAATAGATTCAAAAACATTATACCACATGACCATTAAAAAATATCAGAAAGTCAAGACTAAATAATGCCAGAACAAATCAAGCAAAGGGTTATTGAAGACGAGATGAAGCAGTCTTACCTAGATTATTCTATGTCAGTGATAGTTGGCAGGGCATTGCCAGACGTAAGAGACGGCTTAAAGCCAGTTCACAGAAGAGTTCTTTACACAATGCATGAGCTGGGCTTATTGCACAATAAGCCTTTCAAGAAATCAGCAAACATAGTTGGTAATTGCATGGCTAAATATCATCCCCATGGTGATGCAGCAATATATGACTCTTTGGTAAGGATGGCTCAAGGCTTTAGCCTAAGATATCCTTTGGTGCAAGGTCAGGGAAATTTTGGCTCTATTGATGGAGATAGGGCAGCTGCAATGAGATATACAGAAGCAAGGCTGTCCAAGCTTTCAGAAGAGATGCTGCAGGATATTGAGAAACAGACAGTTGAGTTTGTTCCTAATTTTGATAATTCAACAAAAGAGCCTTCTGTTTTGCCTTCAAAAGTTCCTAACTTACTGATTAACGGTTCCTCAGGAATAGCAGTTGGAATGGCAACAAACATCCCGCCTCATAATCTTTCAGAAGTATGCTCGGCAATAATCGCTGCAGTTGATAACCCAGAGATTACAATTGATGAACTAATCCAATTAGTTCCAGGACCTGACTTTCCAACAGCAGGTTTGATAATGGGTAAGCAAGGGATTAAAGATGCTTATAAAACTGGAAGGGGAAAAATAACCTTAAGGGCAAGAGCAGATGTTCAGGAAAACAAGATCATAATTACAGAAATTCCTTACCAGGTAAACAAATCAGATCTTGTTCAGGAAATCGCAAAATTAGTCAAGGATAAAAAGGTAACAGACGTGACTGATTTAAGGGACGAATCAGACAGAAAAGGGATAAGGATTATCCTTGAACTTAAAAAGTCTGCAGCCCCTGAATTGATTTTAAAACAATTATATAGATATAGCAGGCTGGAAACTACATTCGGAATAATCATGCTTGCATTGGTTGATAACAGGCCTGTTGTTCTTAACATAAAAAGTTTGATTGCTAACTTTATCAAATTTAGAAAAGAGATGATCACAAAGCGAACGCAATTTGATCTTAAAAAAGCAGAATACAGAAAGCACATTGTAGAAGGATTGCTGATAGCTTTAAAAAATATAGATAATATCATTAAAGTCATAAGAAGTTCCAAATCAACAGAACAGGCAATAGATCACCTGATAGACAATTTTAAGCTTACTAAAAAACAGGCATCGGCAATTCTGGACATGAGATTGCAGAAATTAACATCTTTAGAACAGGAAAAGATGTCAAAAGAAGATTCTGAACTGGCCAAAAAGATAGAAGAATTGAAATCAATTTTAGGGTCTGCCCAAAAGATTCTGGATATAATCAAACAAGAACTAGCTGAATTAAAGGAAAAATACAATGGGCAAAGGATGACAGAGATCAGCCATGCTGTGATAGAAAGAGATATTGAAGAGATAATCAAGCCAGAAGACGTTGTCATAACAATCACCCATTCAGGATATATCAAAAGAATGCCTATATCAAGCTACAAACGTCAGAAAAGAGGGGGCAAGGGAATAATTGCAGCAACAACAAGAGAAGAAGATTTTGTAGAGGATATTTTTATTGCAAATACTGTTAATGATGTATTGTTTTTTACAGACAAGGGGATTGTTTATTCTTTGAAAGTGCATCAGATACCTGACACAAGAAGGCAGGCAAAAGGAACGCCAATTGTAAATCTGCTGAACATAAAAAACCAGAAAATAACAGAGTCAATTCCAGTCAAGGAATTTAAAGAAAAGCTGTTTCTGGTCATGGCCACAAGAAACGGAACAATAAAAAAAACAGAGCTGTCAGCATTTGAAAATATTAGGAGAACAGGGATAAAAGCAATAAACCTTGATGATGACAGCTTGGTGAATGCAGTCCTTACTGACGGCAGTCAAAAGCTGTTGATGGCCACAAGAAACGGGATGGCCATCAAGTTTGATGAGAATGATGTGAGGCCAATGGGGAGAGCAGCAGCAGGCGTAAGAGGGATTAAGCTAAAATCAAATGATGAGGTGATTGGCCTTGCAATAGCCAGAGATGAAGACTCTTTGTTGACAGTTACTGAAAACGGATTTGGAAAAAGAACTAAAATATCTGAATACAGGCTGATCAAGAGAGGGGGCTCCGGTGTTCTGAATCTGAACATAACTGACAAAAACGGATTTGTAGCGGGCGTTAAGACAGTTACAGGAGAAGACGAGCTTATGCTAATATCCCAGAAAGGTATTGCAATCAGAATTACTGCTTCAGATGTTTCTCAGATGGGGAGAATAACGCAAGGAGTAAGGATAATGAAACTTGCTCCAGGAGATATTTTAACCTCTTTGGCCAAGATTGCGCAATAGCAAAACCTTTATAAACCTCAATTATCTTCTAATATTCATGAGAGGTGAAATAAGAAAGCCAACCTTATATGAAAAAATACTTCTTATTATAGGGATTCTGGTTCTTATCATCGGATTTTCATTTATCCAAAAAGTGGCAGTGTCAACTGGATTTGGTTACGAGCTTCTGTCATTGATCTTCTTATGGTTAATCTTGGTGACATTGATTATCATATTGTCAGCATCTGAAAACATGAAAGAGGAGTTAAAGGTAGTGGCCCAGGCAGAGCTGGCAGAAGTAAGACTGATGAGACAAGAGATGAAAAAGAAAAGATAAATCATATCAGCAAAAAAACACTAATTTTATAAAGCCTTAATTCTTACTATCTTAAGTGGGGTAATTACTTAACTGACGCAATCTTTTAGATTGTGAGGAAAGTCCGCCCACCATTGCAAGAGTCGTGAAGCGCAATCATGACTTGAGCTTTAAGAGGCCACTTGTGAAAGCAAGTTGCAGAAATGCAAGGCAACAGCACAGACATGACACGCCCTTTAAAATTGAGATGATATGGCGAACCTACCAAGCAATTGGCAGGGAGTTAACCCATTGATGTCTTTAAAGGATACGGTTAAACAGCTAGCCCTGGTCGGTGCAAGTTACGGCATCTAGCCCAATTACGCATAGTAGAATGTTAAGGCAGTCCATTGCTAAGCAGGACTGACAAAATGCGGCTTATGTTGCCCCACACATTATCTTAAATAAGGAAAAACAAAAATGTCAGACCAAAAAATAAGCATGCCTTCTGGAATAGGGGGACTGGTAAGATATTTTGACGAATACAAGAGCAAGATCGAATTCAAGCCTGGACTTATAGTTGTTTTTGTGATAATCGTGATCCTGATAGAGATATTTCTGCACACAAGCGTGATATTAGGTTAAAATGTTCAACATAAATCCAAAACAGATGCAGCAGGCCATGAAAAAGATGGGCATCAAACAGGAAGAGATCCCTGCTTCTGAAGTAATCATAAAAACAGAAGATAAAGATATAATCATCACAAATCCTTCTGTAGCTAAGATAGAGATGGCAGGAAACCAGTCATTCCAGATAACAGGAGATATAGAAGAAAGAGAATCTGAAGCAGAAATATCCCAGGACGACATAAGCACAGTATCTGAACAAACAGGCTGCACAGAAGATGAGGCAAAACAAGCTCTAGAAGAATCTGAAGGCGATTTAGCAAAAGCTATCTTGTCTATCAAAGGTTAATTCTTCCGAAAACTATTAAAATATCATTTCCCATACTTTTTAGTATGGAGAAATTCCAGTTATTAAGAGATCAGGCAAAAAGCAGGCTTCAGATAGCAGATCACATGCTGACAATGACATATCCTTTGGTCAAGGATACAAAGCTGCTTTTAGTCATCATGGAGAATCTCTTTTTAGCACTGACATACTCAATGTCATCCATACTCCATTATGAACGTTTATTCAAGAGAATACCGACATTCACTGATAATTTTGAGGCAAAATTTGCCATATTCAAGGAAAAATGCGCCCCAAAATACAATGTAGATCAGAACTACATCCGGCTTTTGCAGAGCATAAAAAGCATAATGCTTGAGCATAAGAAAAGCCCCATGGAATTTGAAAGAAAAGGAAAGTTTGTCATATGTTCAAATTCCTACAAATTAAGGACAATATCAATGGAGCAGATAAAGGATCACATACAGAAGACAAAAGAGTTTGTGAACCTTTCAGCAAAAATAGTGAGCCAAAATGAAAGAATATTTAGATAAGGCACTTGAAGAGTTCAAGAGGGTGGACCATCTTCTTTATGTTAGCTTAAAATACACAAGAACAGTGGATGTAATCAAAAGCGTCATCCATAGGCTGATCACAACATATGACTGCATAATGGATGGTCTGTTAAATAGGCTGTTGGAGGAGAAGAAAATCAAAGAAATCCCGACTGCCCCTGCAATGAAGGCAGAGATCATTAAAAAAGAGTTCAGGGATGATGAAAAGATTGTCGATAATCTTGATTTTTATCTTTTGCTAAGAAGACTAGCCAAGTGCAAGAACATAGGAAAAAGAGAAGAATACAGAAGGCACGTCACAATGATAGCGCATCTCAGTAACACGCACACTGTGGAGGTCAAGATAGATGATATTAAAGAATATTATCTTAAGGCAAAAGATTTTCTTGAATATATCCAGGAAGAGCTGATAAAGTAGAAAGGCATTTAAATAAAAACTGATTAATAATCAAAATGGTCAAGGAAAGCATGATCAAAAATCTAAAAGAGAGAGGTTGGACAAACGAAGACATCAATAAAGCTTTCAAGATAATCCAGAGTTCAGACAAATCAGATGTCAGGCCTTTCATGAATAAGGTTGTGTATTGGACAGCGCTGGTCATTACAGTTGTAGGAAACATCCTCATTTCAGTCGTATTGGTGCTTTTCTTATTGACCTTGAACAAACTTCCTCTCTACATAATAATCGCAACAGTCGCCCTGGTATTTGGGTTGTTGTTTAATCTTATTCTGAATGACATAGAGAATATTGACCCCAGGCATCGAATAATTGCAGGCGTCTTTATTCCAGCGATAGCATTGATTAATATTTATATCATAGCTGTACTGACAAATGAGATGCAGATTGCCCTGGCAATTGAAAATCCCCACTCTCCGGCACTTGTGAGCGTAATATATGCTATAGCTTTTGCCACACCTTATGTCATCAGTAGCTACAGAAAGAAATAAGCCAAAACTTTATAAACCAGATTTCTATCTTTTTGTGAATGGCGGCAGTGGTATAATGGTTATTATTCAGGCCTGTGGATTACATTTGCTTTGCAAATGTATCTAAGCCGAAAGCCTGAGAAGCGAGTTCGATTCTCGCCTGTCGCCCCATTTTTCAGAGCTCATTTCGCAACCTTTATAAACTACCGATTTTTAGGTTTTAATATAGTCCGAGTGAATAGCGATATTAGGGCTCTTATTAAGAGTTCTCGGATTTTACAGGTGGCAAATTGGAAGAAAAACAGAAAACACAAAACTACAAGCACATTGTAAGGATCTTGAACACAGATCTAGATGGAGCTAAATCTATCAAAAATTCCTTAAGAAAAATCAAAGGAATAGGGTTTATATTTGCTAACGCAATCTGCAACTTGTCAGGTGTAGACAGGGATAAGATTACAGGGGAACTGACAGAAGAGGAGATTAAAAAATTAGAAAACACTATCAAAAATCCGCTAAAATCAGGCATACCTGTTTGGATGGTGAACAGAAGAAGAGATTATGAAACAGGAGAAGACATCCACATCTTAACAACAGATCTTACATACACAAAAGAGAATGATATTAAGAGGCTAAAAAAGATAAAAGCCTACAAAGGAGTGCGACATATGTTTAAACTGCCTGTGAGGGGACAAAGAACAAAATCCAACTTCAGGCCAACAAAAGGAAAAGTGCATCTTGGAGTATCAAGAAAGGGAAAAAAATCAGGTAAATAAACATGGGAGACCCGAAGAGAAGAAGGAAACAGTATAAGACGCCATTAGTTCTTTGGCAGAAAGCAAGAATTGATGATGAAAAAGAACTGATCAAAGAGTACGGGCTGAAGAACAAGAAAGAAATATGGAAGATGAACTCTTTCCTAAGCTCATTTGCTAATCAGGCAAAAAAGCTGATTACAGCAACAACTCCTCAGACACAATTAGAGAAGAAACAGCTTTTGAAAAAACTGTCTTCACTTGGGTTAGTGTCTGCTGCAGCAGAACTTGATGAGATCCTGGCATTAGACCTTAGAAAAATTTTAGAAAGAAGGCTGCAGACACTGGTTTTTAAAAAGTCTCTTGCAAAAACACCAATGCAGGCAAGACAACTCATAACACATGGACATATATGCATCGGAAACAAAAAAATCACAGTGCCCTCTTATCTGGTAAGAAAATCAGAAGAAGGGCAGATAAGATTTGTTGACAAATCAGCATTTAATGATTCTGAACATCCTGAAAGAGTTCAGGTTAAGGAAGCACCTGTCACTAAGGCAAAAAAGATAAAAGAAGAGGCTAAAGAAAAAAAGCCTGCCAAAGAAGAGAAAAAGCAAGAAAAAAAAGAGGAAAAACCAAAAGAAAAAGCAGAAGCAAAACCTAAAGAGAAAAAAGAAGAATCTCCTAAGCAAGAAAAATGAAACCGCAAAGACCAAACAATCCTCGTAAGCCAAGAAGCATGCCGCCTAAAAGCTTCCAGCCAATAAGGTGGGCAGTTGCTCATATTTACTCTAGTTACAACAATACAATGATACATGTTACAGATATCACTGGTACAGAGACGCTGTCAAGGGTTTCTGGAGGCCAGGTTGTAAAAACAGATAGGTTGGAAAGTTCACCAACTGCCGCGATTATGGCAGCAAAAAAAACAGCAGAGAACATATCTGAAAAAGGCATAAAAGGCATACATGTTAAGATTAAAGCGCCTGGCGGCCACAACGGACCATCTTCTCCTGGACCAGGAGCTCAAGCAGCAATACGTGCTTTATCTAGAACTGGTCTGAAAATAGGGATCATAGAAGATGTGACTCCAGTTCCCCATGATGGTTGCAGGAAAAAAGGAGGAAAAAGAGGAAGGCGGGTATAAATGGAAATCAAACTTTTAGAATCAGATTCGAAAAACAACAAAAGTTCATTTCTTTTGTCAAAATCAAATACAGCATTTGCAAATGCAATAAGAAGGGTTGTTGTAGAAGAAGTTCCGACGATGGCCATAGAGGATGTTGAATTTAAGCAGAACACATCAATCCTGTATGATGAGATACTTGCTCACAGATTTGGGTTGCTGCCGTTGAAAACAGACCTTAAATCATACACTCTACCTTCTGAATGCAAGTGCAAGGGAGAGGGATGCGCCAGATGCCAGTTAAACATGACTCTCAAATCAAAAGGAGATGTTGTATATGCTTCTGAACTGAAAAGCAAAGACCCCAAGATAAAACCTGTTTACCCTGATGCACTTTTGGTTAAGTTGATGAAGGGACAGAAAGTAGAGCTGGAGGCAACAGCCTGTTTAGGAAAGGGAAAAGACCATGCAAAGTGGAGTCCAGGCCTAATTTTCTATAAATATAAGCCAATTATTGAGGTTGGAAATATAAAAGATGCAGAATCAATCGTAAAATCATGTCCTGTTGGTGTTTTCGAGATGAAAGGAAACAAAGTATCAGTCAATGATAAGAATCTATTGAAATGCCATCTATGCCAAAACTGTGTTGAAACAGATTCTGCAGTAAAGCTTGAAGAATCAGAGAACGATTTTATATTTTATGTTGAGAGTTGGGGGCAGTTATCCTGCAAAGAGATGCTTACAGCTGCTGCTGATATATTACAGGAAAAACTGTCAGAATTTAATTCAAAAATTAAAGAGTTGAAATAAAGAAAACCTAAGTTGAGGTTTTCTAACCTCAAACTTTTGTTTAAAACAAAAGATTTAAGATGAAACGAACAGGTCCGACAAATCCGAACTTGAAAAATTTAATTCAAGAGCTGAAGAAGTTATCTAGCGAGCAGAATAGCAATTTTTGGAAAAGGATAGCCGCAGATCTGGAAAAGCCAACAAGACAGAGAAGAGCAGTAAATATATCAAGAATCAACAGATATACAAAAAAGGACGAAAACATAATAGTTCCTGGAAAAGTTCTTAGTTCAGGAGTTCTAGACCATCCAGTGACTGTTGCAGCATGGAAATTCAGTGACCAGGCAAAAGAAAAGATAAACAAAGTTGGCAAGGCAATTTATATTCAAGACATGATGAAACAAGACATCAAAGGCAAGGGAGTAAGAATCATAGGATAATGATAATCGACGCAACTGACTTGATATTGGGAAGAATGGCATCTTTTGCAGCCAAGAAGGCATTGTTGGGAGAAAAGATAGATATTGTTAACTGTGAAAATGCGGTTATAACCGGCAGCAAGAGGTTTATATTGTCAAAATATCAGCAAAAAAGAAAAAGAGGAGTGCCTCTAAAAGGTCCGTATATCCCTAGAATGCCTGATAGGTTTGTAAGAAGATCAGTAAGAGGCATGTTGAATCATAAAAAGGCAAGAGGAAGGGATGCTTTCAAGAGAGTCATGTGCCATATAGGGGTGCCTGAGAAATTCAAAGACAAGAAAACAGAAACAATAAAACAAGCAAATGTTGAAAAGCTCCCAAACCTAAACTTTGTTAAAGTTGGAGAAATATGCAGATTATTGGGTGCAAAAATATGAAGATCATACACACATCAGGAACAAGGAAGAGAGCAGTAGCAAGAGCTACACTATGTCCTGGAGAAGGAGCAATAAAGATAAACAACAAAGCCATAGAACAGTTTGAGCCAGAATATATCAAACTAAAGCTTTCAGAACCAGCAATACTTGCAGGCAACGCAGCTAAAAAATTTGATATCAAAGTCAATGTGATGGGCGGCGGGATAAATTCACAGGCAGAAGCTGCAAGACTGGCCATTGCAAAAGCGCTGGCAAAGGCTGACAAAAAATTAGAAAAAGTATTCTTGGAATATGATAGGCACCTGTTGGTGGCTGATGTCAGAAGAAAAGAGACACATAAGCCAAACAGGCATGGCAAAGCAAGATCCAAGGTAACAAAATCGTACAGGTGAGAATATGATAATTCCAATGAGATGTTTCAGTTGCGGAAAACCAGTATCACATTTATGGGAGAAATATTCTGAAAAGGTAAATGCTGGTGAAGAAAAGAAAAAGGTTCTGGATGAGCTGGGCTTGGAAAGATACTGCTGCAGAGCTTTATTCTTAGGCCATGTCGACCTGATAGATACTGCAGCTAGATTCAAGAAATTTTAATTTTTTAGTAAATTTTATATATTCTTATAGTGTTTATGCTCTTAATGAGCAGCACGGCTATTAACAAATGGTTGAATTTGTCAGTAGTCAGAGCTCTGCTAGTTCTAGCAGCAGTTATTATTGTGTTATAAATAACTGCCAGGTTCTCTGTTTTTTTCTGCATTTTATTTTGAGAATCTGGCGTTAGCTATGGAACTAGACAAAGGAGGTCAAAAAATGGAATTAGAAAAAAAGGTTATTGCCGAAGAAAAGATAAATGGGGCAGGGTATGTGATTGTTTCAGAAGATCTGGTGCAAAGAGCAGTGGCCTTTAAGCTGATTCCTGAACAGAAAATGATTCAATTTTACGCAAAATCCTCTGAAAATACAGAATATCTTCCAACAAGCGCACTGGCATTCAAGATACATTTCAGGGATAGAAACATAGAAGGTTATGAAATGATACACAAGAGCGAATCTCTGCAATGGTATTAACCAAAAATAATTTAAATAGACGATGAACTAATAGGGATATGGTAAATTTCAGCAGGATTGAAAAGAGATGGCAGGACAAGTGGGAAAAATCCAAGATATTCAAAGTCAAGGAAGATTCTAAAAAAAAGAAATTCTATTGCCTTGAGATGTTCCCGTATCCTTCAGGTTCTGGTCTGCACATGGGTCACGCTCTGAACTACACGATTGGAGATATCTACGCAAGATTCAAGCGAATGAGTGGACTTAATGTTCTTTATCCTATGGGATATGACTCACTGGGCTTGCCTGCAGAAAATGCAGCAATCAAAGCAAAGACGCACCCAAAAAAATTTACAAATAATTCAGTGAATAATTTTATCAAGCAGCAGAAATCACTAGGGTTAAGCTACGATTGGGACAGGATGATATCTACATGCACCCCTGAATATTACAGATGGAACCAGTATTTCTTTTTGAAATTTCTTGAAAACGGACTTGCTTATAGGAAGAAGGCTTCGGTTAATTGGTGCCCTAAATGCAGCACAGTTCTTGCTAATGAGCAGGTTCATGATGGCAAATGCTGGAGGCACAAGGATATAGAAGTAGAGATAAAACAGCTAGAACAGTGGTTTATCAAGACTACAAAATATGCTGATGAGCTTTTGGATATGGTTGATGATCTGCAGTGGCCTGACAGGATAAAAGCGATGCAGAAGAACTGGATTGGCAAAAGCTACGGAACTGAGATTGATTTTGAAATCAATGGTGAAAAATGGCCAATCTTTACAACAAGACCTGATACAATCTATGGAGTGACATTCATAGTGATCTCTGCTCAACACCCTCGCTTAATGGAGATCGTGACAAAAGAACAGAAAAAAGATATTGAGAAATTGCTCAAAAAAATAAAATCAACAAGCGAGAAAGATATTGAAGAGCTTGAAAAAGAAGGGGCATTCACAGGAGCTTATGCTGTAAATCCTGTAAATGGCGAAAAAGTTCCAGTCTACGCAGGCAATTTTGTGGTTGCAGAATATGGCTGCGGAATGGTGATGGCAGTTCCTGCTCACGACCAAAGAGACTTTGAGTTTGCCAAAAAATACAAGATTCCAATCAAGATAGTCATCTCCCCTTCTGATTATGAGTTAAATCCAACAAAGATGTCAAGAGCATATGTTGATGACGGCAACATGATAAACTCAGGCGAGTTTGATGGAGATAGTAACAGAGACGCTATGGAAGGTATTACAAAATACCTTGCAAAGAAAAAGCAGGGTAGAAAGGCATTGCAATACAAGCTTAAAGACTGGCTCATCTCAAGGCAAAGATACTGGGGAACACCCATCCCAGTTATTTACTGCGACAAATGCGGCATAGTGCCTGTCCCTGAAAAGGATCTGCCTGTAAAGCTGCCTGAAAAGGTTGAATTTGGCAAAGGAAACCCATTGGAGACGAACAAAAGTTTTGTTGATGTCAAATGCCCTAAATGCAAAAGCAGCGCAAGAAGAGAAACAGACACGATGGACACATTCTTTGACAGCTCATGGTATTTCCTAAGATATTCCGATCCTAAAAATAATAAACTTCCTTTTGATAAGAAAAAATCAGACTATTGGATGCCTGTTGACCAGTATATTGGCGGAGCAGAGCATGCCTGTATGCACCTAATATATGCAAGATTCTTTACAAAAGCCCTGAGAGACTTGGGATTTGTTAAGATTGATGAGCCGTTTACCAGACTCTTCAACCAAGGGATGTTGCATGGCGAAGACGGGTTTGTTATGAGCAAATCTAGGGGGAATGTCGCTCTGCCAGAAGAGGTTTCAAAAAAATATGGAATTGATACTGCGCGATTATTCTTGGTTAGTGTTGCAAGTCCCGACAAAGATGTGCAATGGAGTGAAAAAGGGATTGAAGGCAGCTCTAAATTTATCAAAAAAATCATAGCTTACTTTGAAAATCTTAAGCCAGGAAAATCAAGCAAAAAGATTGAAAGCAAGCTAAACAAGACCATAAAAGAGATGACACAGGATATTGAGAATTTCAGATATAATCTGGCTGTTATAAAACTAAGAAAACTATTTGACTCTTTTGAAGATTCTATAAGCAAAGATGCTGCTGAGAAATTCCTTAAATTATTACATCCTTTCTGCCCTCATATTACAGAAGAATTATGGGAAAAGATTGGCAACAAGCCATTTATATCTCTTGAGAAATGGCCTAAATATGACGAGAAAAAGATTGACGAAAACCTGGAAAAGCAAGAGCAACAGATAGAAAAATTAACAGAAGACATCAATAACATTGTAAGGCTTGTAAAAGAAAAGCAGAAACAAGAAATGAAAAAAGCATTTGTTTATGTACTGCCTCAGGAAAAACAGCTTTATTCTGAAAATTCAGAAGCCATCAAGAAAAAAACAGGACTTGAGATAAGTATCTGTGCAGTAAACGACAAAGACAAGCATGACCCTGAAAACAAGTCTAAAAAAGCAAAGCCAGGAAAACCGGCAATTTATCTGGAATAATGGAAAAAGTAGAATTTATCTGGATGGATGGCCAGCTCCTGCCTTGGAATCATGCAACAACACACATTCTTACACATACATTACATTATGGAGCAGGTGTTTTTGAAGGTATCAGGTGTTATAATACTGAAAAAGGGCCTGCTGTTTTTAGGTTAAAAGAACATGTTGACAGGCTGTTTAATTCTGCAGAGATGCTAAAGATAAAGATCCTATTCACAAAAGAGCAGATATCAGATGCAATCAAGCAGACAATTGCAGAGAATAATCTAGATGCATGTTATATCCGGCCAATTGTCTATTATGGCTATGGAGTTATGGGCTTGAATCCAGAAGGTTCACCAGTCAACATTTCAATAGCTGTATGGCCTTGGGGAACATATCTTGGTGAAGAAGGGCTTGAAAAAGGCATCAAGGTTAAGATTTCTGAACATAAAAGAGTTCCTGGAAAGATCAATCAGGCAAAGATATGCGGCAATTATTTCAACTCAATCTTAGCTAAAACAGATGCGCTTGATTCTGGTTTTGATGAAGCAATCATGTTTGATACAGATAATTTTGCAGCAGAAGGTTCTGGTGAAAACCTTTTCATTATAAAAAACAACAAAGTTATCACACCAAAACTAAACTCAGTCCTAAAAGGCATAACAAGAGACGCAATTCTGAAGATTGCAAAAGACCTTGGTTATGAAACACAAGAAAAAGACATTACAAAACAAGAACTTTTAGAAGCAGATGAAGCATTTTTTACAGGAACTGCAGCAGAAGTCACACCAATAAGACAGATTGATGATAAGGTTATTGGTGAAGGTAAAAGAGGTCCTGTAACTGAAAAGATCCAGACCAAATTCTTTGATATTGTCAATGCAAGAGACGAAAATTATCTGGATTGGTTAGACTTCTTAGAAAAATAAGCGGGCAAGCACGCCCAAAGATGGGCATAATTCCACTCATCAGCTACCTTAACTCTTCCTTGATCCCGCAACCCCATAAGCATCAATCCAAATAGTTATGGCTGCTCCCTTCCGGGTCTCACCAGGTTCCTATAAGAATCAATCCTACAGGACAGAATCTCATTGTCCGAGCCAAGACCAATGAGCAAAGCTTATGCCTCTCTTTAAGCTTCAACCCCAAGTAAAGCTCATTCAAGGTTACAGGAGAGAGCTATCCTCCCGGTCTAGCTTGCCCATATAGAAATAGTATTCTGGGTTTTAAAAACCTTACTATAATTTACTGATTAAATTATTCATGACTGAACTGGCTTTTGACCTGTATTCTTCAGGCACAGCCAAGATGAACGGATTTTCAGGCAAGCTCAGTTCTTTTGCATATGCTTCAACTGTTTTAGGTCTTAGTTTGCTGATCTCACTCACCTCCCCATTATCCTGCAATACATTGAACTTATAATTTTTTAATCTTGGCTCACTCAACAGAACAGAATTGATTGGGAAGTCTACAATAACATGTTCTTTTTTCAGCCCTTTTATTTTGCTGCTGACATGTTTTTCTATTTTTTCACTGCCAATCTGATCCAATTTCTTGAATTTCTCGAAGTTTTTCTTTTTAGCCAGTTCATAATCATACATCACGTAAGCTCTTTTGAACAAGTCCCTGTTTCTTACCCTATCAATCAAGTATTTTGCTTCAGGATTTTTTATGCTCCTCAGCCGTTCAATTAGTTCATCATCAACAAACTCATAGAAATCTGGAACCTCATCTACACATAAAGATACCCCTCTTCTAAGCATATTGTCAGCAATCCTTACGGCATGATGCAGATATACTCTGTTATACATATTGTTTCTTAGCTGAAAAACACTATCTATCGCACCCTTTCCCTTGTTAAGTATGCAAAGCTTATTATCTTTTATCACGAGATTATTTTTTATCCTGTCCAAATCCACAACACCAAGTTTAGGATTAGTAAAATAAGAATCTCTGATCAGGTAATCAAGCAGATCACAATCAACTGACCCAAAGATTATGTCCTGCAGGAAAGGAAATCTGGGATTAAGATACTTTTTATTTACAAGATTCGCAACATCATCAGGATTAAGGCCGTAGCTTCTCAGTATTTCAGGTATCTCATTTTTGCCGTATCGTTTAAGTTCAGCCTCGCCTCTTATCAGTCTTGCAGTCCATTCCATGTGATCTCCAACTTTTTTTTCAAGCGAAGACTCAAGTGTATGAGAAAATGCAGTATGCCCAACATCGTGGAGTTCGCCTGCAGCTCTTAGCAGATACTGGAAAGGCTCGATAAGATTTAGATGCTCACCCATCTCTCCAGCAATATGAGAGACCCCTGAGGAGTGTGATAATCTTGAATGTCTTGCATCAGGATAAACCAGGTAAGCCAAGCTTAATTGTTTGATATCTTTTAGCCTCTGGACATAAGGGCTGGCAAGCAAATCCTGTTGAAGAGGATTTAATCTAAAGCTCCTCCCGTGAGGCGCACTTGAGATAAATTTATCTTTCATGAAATTTCAATATCCCAAGAACTATATAAATATTTCCATCCTTGAGTAGTTACAAACATTTATTTACATCTATGCAAATCTGCAATTATGCAGCCAAAAATAGTATTTCTTGGGACAGGTGGAGCAAGATTTGTTGTTGCAAAGCAGTTCAGGGCAACAGGCGGATTTGTCCTGCAATATGGCAATGAGCAGATCCACATAGATCCTGGCCCAGGTGCTTTGGTAAGGGCAAGGCAGTTTGATGTTGACATTGAAAAAAACACAGCAGTGCTTGTTTCTCATGACCATCTAGACCACTGCAATGATGTAAATGCAGTTATAGATGCGATGACAAAAGGTGGAATAACTAAAAAAGGAGTTCTTATAGCAGCCAAACCAGTTGTCAAAGGAACAAAAGACAAATACCCTTATCTGACAACTTATCATGCTAAATGCATTCCAAAGATTGTCATAGCAGAGCCAGGAAAAAGAACAAGCCTTAATAACATCTCAATAACACCTACAAAAGCAAAGCACGATGCTCCAGGCACAGTCGGATTCAAGATAATAACTCCAAAATTTACTTTAGGCTACACCTCAGACACAGACTGGTTCAGAGGAATTGAAAAAGAATACAAAGGCTGCGACATAATGATCATTGACAACTTAAGATGTTTCGGAAAAAAATACAAAGGTCATTTTTCATCAGCAGAAACAGTAAAGTTACTGCAGAAAGTAAAGCCAAAACTTGCAATTATCCAGCACTTTGGCATGACAATGCTCAAAGCAAACCCTGTATATGAAGCAAGAGAGATCCAGAAAAAGTCAAAAGTCCAGACAATTGCTGCAACAGACGGCATGCATGTTGATCCTATATCTTATTCTGCAAAGTCAGGGCAGACAACATTAAGTAATTATTAGAACTCACACAATCCTGTATACGTTAACATCAGTCTGGATATTCTTAAGTTTTCTTTTTCCCAAATTCTCATAGTTAGCAGGGATTTTTCCTCTTACCTGGTTATAGACATCTTCAGAAATATAAACTTGCAAAGCTAAATCAACGACAACACAACCCATCCAATCAAACACCCTGTAGTTAAGAAAGGCATCGCCGGATAAAACTTCTTTTTCTCAGCCTTTACAAGCAGGTAAACCAAACTAAGAGTTGCAAACACAGGAATAATCATTACTTTCAAAAACCCGGTCCACATAGGATTTGCCAGCATCAAATCTTTCATCACAACACCAGCAAATATCAGAGGAAAACCAATATCCCCTCCTCCAAGAACAGCGGTGCGAACCTTAACAAGCCTAGCTTTACCTTTTCTCCTTAGCTTCCCGACCTTGTAAGGTATCAATAATCCAGCAAATGCACCCATCTTAGACTGGAATTTAGCCAGCTTAACCATGTGTTTTGTCTTGTATACAGCAATATAATCATAGGCAGATATCAGCACAAGCAAAAACACAGCTGAAAACACATTCATTATGGGGACAAAGATAGCAGCCAGCCCGCCATAGATCAAAACCTCTGTCAAGTTCTGGATTATCAGGGCAGGCCTGAACACCTTATATGCAGCCATCAAAAAACTGATTATCATCGCAACCAACCCATCTATAAAAGCGCCTAGTGCAATCCCCAAGCAAAGCCAAATCGCTAAAAAATACCATAATTTCCATAAAAGAAATGCTCCAAGTTTCATCAAGAACAATATGGCAACAGTTGCAACCAGTATCGCAATCAAAATATACACAAAAGACGTCTGCTCTTCAACCTCTGGCCTTGACAAATTCAGGGGCAATTCTTTGAACTCAGCTTTTTCTGTAACGCCAACCTCTATCTTTTCATGTTCAATATAAGCGTTTGTCACAGCAAGCCCAATTATCTGAGAAACAAAAAACAACAAGACTAAAGCAATTGTTACCTTGAGAGTGTGCTTCATAACATTATAAATAAACTCTGCATATAAAAAGCTTTTTAAACAATAAAACTAAACTATAATCAAAATGAAAAACATGATTGATCCATGGGGATCTGTATTGGTAAAAGATTATGAAAAAGTAATAGACCAGTTTGGCCTGGATAATTTTAACCCTAAACTTTTCCCAGAGCCAAACAGCCTAATGCGAAGACAAGTAGTTTTTGCAGCAAGAGATCAGGGGCAGATTGGTCATGCAATTCTGAAGAAAAAGCCATTCTATGCATTATCGGGAATAGTTCCCTCAGCAGAAAAGATTCATTTTGGAACAAAGATGGTTGTTGAAAATCTGGAATACTTCCAGGAACAGGGAGCAAAGACATACATTTTAGTAGCAGACCTGGAAGCAGCTGCAGCAAGAGGGATATCATTAGAAGAAGCAAGAAAAAGAGCCATGGATTTTCATATCCCAGCTTATATTGCATTAGGACTAGACCTTAAAAAAACATTTTTTTATTTTCAGTCAGACAACAAAGAAGTGATGAACAAAGCATACGAGTTTGCTAAAAAGATAACATACAATGAGTTTAAGGCAATCTATGGCTCAGCAGACCCGGGAAAGATAATGTCAACAATGGTTCAGGTAGCAGATATTCTTTATCCGCAGTTCCACGAGAGGATGCCAGGTGTAATTCCAGTAGGAATTGACCAGGATCCGCATATAAGATTAACAAGAGATATTGTACAAAGGATGAAATCAGAGAAGTTCTTCCTACCATCAGCAATATACCATAAGTTCACGCCATCTTTGGACGGCTCATTAAAGATGTCAAAATCAAAGCCAGAATCATGCATAGAACTGCCAGAAGATCCTGAAAAAGTGATCAAAAAGCTGAAAAAAGCAAAGACAGGCGGAAGAGAGACTGTCGAAGAGCAGAAGAAAAAAGGAGGAGAGCCAGAAAAATGCATCATATTTGAACTTGAAAAGCAGCACCTTCTCCACGACGATAAGGAATTAGATCAGATATATAAAGACTGCAAATGCGGAAAGCTAATGTGCGGGGAGCACAAGGAAAAGACCTGCCAGCGCATGGTAGAATTCCTGGCAGAATTTGAGAGAAAGCTTGCAAAAGCAAAAAAGAACGTCAATAAGTTAAAATTTATCAAATTCAGGAATTAGTTCTAAATTGTCACGTCTTAACAGTAGTGATAAATAGAAAAGTTTATAAATAATAAACAATCATCATATCTTACTTAAAATGAACAATATTCCAAAGATAAAATCATATGTTTTGCGCGAAACACCTATCAACTTAGTTGAGATGTTAAAAAGCGATGATCAGGAGATAGAGACTAAATATATGATGTTTTCAAAAGACAATTCTGATTACATAAGACTTGCTACAGCTTACTGCAACCATGAAGATATAGTCAATAAATTTTCAAAAGAGTGCAATGGAGAATCATTTGAAACATGCGGGGGAGGATTTATTACTGGTGCGATAGATAAAGAAGAGATATTTTTAGCTCTGAATAAGAAAAGTCAAGACAATGGACAAGCAGACCACAAAAAAGCCAAAACCATACTAGAATCCTACATTAAGAATATTAATACTCAAAAAAAACTTGTTTGCGAGATACTTTAGAACAGTTCTTTCTTTGGCCTGTAAGCTATAGGTGCCCCGCCGCCATGCCATGTAAATCTTGGTCTTACCTGCATAGGATATATCCTTTCATTTACATCATCAAAAATAATCGCAGCTCCTTTGACAGAAGGCAGCATGTTTAGTTCCTTGTCCAATCCCTGCCTCATATAGCTTTGCATCAATAATCCAAGAGCATCAACATCCAGTTTGGCAGTTAACCTGTGGCTGATTACAACATCAGCCTGAGTCATGACATCTGTATGAATTTTTCCAGGCTGCTGTGAAGCCAGCAATAACGAGATTCCGGGCTGTCTTCCTTCCCTCAATATAGTGATCAGAGGCCTTGTCGCAACAGTAGAGCCTTCTTTAGGCAGAAGTTCATGAGCCTCGTCAACTACAAGCCAGACCAACGGCATCTCCTTTTTTGTTGCTTTTTCCCCAAATATCTCAGCACCTCTGATCTCTCTGAACTCCTCTGTCTTACGCGCAATCATCCTTTCTATGAACAATTTTTCAGCAATTAGGGCGATAACCAATGCTCTTACACCCCAGCTCCCAGGAATAGTTGCATAACAGCTCACATCCAGGATAGAGACCTGCCCAGGCTTGACAACATCTGCAAGCTTAGTTCCTTTTACAGAAAACAATCCCCAGTTCTCAGCTTCAATAAATCTTGCTCCAACAACATTTTTAATATTAGGCTCTGCCTTTTCATCATCGCCTGCAGACTTTATCATATCTGATATAGAATAATTTTTTTTATTTTTTCTCAGATTATTCACTATCCTTGCAATAAGCACACCAGCTTCACTATCTCGGTCTATGCCAAAGCTGGCGCACCAATTATCGGCATCAAGTTCACTAGGCTTTATAGCAAAAGCATAATCAGTAGGTATGCCTTTTTCTTTGTACTCATCATAATAACCGACAGGAGTGAATATCTTAACATCAAGACCTTTAGCTTTTAATTCCCAATTATCAAGCAATTCCTTGTCAGCTTTGTTTTCATATTTCATTGTCCAGAAAATACCCATCGTGTCAAGCATAACAACAGAAAGATTATCTTTTATATCCTTAGGAAGATTAGCCATGCCTTCTGCTATAGCTCCTAAGGTATAGCTTTTCCCTCCGCCCCTTTTGCCACATACAAACACAACATGAGACCTATTAACATCAAGATAAATGGGATTAGCTAAGCTAGAAATCTGGCCCATCTTGACATACTGCTTACCGATAAAAACACTTGCATTGGTTCCCAGCTTTTCTTTTTCCTCTTTTGTCCTTCCTATTACTATATTGTAGACCATATTCATCTAAAAACATCTGTTGTTTATTAAACTTTTTCTATCTCCTCTCAAGTAGCTAAAAAATCGAAAGCTTTTTATAACACCTGAATATTTGTTTAAAACAGGGGGCAATAGTATGGCAAACAAAAAAACTAGATCTAAAAAAAGAAGAGGTAAAAAAGACATCAAAAATTTTATGCCAATAATATCAGGAGTTGCTATAATTATTTTAGCAGTAATTCTTATTCAAGCATTTTCTTCACCATCTGCAGCAGCAATAGTGAACGGGGATAAAATAACGCTAAAGCAGGTTGACGAATATTATGATAGGATTCCTGAGCAATTAAAGATGCTTGTTACAAAAGATCAAGTTTTAGACCAATTGATTAATGAAAAAGTATTGCTCCAAGAAGCAGCCAAACATGACATAGCTGTGACAGATGAAGAAGTCAATATTCTGATCAGCAAGGCAATTGACCAGAGTGGAATGACAGAAGAAGAATTCAACCAAAGGCTAAAAGACCAGGACATTACAATGGGAGAGATGGTTGGATACTACAAAGAGCAAATGACAATAACTAAACTGCTTAACCAGACAATACTCTCTGAAACAAATACATCTGACCAGGAAACCCTAAGCCAGGCAACACAGCTTTATTTAAGCCAGCTAAAATCTAATTCAGATATAAAAATACTTATGGAAAGCGAATCAGAAGAAGAAACATTGACAAATCTTGAGATGACTGAAACAACTTCAAATGCTATCACAGACTGTCTGTCAGATTACAACATATCATCAAGCACAGTAGTGTTCATACACTCTAACTACTGCCCTCATTGCAAGGCAATGATGCCGATTGTTAAAGAGTTAGAGGACGAGGGTTATATATTTTATTGGGCAGAATCATCTGATCAGGAAGCACAAATAATTGTTGATGCCTGCTTATCAGAGGTAATGTCAGGTTATGTTCCTCAATTTATATGTCCTTCAACAGGAGCTGAAAAGACAGGTGAAATGTCCAAATCAACTCTAAAGGCATTTGCTGATAATTGTTAAATAATTCGAGCAAAGATGAGAATTAAAAAAACAACACTCTATGGCACACTTGCAATAGTTCTTGCAGTGTTGTTGATTTTCTCAACGATATCTAATGAAAAGATAGTTATCACAGGAGGTGCTTCAGCAGATGGAGAGAGCATAGTGTATCTCATGCCGTTAAACTGCCAGAACTGCAACGCAGAGATGGTAGAAGATTTGACAAAAGATCTTGGTATGTCTGTTCTAGCTTATGAAGCAGATTTTGTCAGAGCTCCTTTAGTTTTGTTCCCTGAAGAAAACAAAGTTTCAATGATGGATGCATCAACAAAATCATCTTTAGCAAAAGATCTTTGTTCAACAACATCTGATAAAGATTTATGCTCTTTATCAAAAAGCCTTGCTTGCGAAGGCGTGGCAAAGCTTGACAAGCCTAATTTTAAATTATTCTACATGTCTTACTGCCCATATGGTCAGCAGGCATTCAAATCAGTGGCACAGGTCGCTGAATTATTTGGAAATAAAGTAGAGATAGAGCCTCATTTTGTAATATATGAAAACTATCGGGGCGGAGGGGATGATTACTGTATTGGTGATGGCAAACTGTGCTCGATGCATGGTATAGCTGAACTGAATGAAAACATCAGGGAAGCATGCGTCTATAAATATGATAAAAATAAATTCTGGGATTATACATTGTGCATTATGAATTCGTGCCAACTGTCAAATGTTGGAGAGTGCTGGGAAACATGTGCAGATGAATACTCAATAGATAAAGATAAGATAAATACATGTTTGGATGAAGAAGGCATCAGCCTTATGACAGCAGAGAGGACGCTTGATGCCAAATATGGTGCAACAGGCTCGCCAACACTGATACTAAATGAGGAAAAATACACTGGCGGAAGAGCTGCAGAAGACATGAAAACATCAATATGTTGCGGTTTTAAGGATGTGCCTTCAGAATGCAGCGAATCTCTTGCAGACACAGCATCTCAAGCTACAGGATCTTGTTCTTAAAACTATTTTATATTATTTTTCTGCTAATTTTTATAAGAATTGGTGCAATATAAAATTAAAAAAAGAAAAAATAAGATCAGAAATCTTTTGATGTAAGAATGCTCAGTTTTGCATCTGCTGCCCTTACTTTTGTATCCATCGCAACTAAATGCTTGACATTGCTTCTTTCTGCTGCCTGCGCAATATCTCTTTCAACCACGCCATCAAAGATGACAGCATATATCCCTGAATTTAGGCTTTTCATTGTTGCCATAAGTTCAGTTATTGGAACCTTGCCTAATATGCTTAACTTCTCGTCAAGCAGATAAGCCCCTCTTGTCCCTATAAGATCATCAAGCAGTTGCTTGAACATCTTTTTTTCCTGTTCAGTTGGCTTGGTTGTTTTAACGAGAATAGGAGGTCTTTGTGCAGACCTTGTTTGTGCAGCCCTGTTATGGCTATGACTTCTTGATCTGTAGTCTTTACTGCGCTCTATATGATGGCCATTTCTTTCCAGATCCAGCTTTGCCTGCTCAATCGCTGTCCTTCCTCTTAATGCCTTATGTATCTCTTTTTTAGTTATCTCTTCAACTTCTTTGCCGTCAGGAGCTCTTGATACATAATCGATCTCAGCAACCTTTGTCAATTCTCTTATTATCAAATCTCCGCCCCTGTCTCCATCAACAAAAGCCGTAACTATTTTTTTTTTGCACAAGTCAATTATTGTCTGCGGCACAGAAGTTCCATTCAATGCAATGGCATTTTTTATTCCGTGCTTTAACAGGTTAAGAACATCTGCTCTTCCCTCAGTCACTATAATTTCATCATTATCATCAATATTAGGCCCTGCAGCCAATCTGTCTTTGCCATATTCTCTTATTTCCATGACTCTTACAGAATAAGCAACTTCATCGCTCAATTCCTGAGAATCAGGAACAACTGTATCCATCATATGCTTAAGCAGCTGCTTGGCTCTATCTACAACAAAATTCCTTTTGCTGACTCTTATGTCTTCTATATTGATAACTTTTATTTTGGAGTTGCATGGCCCGATTCTTTGGATTATTTCCAGAGCAGCTCCAATAATGCTTGTTTCTGCCTTATCTAGGCTGGACGGAATTATGATCTCTCCGCGGGTTTTGCCCCCCCTTGTTTCTACATTTACCTCAATCCTGCCTATTCTTCCTGATCTTTGTAATTCTCTTAATTCTAAGTCAGTTCCCAGCAAGCCTTCTGTTTGCCCAAATATGGCACCAATCACATCTGGTTTGTCAATTACACCATCTGCCTCAATTTGGGCGTGAACAATATACTTGACTGAAACTAGTCCTATTTTTCCCATTTTTCCTCCTTCAGAAAGAGTATCTTATCTATATATTTACCAATATCCCAAATTTGTTGGTGAATTTAGTAAAATTATGATCATGATACTCCCCCAATCTTAATAGAATAAGTTATATCTACTTGCTTTGATACTCATACTTGACAAACCTTTCCCAAGCTTGCCCAATTTTTGATTGAAAATGAAAAATAATAACTTATTCTATTTTGTTTGATTTTTTATGATAATAATTTGTCTCGCCACATTAACTCCCAAGCTCATTGCTTGGCAATGCCATATGCTCCATTGAGTTCTCTCGATGTAGCGAGCTAAATTAATATATCAGAACGCACTGAAATATATAAACCTTACTATTCACAGCATTTAATTGATTTTGTAAAAATATACGAAAATAACTCAAAATATAGCTAAATGTATATTAACTAATAAAAGAGTTTAAAAATAAGTCTATACTCTCATCAACATTATGGAAGAATTCATGTATGAGTTAAAGATTCCTAAGCAAAGGATTGCAGTTCTTGTAGGCACAAAAGGCAAGATCAAGAGAAAAATAGAGCAGGAAACCCATACAAAAATAACCATAGACAGTAAAGAAGGCGACATTTTCATAACAGGTACAGATAATCTAAAGCTTTATTCTGCCCAGACCATTATCAAAGCAATTGGCAGAGGGTTTAATCCAGAAAAAGCGCTCCTGCTGTTGAAAACAGACTATGCGTTTGAGATGATAAATATAATGGATTATTCAAAAACCCAGGCTGATCTCATAAGGTTGAGAGGGAGAGTGATCGGAAGGCATGGTAAAGGAAGAGACACGCTCGAATCCTTGACCAATTGTTTTGTATCTGTGTTTGGAAAGACAATTTCAGTGATAGGCCTTGCAGAAGACATATTTCTGGCAACCAAAGCAATTGAAAAATTACTTAAAGGAGCTCCGCACTCCAAGGTGTATGCTTGGCTGGAAAGAAAAAAATCAATGTTCAGGCAGGCAAAGAGATTAGAAAAATAAAAAAGAGGAGTGAATCCTAAAGCTTAAATATAAGCAGTTATCACTTTTTATATAACA
This sequence comes from Candidatus Woesearchaeota archaeon, assembly GCA_017609245.1. Lineage (GTDB taxonomy): Archaea > Nanobdellota > Nanobdellia > Woesearchaeales > JAFCFN01 > JAFCFN01. The sequence goes on along the minus strand of JAFCEI010000001.1, from coordinate 1,038 downwards.
TGAGCGAAAAAAACACAAAAGCGCATGAATTTGCTAAAAAACAGAGAGATATTTCTATAGCAGAATTTTTTGAGAAGAACAGGCATCTGTTAGGATTTGACAATAAAAGAAAAGCACTGCTGACATCAATCAAAGAAGCAGTTGATAACAGCCTAGATGCATGTGATGAAGCAGAAATTTTACCAGAAATAAACGTAGAAGTTACTGACATGCAGAACGACCGCTTTAAGATAGTTATTGAAGATAATGGGCCAGGGATTGTTAAGGCACAGATTCCAAAGATATTTGCAAAGCTCCTTTATGGATCTAAATTTCACAAGCTGTCCCAGTCAAGAGGTCAGCAGGGAATCGGCATATCAGCAGCAGTTCTTTATGCCCAGCTGACAACAGGCAAGCCTGCAAGGATCACATCAAAGATATCACCATCTCAGCCCGCGCATTATTATGAGCTGATGATCGATACAAAAAACAACAAGCCGCGTATAATCAAGGAAGAGGAAGTCGAGTGGAAAAAAGATCACGGGACAAAGATAGAGATAGATTTGGAAGGCTCTTACCAAAAAGGGGATCAGAGCATTGACCAATATCTGAAACAGACGGCCGTGGTAAATCCTCATGTCACTTTAGTATACTCATCTCCAAAAGCAGAGCAGTTTGTGTTTGCAAGAGCATCTGACAAGCTTCCGCCGCATCCAAAAGAGATCAAGCCTCATCCTTATGGTGTTGAGCTGGGCATGATGCTGAGAATGCTTCATGATACTGATGCACGAACACTTCAGAGTTTCCTGACAAAAGAATTTTCAAGAATAGGTGCTGGCACAGCAAAACAGATATGTGAAAACTCTGCTCTTCTTCCAAATACAAAACCAAAATCAATAACAAGAGAGATGGCTGAAAAGCTGATGCAGGGAGTAAAGAATACAAAGATTATTGCACCCCCTACTGATTGTTTAAGCCCGATTGGTCAGGAAGAGCTGGAAAAAGGCATGAAAAAAGAGATCAATGCAGAGTTTTTTGCAGCAGTCACAAGACCAGCTT
>JAFCEI010000014.1 GCA_017609245.1 Candidatus Woesearchaeota archaeon | reverse complement strand
GTTTGAGGTCAGTGAATCAAACCATCTGCCATCTACTGGAAGGAGTGGAAGGGGGATGGTGGGCGGGAATATAAACTGACCAAACGCAAAATGACTGAAGAAAAACAATTTTTAGTTCCATCAGACCTGTACCTAAAAGCAGGCATACACATCGGAACAAAATTCAAGACAAAATACATGGAAAAATTCATCTACAAGACAAGGTCAGATGGATTGTCTGTTCTGAATCTGGAACAGATAGACAACAGGATAAAGGTTGCTGCTAATTTCCTGAGCCAGTTTGAGCCAGAAGAGATATTGGTCGTAAGCAGAAGGGAAAACGGCTGGAAAGCAGTGAAACTTTTTGAAAAGCTGACATGTGCAAAAGTGTTTGCAGGAAGATACCAGCCAGGAACCTTGACAAACCCTGAACTAGAATCCTACATGGAAGCAAAAGTATTGCTTGTTGTCGACCCGTGGCCTGACAAGAATGCGATCAAAGACGCGATCAAAGCAAACATGCCTGTGATTGCATTGTGCGACACAAACAACCAGTCAAACAACATAGACTTAGTTGTGCCGTGCAACAACAAAGGCAAGAAATCACTGGGGTTGTTCTTCTACATCCTTACACGAGAATACCTAAGAAACAGAGGCATATTGAAAAAAGATGAAGACCTGAAAGAGACAGTGGATGATTTCACGCAGGAGTGATTTTTTTATCTTTTATTTTTCTAAAACAACTTAAACTTGCTCTCTTTTGTGCCGATTATCCCGCCGTCAACAATCCTGAACAGCATCTCTTTCTCTTCCATTATTGACCTGTGCTTTCTGAGGATAGCTTTCCTGTTATTGGCAGGTGTTTTCTGCAGCTCGATCAAGCACTTTGAGCCATACTTCAGCAGATCCCCACCGACAATGTTTGTCTTTGTCTTGTCATCAAAATTAGCATATACCTGGTTGGCAACAAGGATCGGAATATTCCTTGCCCTTGCAATCTCGTTAAGATAAGATATCTGCCTGCCCAACTCCCTGTTAACCTCAGCAGCATCGCCATTCTTCCCTCTCTCCAACCTATATAACATGGAGATAGTATCAACAACTATCAGACCGATCCTGTCATCAACAATATCCTTGAGTTTAGCAAAAGCCTTTTTCTGCTCATTAAAATGCATTGGCCTGAGAAATATCGTGTTGCTCAAAACCTTCTTGTAATCAGGTGCGATCTGTCTTAACCTGTCAAGTGAAAACCCGCCTTCTGTATCAATATAGATCACTTTTCTGCCTTTCCTGGCAACACCGGCAGAAGCAAGCATGCAAAGGCATGTTTTCCCAGCCCCAGCAGGCCCATATAAAGTAGTTATAACATCTCTTTCATACCCCCCTTTAAGCAGATAATCAAGTATCTTTGACCCACTAGCCACCCTTGAGATTTCCATGAATTTTTAATAATCTGCAATTATAAATAGTTTACTAAAAACATTTAAATACTCAAAATATAGCAATAAATCATGAAAAAACAGAATGCAATACTGCTGACAATAATGATCTTAACACTGGCTGTAAGGTTGTACTTTGCATTCTCAACACCCAATATCAGCTATGAATCTTATTTTGCAGTAAGGCAGATAGAGCATATAAAACATACAGGCCTTCCGCTGATGCATGATACTTTAAGTGACAGGGTATTTGTATTCTCACCTGCTTTTCATTACATTACTGCTCTGTTCAGCCTGATACTGCCCACAATTGTCGCGCTTAAGATCTTGACAAACATTTTTGCAGTGCTGTTGATTCCCATGGTATATCTGATTGCCAGAGAGATAACCAGAAAAAAGTCATCAGCACTGTTCTCAGCATTTCTTGCAGCATTTATCCCTATATTCTTCTCCAAGACAATAAACTCTGCATCAGTATATTCTCTATCAATCCCCCTCATATTCCTTGCAATATATTATTTCATGAAAATAAATGAGAACAAAAGATATATCTATTATTTTGTTGCAATAACATTTATCCTGCCGCTGATAAACACACTTGCATTCCTGTTTATACTTGGGCTGCTCGTGTTTGTGCTACTGACAAGGATTGAGAAGCTCAGGATCAAGAAGACAGAATCAGAGGCAATCCTGTTTTCAATAATTGCCGTGTTCTGGCTGTCATTCATAATATTCAAACAAGCATTCCTGAAATACGGATTTCAGTTCATATGGCAGAATATGCCTGCACAGCTGCTGGCAACCTATTTCCCGTCGACAACAATACTCACCGCCGTCTATGATATGGGAGTCATACCTTTTATAACTGGAATTTTTGTCATATACTCGTACCTATTTATCAAAAAAAATAAAAACCTTTACCTGCTGATCTCATTTGCAGTTGCAGCAGCTGCCTGCCTGTGGCTGAAGATAATCCAGGCAGAAACAGGGCTTATAATCCTAGGAGTTATATTCTCTGTCTTTTTTGCAGTATTTTATGAAAAATTCTTCTCAATAGGGCTTGTGCTTCCGATACTTGTAAGCATCTTTTACAAGGATGCGATCAAAAAGATGAAAAAGGTAAAAGTAAGCCACAAGATACCGCTGACTATCCTTTTTATCATCTTGCTCGTATCTGCGATACTTCCGTGCATCAGATATGCAAGAGGATTGGACAAGTTCAGCCCAATAGAACAAGAGATGGATGCATTGGCATGGATAAGAGAAAACTCAGGGCCGCATGACCTCATTGCAGCGACACTTGAGGAAGGGTATCTAATAAACTATGCTGCAGAAAGGCCCACAATAACAGACCTTAATTTCCTGCTTATGGAGGATTCGCAGCAGAGATTTGAAGACAATGCAAAAATACTTGGGACGCCATTTAATACAGTTGCAGGTAATCTGCTGGAGAAATATGATGTCAGATATATCTACTTTTCAAGAAATGCTGCAGCAAGATACAAGACTGATGAACCAAGATATATTGATGACGAGTGTTTCGACTTAGTTTATGATAAAGGAGTAAAAATATACGAGCCAAAATGTATCTAAAACACTTTTTCAGGGAAAAGAACATAATTGTGCTGCTTTTGCTGGCAACAATAATGTTGTCACTGCCTTACTTGATAAGAGCTTCAGAAAATAATGATAATCTTATCAGAGGTGAGCCATACTATCATGCAAGGATGAGCCAGGCAATGACTGATCAGGGCATGCAGTCGTCTGACGCCCTGTCTTTTGGAGGAAGAGATTATCTGTTCAATCCGTTCCATTATATTATGGGACTTTTGATCAGTTTCCTGGGTCTCATGCTCGCAGCCAAACTCCTTCCACTAATTTTAGGATTAGCTTCACTGCTCGTATTTTACCTGATATTAAAAAAACTAAGATTAGAATCAAAAAAGATATTTTTGATATGTGCAATACTGATATTTACCCCGATCTTTATCTATACATTTACTGTTCTTAATTCACATGCTTTAGTAATCTTGCTTGTGCTTCTGGGATTCTATTTTTTTATGCATAAGAGCAAAACAATAAGGCTTATCAGCCTGCTTGTGTTGATGACTCTCCCTTTATTCAGCCTGTTTTCTGCACTGATCGCACTGCTTGCGCTGCTGGTATATTCTCTTCATAAAAAGAATATTAAAAATTTTTACCCTGTGCTCTTCTTTTTGCTGGCCATATCAGCTATATATTATGTTCCTGAATTCATCAGACAGGGCATCCCATCATACATTGTACAGAACATAAGGGTTGATAATTTTATATCAGACATAGGGGGGATTATGGGATTCAGCGTATTCAGCATAATTCTTGCCTGTGTTGGATTGTTTTTCGTGAACAAGAAAAAATCATTTATTTTCCTGATAGCTGCATTATTTGCACTTTCATTTTATTTTGGCAGCCAGATAAATCTCTACCTTAATTTCATTGTTGTGGTTCTTGCTGGAGAGGGATTCTTCAGGCTGATCCAAAGAGAGTGGGAGTCAAAAATACTGAGAAATTTCAGCATAATCGTCCTGGTGTGTGGAATAATGTTCTCACCCATATCTTATACAAAAGAATTAAGTTCAAGTTTGCCTGACCAGGCAGTTGTTGACAGCCTGATCTGGCTCAAGGAAAACTCAGATAAAGATGATGTTGTATTTTCAGCCCATGAAAAAGGATTTTGGATCGAGTATTTTGCGCAGAGGCCTGCAGTGATGGACAATCTGTTCGAGTTTGCACCGCAGCTCAAGCAAAGAGCAGAAGACAGCAGCACAATATTCAAATCGAACAACCTGGATATAACAAGGGTCTTGCTGGACAAGTATGATATCAGATACATCTGGATCGATCCAGCAATGAAAAAACAGCTGTGGAACAACAAGAGAACTGCTCTGCTTTTCCTGTTATCGAACAGCGAAACATTTAAAAATGTGTATGAACAGGACAATATTGAGGTCTGGGAGTACCTAAAAAAAGAGTAAAATGATTCAAGGGACAATTCTATATGCACTGGTTTTTTTTGCGCTGTACTCTGGCATTTTTTATCTGTTGACATTTTTTGAAGCAAAAGACAAGAAAGAGCTGAAAAATGATCGCGCGCCTTCTGTTACATTCATAGTGCCAATATTCAACAAACAAGACAGCATGACAAGAACAGTGAACAGTATTCTTGAGTCCGACTATCCAGGAGACAAGATAAGGCTGATAATAGTCAATGACGGCAGCACAGATGATTCCCTGATTAAGGCAAGGGAGTTGGCTGAACAGCACAAGAACATAAGCATCATCAATAAAAAAAATGAAGGCAAGGCAGTGGCAATAAACTGCGCAATCAAGCAGGCTGAAACAGAGCTGATTGCAACTCTTGATGCAGATTCGACAATACAGCCTGATCTTCTGAAGAAATCAGTTGCTTATTTTGCAGACCCTGATATCAAGGCCGTGACCTGCCGTCAGAAGCCGATAAACACAAACAACTTCCTTTGCAAGATCCAGGAGCTTGAATACACCATGGTCGGCTTTTTTAGGAAGATGATGTCGTTCATCAAGTCACTAGCTGTTGCACCTAACTTTACGATCTACAGGAGCGAGGTTTTTTCAGAATACGGCCTCTTTGACGTGGGAAACCTGACAGAAGATTATGAGATGGGCATGAGGATCCAGAGCCACCACGGAAGCATAGCCTATGTTGTTGACAGTTTTGCCAAGACAGAGGTGCCAAGCAACTTCAAGGATCTCAGAAAACAGAGAGTGAGGTGGGGATATGGCGCGCTTTACAATATTAACAAATACAGGCATCTGTTCAGCCCAAAATACGGGGATTACGGCACATTCATCATGCCAGTGACCTTGCTGGGAATTCTTGCCCTTATAACTGCTCTTCTGTTTGTCGGTCACAGCATCCTAGATTACTCCCTTGGTTTTTTGCATCATCTGTCGCTCGGATGGGTGCCTAGCCTGTCTAACATAGATATGTTCTATCTCACGCTTTTTGCAACAGAGCCAAAAGTGATAATATTCTTTTTGTCGATGAGTGTGCTAATAACAATATTTGTGCTTACAAGAAAGATGACCAAAGACAAGATAAGCTTTTTAAACTATATCATCTATATCATAGCCTATAACTGGCTAGTTGGTTATTTTTATGTGATTGCAATATCCAGATTCATATTAAACAAACCGCCAAAATGGTAAATAAAAAAATAGACCTTAACAAGTATGTTGCTGTAACAGCCACGACCATACTGGTATTTGTAGCAGGCGTATTGCTGGGAAACCATCTGGCAAGCTCCAAACTGAAGGATCTTGAAATATCTCAGCAGGATCTGACAGTCATGCTGCAGGGGCTTGAGATAAAGGACAGGCTTTTGGAGCAGAGCGACATATGTGACATAACATGGGATGATGTCTGGAAAGAGAAGGTTGAGATGGGCAAGAGACTGAATTTCCTGGAATCCAGGTTTGGGAAAGACAACATAGAGGTACTGGAACAGAAAAAGATCTATGAGCTGATCGAGGTAAGAACCCTTCTGCTTCTGGAAAACATAAAACAAGAATGCGAAGAAGACCTCATCATTGCGCTGTTCTTTTATACAAACCAGAAAGATGATGAAAAAGGAGATTGGGAAGAGTGCGCAGACCAGGGGTATATCCTGGACTCATTATATGACCATGACTCAAGAGTCAATGTTTTTTCATTTGATATAAATATAAAAAATCCTGCTACTGACACGCTAAAACAAAAATACAATATAACAAAAGTGCCGGCTGTGATAATAAATGATATTTCTTATGAAGGCCTGATTGCACTGGAAGAACTCAAAGAATTGATCTGAGTTTAATGTTTTATAATCTTTTTCTTGAATATATAAACAGGATTAAACACCAATTCCTTTAGGTAGAAATCCCTTGCATAGTGATAAAGTTCCTGGAAATCGTTTGGCTGTTTTTTGATCTCGCTCCTCTGAAAAGAGCCAATCCCTCTCAGAAACATTGCTAATGCCTCTGCAAGATCAACATCCTGATTTAAGCAGACTGAGAAATGCTCCTTTAATAAAGACTGAAAATATCTTTCCTTAAAGCAGCTTTTGATGCAAGCCTCAGCTGCCTTTATATCTAGAGGGGGAAGTTTCTTGAATTTTTTTTGGTAATCCTCATCAGCTCCTTTTAGAAGGCCTATTACCAGTTCTGCCAGCCTGTCATAATTCAGGTCAAACTCAGTCACATTTCCCGGCTTTTTAGTCCCTTTGATAAGCTGCTGCTTTTTCAGCTCATTTAGCTGGGTGTTTAGCGTTGCCTTGCTTTTCTTAAGGAACTTTGACAGTTTAGCATTGTAATTATATCCATCTGCTATCAGATAAAATATCTTTGTTATTTGTTTTGACAAACTCATCGTTTCTTTATCTTGATAAGATCTCCGATCGTGACCTCTTCAGGTTTTGACGGAGCTCTTCTTCCTCCCTGCTCCATATACTGTTCAATAAGCCGTATCTTTAAAAACTTCTCTATTTTTTCTGCAAGCTCTATGCTTGGCATGAATTTGCCAGACTCTATATGATGCAACAAGCTTTCTTTAATGTTTAGTTTTTTTGCCAGCTCTTCTTGTTTTAGTTTTAATCTCTCTCTTCTGTTTTTTATTTTCTGGGCAAAATCATCAACAACAACATCAATTATCTCTTCCTCGATTGTTTTTGTGGTCGGCTTAAGTTCTGTCTCAACTGGTTTTTTTACTTTTTCTATGATCGTGCCGAACTTGGCGCATGTCTCGCACACATTCAGCATTGTGCCTTCTATCTCTGTCTTAAACAGTTCAGCTTCTTTACCGCACATGTCGCACATCATTGTTCAATTACCTCAACCATTATTCTTCTTCCAGATCTTGGCCCATCTAGCTCAATAAAGCTAATGTCCTGCCACTGCCCCAGCTGCAGTTTGCCGTCCTTTATATGGACTGTTTCAGAAGGGCCTAAAATAGCTGCTTTTATGTGCGATGCAGCATTATTGTCAATCTTGTCATGCTCCCAGTCAGCATGCTCTTCAACTATCATGTTCAACGCTCTTATTATGTCATTACAAAGCCCCCTGTCATAATTCTCATTGATTATTATAGCTCCTGTTGCATGGGGGGTGAAAACAGAGCAAATTCCCTGTTTTATTCTGGTTTTGCTGACAATATCCTGAACCTGCTCAGTTATGTTGATAATCTGCTTATGCTCGTCGGTGTTTAGAATTATGTTGCCCATGTTTCATGTTTAATTGTTCAATATTTAAAATCCTTTCTATGTAGCTAGTATACAAAAACGTAATATTTATATACTAGTCTATCTTTACACTCATAAAGGTAGATGAATAGAAAACAGAAAAATGGTAATATTGTTTGATAAGTTTAACCTTCCAAAAAACATATTTGAGATCATATTCGCAACAAAACAGCAAAGAATTGTTGCTGAATTGCTGATAAAAGAGTTTAAGGAAAAAGGAGGTGAGCTCGGCAAGAGCGAGATGAGCTTGTTTGCAACACAGCTGCATGAAGGTAATGTTATCACAGAGCTCGCAGAACCAGAATACAAAGGCAAAAAGGTCAAGATAAGCTATAACAAAAGGCAGTTTTATGACAGGATCCTGACCCCTATGAAATCCATGGGCATCATAGAATACGACCTTTACAAAAAAACATACAAGCTATCAGATTCATTTAATAAAGAGTTAATCAGAATCGGCATCATGTGGCTCAGAGAGATGCGAAAGAAGCCGTGATCATTGTTATAGAGGCTACCTATTGCCCTTAATTCTGACTAACCACCCCCACTTAAAGTCAAAAAATAGGGAGCTTTTATTTTTTTCTTTAATCTCATTTAACTTAAACAGAATTCTAAAAAAAATCGCTGGTGACAAAGCTTGAGATGGAAAGTTCCGAAAAACTTCCATTCGGCGTAGAAGCGCCGAAGCACTCTTCACCTCCTCAAGTTGCTTCACCAGCAAAAGCTTTAAATACAGCTCGATATTTAAAACTTTCTATGGAAAACAAAAACAATGATGATGTAAAGGTCAGCGACCAGGATGCCCTGCAGACAGAAGACAAGACAGGCGAGACAATGGAAGAGAAGCAGGAAGACATAAGAGAAGGTAAAGCAGAGAAAAATGTATACACAGAAGAAGCAAGAGAAGAGATGGTCGATGAGGACGGCATAGAGCCATGGGAAGAGGCATTTATGGAAGGTGCAGAAGGCAGAGGTGGCCAGGCATCATGCAGGCAGTGCGGAAAACTGTTAAGTGATGACCCTGAAAAAGTTGTTGAGAGAAAGATCGAAGAACATGATCTGAGGTTCTGCTCTGATGAGTGCGCTGAGAAATACATGAAAAGGCGCGGCAAGAAATTGCTAAAAGAACGAAAGCTTTGATCCATCTGATATTCTCGATAAATGTTTGCATGATTATTTCTAAATTTTTTTATGCTCTTGACCTATCTGCAATTCTTGTGATGTGCATGATATTCTCTGTATTTATTGATTATGACCATATCTATACAAAATACATTAAAAAGAAAAAAAGGCATTTTAGGACATGGATGCAGGAGCCTTTTGCGATAATCTTAATCGGTTTGCCAATTGGATTGATTTTAGGAAATCTTATTGACATGAGCTTGTTGTATCTTGTTTTGATTGTCTACACAAGCCACATATTATTAGATTATCTGTGCGTGTTTGAAGCAAGCCCCTTAGCCCCTTTTGACAACAAGCCATACAAGAAAACAGGGACGGGGATATTCAAGATGACAAGAAAAGGCAGGTTCAAGAATAAGATATATCAGAAGTATTTTGAGATTTTCAATAATGTGCTGTTTGTTATTCTTTTGCTAATATGAGATTCAAAGTTAAAAATCTGAACCTGAAACACACCCTGGAATGCGGCCAGACGTTCAGGTGGCAGAAAGTTGGTGATGATTATGTCACAGTTTGGAATGGTAAATTGGTCAGGGTCAGGCAGGAAGGGGATTATCTGGTTACAAATTTAAGTAAAGAGGTTCTGGCTTATCTGTTAAGGCTCGATGATGATTTAGCTGAGATCTACAGAAAAATATCAAAAGATAAGATAATTAAACAAGCTGTTGAAAAATACAAAGGCCTAAGAATAGCGCGTGAAGATCCATTCCAGTGCGTTATCTTTTATATCTGCTCTGCAAACACAAACATTCCAAACATTAAAAAACAGGTTTTGAAACTGAGTGAAAGGTTTGGTAAGAAAATTAATGGGTTTTACGCATTTCCGACAGCTGAAAAGCTTGCAGGGGCAAGCATCTCTGATTTAAGAAAATGCAGCACAGGTTTTAAAGCAAAATACATCAAAAAAACATCTCAGTTGATTGCCACTAAAAAATTTGATATTGACAAGATCAAAAAAATGAACTATCATGATGCTAAAGAATATCTTATTCAGCTGCCAGGTGTTGGAAATAAGATTGCAGATTGCGTATTGTTGTTTGCTTATGATCGATTAGAAGCATTTCCAGTTGATGTATGGATCAAAAGAATAATGCAGAAATACTATTTCAAGAACAAAAAAACCTCAAATGAAAAGATAGTTAAGTTTGCTCAGGATTATTTCAATGGCTATGCAGGCTATGCACAGGAATATCTGTTTTACTGGGCTAAGAACAGTTAATTTTACTATTTCTGCAAAAATTTACAAAAAAATAAGTAATGTTTATATATAATAAAGTCAATCAGAATCTTATTATCTTAAACAAGAGGTGAATAATATGAAAAAGCTTTCTAAAACATTAGTTCTATCAACAATTCTATTGGTGGCTTTTTCAGCAATTTCAGCTTCTGCCCTAGCGTCAGCTCTGGATGATGATAAGTTTGACAACTGCAATTTCTGGTGCAAGGTTGTTTATCTGTTCACTGGTGATGTGATTACTGGAGATGTTGTTGTTGGTGACAATGATGAAGGGTTGGTTGCTTTGTATCATTTTGACGGCAATGCTGTTGATGCTTCTGGAAATGGAAATCATGGAACAGTCAATGGGGCCACATTTACAGTCGGAAAATACGGAGAAGCATTAAGTCTTGATGGCATGAATGATTATGCTAGTTTAGCAGGTACACAAGTTGCTGATGCTCTTGTTGGAACTGACCAGATGACAATTGAGCTATGGGTCTACCCTACATCAGCGACAAGAGGGGTTTTTCTTTCAGATACCACCTCAAGTAATGCACTTATAAGCTTTCGTTTGCGAGAAGACCAAACAGTAAGATATTCATTATATCTCAGTTCAGGCTGGAGCAATGATTATACTACAGGTACTGTTCCATTAAACCAGTGGACACATATCGCTTTTACTTATGATGGTTCTGAAAAAAAAGTTTATTTTAATGGTGTATTAGATTCGACAGCGCCAGCAACAGGTAACTTAAGATATGAATCCTACCATAATGATTTGTTTTTAGGTAAAAGACCTGATAATCGCCTTTATTTTAATGGTTCGATGGATGAACTTGCAATCTACAACAGAGCCTTAACTCCTGAAGAAATTGCAGAACATGCAGCAGAAGATCCTTTGGTTGCACATTACACTTTTGATAGCCAAGATGCGACCGATTCATCAACTTAT
>JAFCEI010000077.1 GCA_017609245.1 Candidatus Woesearchaeota archaeon | reverse complement strand
GCATAATCCCGATGTTATTGATTACAGTGATGTCAATATATGCTCTCGCCCTTGCAGTCTTTTACAGAAGATGGAACATATCAAAAAACGTGTTTGCATTGGCAATTTTCATGATAGCTCTTTCCCTATTGTTTATGGTATCATTAAGGTCAGGGCATATATTTGGCTGTGATGTCCACGGAGAGTATTTTGTCTACCAATTGACAAAAGATAATCTGCACTGGGAGCCTAATGTTTATTCATATAATCCATGCCTGAGCATAACATTATTGCCTGTAGTCTATAATTCGATCACAGGCATAGCAGGTGAACAAATATTCACCATACTCTTTCAGGTTCTTTTTGCATTATGCCCTCTAATAATCTTTTTGATGATGCGCAGATACACTTCATCGCTTTATGCATTTTTATCTGCATTATTCTTTTCAAGCATAGAGATATTCTCACTATTTGTGACAATAGCAAGAAATGAGATTGCCTTGCTGTTTTTTGTCCTATCACTACTTGTATTCTTTGACAATGCACTGACCAAAGCCTCAAAAAAAACATTCTTCATAATTTTTGGTATCATGCTCATTCTTTCCCATTATACTGTGAGTTACATCTATGTTGGCCTGTTGATCAGCATGATTATTGCGAACCTAGTCAGTGAAAAGATGACCAAATACAGATCATCTGCCCTAATCGCTCTATCAACACTAGTATTAGTCTTGGCCATGATATTCTTCTGGTACGGCCAGGTGACCTCAACACCTTTCAACGGGCTTGTCGGGTTTGTCCAGAAAGTGATCTCAAATCTTATCAATCCTCTGGTAGACGAGACAAGGTCAGCAGGCGCCTTGTCAGCAATCAGCCTTCCAAAAGGAGAATTATTGATTGTGTTCAGCAGATATATCTCTACCCTGATGAAGCTGTTTATAATCACAGGGTCAGTATATCTTATCAAAAATTTCAGGAAGCTACGGATCGAGAGAGAATTTGTTGTGGCGTCTGCTTATTTCCTAGTATTTGTCCTGGCTTCAATACTGCTGCCCATGATCACATTAGGCATGAATATTGGGAGGATATTCCTGCAGGCCCTCACTATGCTGAGCTTTTCCTGCATAATAGGAGCATGGTTTATCTTTAAAAAGCTTAAATTCAGACAATCCAAGATAAATATCCTGATAAGCTGCACAATCATCCTGTTCTTTTTGTTCCAGTCAGGCTTTGTATATTTGATTTTTGACAATCCAACATCTCCTGCATTAAGCGATAATTCACTGGCACATAAGATGTGGCATGTTCATGAGCAAGAGATTGCATCAGCGCAGTGGCTTTCAAAACAGGATGTGAAAAAAGTATGGGCAGACCACAACGGATTGCTGAGATTATGGAGCTATGCAAGGATGCCTTATCCTTATACTGCAGGCTCTTACTGGGGGACAGGTCTTCTGAGCACAGATAAGCTGCCTAAGACCCACCATGTCTATCTGCGCTATGACAATGTGATGAACAATAATTTCCTGATAAGCAGCCAGGGAAAATACAGCTATGAGGAGAATGTCATGAATCTGCTGCAGAACAAGAACTTACTTTACAACAATGGAGGATCACAGATTTTCAGATGAAGATACTTTTTTTCAAATTTGGATCAATCGGAGATACTTTGATGACAACTCCATTGGTCAGGCAGGTAAGAAAAAATTTCCCAGATGCAGGAATAGACTATCTGATCGGGAACTGGAGCGCAGGCGTCTTAAAAAAGAACAAAAATCTAAACCAAGTCATAAGATTTGACGAGGACATCTTCATAAAAAAACAGGTTTTCAGGTGGCTGCAGCTGATAAAAAAAATAAAAAAAAGAGGATATGACATAGTATTTGTGTTGGACAAGCACTGGAGCTTTAACCTGACTGCATTTCTGTTTGGAATCAAAAAAAGGATCGGCTTTGACAGGCTTGGCAGAGCAGGGGTATTCCTGACAAACAAAGTCATTTATGATTCTGACAGGCATGAATTGTTTTATTAT
>JAFCEI010000076.1 GCA_017609245.1 Candidatus Woesearchaeota archaeon | reverse complement strand
TGGTGGGTTGGTTTTGATCTTGTTTTGGCAACAGGAGTTATTGTTGGAGGTTATTCTTTATACAAGAAGAAACCTGATTTCAGGAAATATCTTAATGTTTTGATCGTATTTTTTGTATCATCTCTTGTTTTTGTCTCGTTGTTCTCAGGATTGGCTGACTTTGCAAAAGCATTTACACAGCCAGTTTCTCAATTAGCATTAAAAGAAGTGACCCACTCCACCCTGTGGCCAAATGTTTACAGGACTGTTGCTGAACTAAACCAGGCTTCTTTTAAGCAGATAATCAACACAATGGGCGGCGGACTGCTTATGCTAATATCTTTAATGGGGATTGGGATTCTGTTTTTCAGGAAGCAGTTGAATGCAGGGCTTTTGTTTTTATTGTGGTTTGCTGGTGCATTATATTCATCAACACAGGGAATCAGGTTTACATTGTTGTTAGTGCCGGTGTTTTCAATAGGCCTTGGCATGGCTTTTAGCTGGTTTTATAAGCAAGGAAGCTTTTGGGCAAAAAAAGAGCTTCATCTCAGCAAGGTATTATCCAGAGCTGTAGTTTTGGTGATTCTTGCCTTATTACTAATATCTCCTGTAAAAGCAGGATGGAAACAGGTAACTCAACAAGAGATTCCATCTATGAATGATGCATGGTATGATAGTTTAACTTATATCAAGGAAAATTCTGCAGAGGATGCCATCATTAATTCCTGGTGGGATTTTGGGCACTGGTTCAAGGCTATTGGTGATAGGGCTGTCACTTTTGATGGAGGTAGCCAGAACAAGCCCATGGCGCACTGGATTGGCAAGGCATTGCTGACATCTGATGAGAAAGAGGCAGTTGGAATATTGAGGATGCTGGACTGCGGAAGCAACACTGCTTTTGAAGAACTAAATTCCATCATAGATGATACACCAAAATCTGTTGATGTATTATATCAAACTATAACATTGGATAAAAATGGCGCTGAAAATTTTCTGTTGGAAAATGGTTTGACTCAAGAGCAAGCACAGAATGTTCTGAAATACACTCATTGTGCGCCTCCTGAAAACTATTTTATAACTTCAGGAGATATGGTAAGCAAATCGGGCGTATGGGCGCATTTCGGAAGCTGGAATTTTACAAAAGCTTCTATTGAAAAAGATATCAAAGGAAAGAAAAAGGAACAGGCAGTTTCAATTTTAACTGAAAAATATGATATGTCAGAAGATGAGGCAGATGATATTTATAATGAGCTGCAGGTCACGAAAGCTGATCAGTGGATAGCTCCTTGGCCAAGCTATGCTTCTAATCTGGTTGCTTGTGCTGAAGATCAAGGGACAGTAATGTGCAACAACGGGATTGTTGTTAATCTAAGCAATCACGATGCATATCTTATGACAAAAGAAGGGAATAAGATCCCTTACTCAATAACTTATGTTGAGGGAGGCGCTGTCAAACAAAAGACATTTGATGGCAGCAATATTGAATTTTCAGCATCATTGTTAGAAGAGGATGGCAAATATAAAAGTATCTTGATGTCAAAAGAGATTGCGATGAGTACTTTTAATAACTTGTTCTTTTATGGCGGGATTGGGTCTGATTATTTTGAATTGGTGAGCAGCAAAAAATCGATCACTGGAGACAACATTTTTGTTTGGAAGGTTGCTTGGGATGGCAATGCGCAGCAGATCTTAAAACAGAAACAGGAAGAGGCTCAGAAAGAGCTGGCAGAACAGAGCAAGCAGATTAAAGCAAGCCATATCCTTGTCAATTCAAGTGAAGAAGCAGAAGAGATCTTGGAATTACTGGATGAAGGAGCTGATTTTGCAGAACTAGCTCAAGAAAGGTCAATTGGACCATCAGCCCCAAATGGCGGAGATCTTGGATGGTTTGGAAAGGGAGTTATGGTAAAAGAGTTTGAAGATGCTGCTTTTGCTCTGGAGAATGTTGGCGATATCTCAGATATTGTCGAGACCCAGTTTGGATTTCATATAATCAAACTAACAGGAGTTAACTCGACCGAATAAAATGGATATATCTGTTGTTATCCCTGCTTATAATGA
>JAFCEI010000075.1 GCA_017609245.1 Candidatus Woesearchaeota archaeon | reverse complement strand
TTAAAACAGCATTTCAATAGAACCCACAAAGAACTCAGATCTTCTTAAACAAAATCTCAGACTTGCCGATGCTGCAGGAATATATCATCTTATCTAGATCAGATATTTTCTCGTCGCTAAAACCAAACTGCTTCCTAATTTCACCAACACTATCAGGAATAAAAGCAGCCAGATAGATGCAGATCCTTCTGATAGCTTCAGCCAAGGTTATCAAGGTGTCAGCAACCTTTTCCTTGTCTTCTTCTTTCCAAGGCTCCTTGTCATTGATGTAAGTATTACATTCTTTGACAAAACCCCATATCAGGTCCAAGGCCTTGTGCAGCTGCAATCCCTGCATCTCTTTGTTAACTTTCTTGAAAATATCAGACTTTTTTATCAGCTTATCATCAATTTTACCTTTTATTTTAGAATCAAAATACTTCTCGCTCATCACAGCAACCCTGTTCACCAGATTGCCTAGATCATTTGCAAGCTCATTATTGAGCCTGGCTTTAAGAGCATCTTCTGAAAAATCACCATCTTGTCCAGAAGGGATTTCCCTCAGCAAAAAGTACCGAACAGCATCAACAGGATATTTTTCAGCCAAGATGAACGGATCAACAACAATGCCTGCTGTCTTACTCAGTTTCTCACCCTTGACATTCACAAACCCATGAACATATATCTGCTTAGGCAGCTTATACCCTGCAGCCATCAATATGCTTGGCCATATCACAGAATGAAACCAGAGAATATCTTTACCGATGACATGCACATCAGCAGGCCAATAATCCTGTTTTTCATTTTTTTCCAATGCCGAAAGATAGTTTAGCAGAGCATCAAACCATACATAGATTACATGTTTGTCATCAATTGGCAGGGGAATGCCCCATTTAAAGCTGGTCCTTGAAACACTTAGATCCTTTAACCCTTGTTTCAGACGATTAACAATTTCTTTACGCCTAAAATCAGGAACAATCACGCCTTTGTTTTCCTGTAGATATTTTAAAACCCTGTCCTGATATTTGCTCATCTTGAAGAAATAGCTTTCTTCACTGACCCATTCAGCTTTTATTTTATGGACAGGGCAAACACCTTTTATCAGGTCCTTGTCAGTATAAAATGCCTCGCAAGCAGTGCAGTAATAGCCAGAATACTTGCCTTTGTATATCTCACCTTTATCATAGACTTTCTTAAATATCTTTTTGCAAAATTCTATATGCTTAGGATCAGTTGTTCGGATAAACTCATCATTGGAAATATTATAGATCTTGCACATCCTCTTAAACTCAGCAACCATTGAATCGACAAAAGCTTTTGTTCTTTTGCCAAGCTTCAAAGCAGTGTTTTCTACTTTCTGCCCATGCTCATCAGTTCCTGTCAAGAAAAAAACATCCTCGCCCAATAGTCTGTGCCATCTGGCAATGCAGTCTGTGCAGACCTTTTCATACAGATGTCCTAGATGAGGAGCAGCATTAGTATAATCTATTGCTGTTGTTATGTAGAATTTTTTGCCTGCCATTTATTTTAGCTTTTTAGTAATATCAATGTTCTCTCCGCACTTCTCGCACTGGAACCTTAAAACATCAACACTCTGTTTCTTGCCATTATCTTTTATTCTTTGAACCTTTTTTCGCTTGAACGGAATCTGTGTCTCACCCTCAAATCTACAATTAGGACAAGTATAAGTTATGTTCACAGTTAAACTCTCTTCATACTCTTTTTTAGGAACCGCATGACCGCACTCAGGGCAGACATACTCTTTTGCCCTTATCTTTACTTTGCCTGTTTTCTCATCTTTAGGCTTGCCCATCAGTCCTTTACCGCATTCAGTACACTTCTCCTTAAAAACCCAGGCCATCACCTCTCCATCATCAATACTTCTTCTAGTAAAATAAATGCATTCTTCCATTGATTCTGGTTCTTTTAACATTATTGCCTCTTAAAATATTTTCATATATAAAACTTGTTTTAACACAGGAATATAATTTCTTTTAAATTTTTGAATTGGTTTATTCAGCTCACAATTCCCAGGCATAAAAGTATGTGAACAAAACTTTTTGGTTATTTCACAATCATAATTAGAATCCATATTTTTACAAGTTTTCAAATCTTTAAA
>JAFCEI010000074.1 GCA_017609245.1 Candidatus Woesearchaeota archaeon | reverse complement strand
AATCTTACAAATAATAAAACTGCGGTATAAAATGGATGGACTTTGACAGCTTTCCAAAAATATTCTTTTTTTCTATTCGGATTGTCTGATAATTGGGAAATGTAAAGATAATTTGCTGCAAGGAGTTTTTTGTTCTGTTTAAAATCGCCAATATGCTTATTCAGTATAAATTCGAGTGTTTTGTAATCATTTTTTCTTGTATCTGTTATACTTCCCTTTGTAAAATAAGAAATTACAAGTGGCTCATTGATTATTTTGAAATTATGATATTTGGAAATTCTTATCCATAGTTCCCAATCCTGGCCAGAAGGCAAATCTTCATCAAATACTCCTGCCTTTTCAAAGCACTCTTTTTTAACAACAGCACTTTGGGTTGTTACAAAATTGCCTTTTAATAGCTCTTGATGGATATTTCCTTGTTTATTTTGAATATTATTCGGGATATATGTTTTTTTACCATTCTCGATTCTCCAAAATGCAGTATAAATAACACCTGTATTTTTAGAAGCTGTTTCAAATGCATTCATTTGTTTTTCTAGTTTTTGAGGCAGCCATTCATCATCACTGTCTTGAAATGCGATAAAATTTCCTTTTGCAGTTTTTATGCCTGTATTTCTTGCTGCTCCTCCGCCCAAGTTTTTTTTATGTTTTATGTATATTATTCTTTTGTCTTTGAATCTTTTGATGATGTTTTTTGTATTGTCTGTGCTTGCATCGTCTACAATGATCAACTCAAAATTTTCATAGGTCTGGTTTAGGATGCTTTGTACACATCTGCCTAGCAGATTAGCCCGATTATGGGTCGGTATCACTATGCTGACCAGAGGATTATTGTTTTTCATTTTGACTTATGAGTTTTAGCCAGATTTTAGAAGCAAGGTTTCTTGCATAATATTTGAGGTAATCTTTTAACTCTTTGTTTTTGATGGAATGCATTATTTTAAATATCCTGTCTTTGAAGTTTCTGTTTGGGAAATAATATTCTGCTCGGATTTTTGGATTGTTAAAATCAGTGTGCATGTGTTTGTAAATAACTTTGTTGCTATCATGATATACTCCGCCTTGCTTTGCAAATGATATTACATTGTTGTTTTCTAATTGGCTATAGCCTGTTTCCAGATAATTGCTTACACCATCAACAGTTCCTTCAGTACAGTGTATCGGATAAGTCGGAGGTTCTAGTGGCATGTCTAAATAATTATCTTGAATTATGTTTCCAAATATTGTACGATATTTTGACTGAAATTTAAAACAATCAGAGTCATATCCGATGTTTCCTGTGCAGTCAACTACAAAAAAATGGAATCCTGAATATGTCTGCCTGTTGAAAACTGGTTTGTTGTTAAGCATGTATTTTATTGTTGCATCATCGCAGTATTTTGCAATAAACCGCCTTTCTTCATCTGTGTATGCTTTAGGGTATGTTTTTCCCTTAAAATTGCCTGCAAATCTTCTGACATGGACTAAGAAATTGTGCTTGTTGAACATCTCAAAGTCGGATTCAAACCTGTTCATTTGTCCAGGCCACATCACATATATTATTGGACATTCGATCCCATGTTTTCTTAAAAAGAGCAGTTTATCCAAAAATTCCTCTATGTTGGTCTGTGTTGGATGGAAAGACGCATTAATGTTTAGCCTACCTTCTTTTGCCAGGTTTGTGTTCACAATTCTTTTCAGATCTCCTGTTAGGTTAGAGGTTATCCTTATGCTCCATTTTGGCTCATTCTCAATCATATCAATTACTTTGTAAAAATCTTCTCCTAATGTTGGCTCTCCAAAAGCAAGGTAAAACACTAAACTCTGCTTCCCGAAGCAATTCTTGAATGCCTTGCGCCATTCTTCAATATCTCCAAAGAAATAATTTTCAACCTTTGGAGAATAGACATAATAGCAATAAGGGCATTTATAGTTGCATCTACATTCTCTCCCATTATATTGCCAGAGAATTGTCGTGTGTGACTGAGGAACTACGTTTAGTAGAGATTCGTAAAATACCTTATAGCCTTTTGCATTAGGGTGTATTTTGTCTCTTAGGCCTTTTTGGACTGGTTTTAGTCTTTTTTTCCACAAAGAGTTTACATCAGCGATTTTTATTCTTTTTTTCTTTGC
>JAFCEI010000013.1 GCA_017609245.1 Candidatus Woesearchaeota archaeon | reverse complement strand
ATAACTATTATAATAATTATATAAATTATAATTTAAAACACAGTATACTTGATGCATATGAGAAAGCTTTTTAAATGAAGCTGATTTCTTTATTAGTAATATGAACGGAGCAATAGTTAATTTCAGAAGAAGCAGGCACAGCCAAAAATTTACACACCTCATCATAAAGCCAGAAGGGGTTTCTGCTAAAGACAAAGCTGAGGCATTAGTTGGCAAAGATGTTACGTGGAAAAACCCTAAAGGTAAGAATAAGATTGAGATAAAAGGAAAAATTGCTTCTGTTCACGGAAATAAAGGCTGTGTAAGAGTTATTTTTGAAAAAGGTTTGCCTGGACAAGCTCTAGGAACAAAGGTTCAAATTCTATAGATTCTATCAGAACATTTATATATGAATATATAATAGATAAGTATATATTGTTTATATATGAATAGTGAAAAAAGATGGTGTTGCCTCAATTAATTCAGAGTTTATCTACAGATTACGGACCTGTTATTAATTTTCTACTTTATTTTGCACTATTTGGCATTGTTACCAAGCTTGCTCTGAAAAACACTGCATTAAGAGAAGACGCAGGCAGGCTAGGAGTGATCATTGGATTTATCCTTGCAATTGGATTGGCAGGGTTTGAGGGTTTTAGAGGCATAAGAATCATGAATTCTTTGGGAAACATTGCTCCGTTTTTTATGCTCTTGTTGTTGGGTGTTTTGACATACGGGTTAGCAAAGTTTCTTGGTGCAAAAGGACTTTTTACAAAAGACTGGTGGAAATATCTTGTTGCTGCATTTTTTATTCTGCTTGTTTTAGGAAATGTATTTCCTAGTGTGCCTGCACTGGGGGTAATTGGTATCCAGAGGATAATTGAAGCTCTTAATCCTGTTTTAAATGTGCTTGGAATATTGCTTTTTGGCTGGATATTGTTCAAATTTTTAGGTAAGATGCCCCCGATCGTGCCTGCTGGAAAAGGTAAATCTGCTCCAAAAGGAGCTGAAAAAGGCAAGGCCATGCTTGATTATTCAAAACCTGGAAAAATAAATGTTACTGTAAAACATGCTGCTGGCGAAGTTGTGAAGGGAGCAGAAGTGATCATAACTGGCGTGAAAAGCGGTTGGCCAAGAGGGCAAATATTCTGGAGAAGAAGAGGACCTTATTATAAACAGATAACAGACAGCAAAGGAAAAGCTAATTTTAGAGGTGTTCCATCAGGGAACTTAAGGATAATAGTGAAGCATCCTGATTATAAGTGGTATAAGCTGTTTTCAGAGGGAAAAGAATATTATACGACCTATTTTGTTCTTGGCTATGATGAGACAAAGGACTTAACCGTTGTCCTTAGAGAAAAAGGCGAAAAAGTCCCTGAAAAAGCTGAAGAGAAGAAAAAGCCTGAGACCAAAAAAGGTGTTGAAGCTCAAGTAGAAGAAGTGGTTAAAGAAGAGAAAAAGGTCGACGAGGGATTAAAAAAAGTAGCAGAACTATTGGTCAAGGAGATTGACATCATGTCAGGAGTCTATAATCTGCTGGCCAATATAAGAGAGTATCTGAAAAATGTTGTTGGCTTAAAATCATTTGCATACAAGCAGGGATTGAACAAGGTTATAGACAGGATAAAAGAGTTTGAGAAAAAAGAAAAGGAAAAAGGGGCTATTGGAGGAGCTTTTAAGGGAGCTGTGCAGGAAGAGGCTGCCAAGAGAAGAGACAAGATCCGAAAAGAGCTTGCAGGCATCAGCTTAAGAGAAAAAGAACTGATCGATAGATTAGAGGCCTCTTTTTCAATATTTGAAGCATCTAAAAAACCGCGCGTTTCTTATGGTAAGATCGGCATGAGTGAAGGAGAAAAGACAAGGCTAAAACAAGTTACAAACCAGATAAAAGACCTTATCGATAAAAGAGAGAGCTATATAAGATATGTCAACTGGGTTTTAGAGGACAAACTCTCTGCCAGAAGAGTAAAAAAATATCATGATATAAAGGCAATCTTCAACGATATAAAGGGCCACATAAACAGGGCAATCAAAGAAGATGTTGAAAAATCCAAGGAATTGGTCGAGGGAGCAAACCATAGGATAAATGAGCTGATGAGCAGGTTTGAGACAATGAAAAAATGGAACAAAGACCTGACAGAAAAGATAGAGCAAATAAGAAGGTATAATGATCAATTAAATATTGAAGCTAGAGTTGAGTGGATTAAAGAGCAGGTTTACAGGCTGAAAAAAAGCAAACAACCAGAACAATTAGAATTTAAATTCAAATAAAAGGAGATCAAAAAATGGTGAATGATTTGAAAGATATTATGAAAGGCACAGGGAGTATGCCTTTTCAATACAAGATTGGGTCTGAAAGACACAGGCTTAGAGAAATCAGAAGAGATGCTGAAGATGGTGAAAAAGCGTTGGCTAAGATTGAAGAAGCAACCAGGATTGCTGACGAAAAAAAAGTCAACAAAGAGATGTCAAATTTCATCAAAAAACTAAACAAGATCGCATACAGCACCCAGGTTGCTGAGATGAGGATGATCGAGAGGTGCAATGATGTCGGTGACCTTCTTCTGAAAAAAAAGGTTGAGGCACCAACTGAGTTTATCAGCGCCAGAAAAACAATAAAAGAACTGACAAGGCATGAGTTTGACCTTGCAAGACGGGCATTGGGGAGAGAAAGCGCGTCTCTTGCGTTGAAATTAAAGCTTATATCTCCAAAGAGGGTAAAAGCAAGGCTTGACGAGATACAACTGTGGAGAAGACAGGCAGCAGAACAGGTCAAGGTTCAAAAAAAGATGATGAAAGAGATCAAGAAAGATAAGTTTGAAGGAAGTATTAAGGATTTTTCCGACGCTGTTATCAAAGAGATGAAACTTCTGAATGCTGTTCTATCTAATTGTGTAACTCTATTTATAGAGATGGAAAAGAGGCTTGAAGAGCTAAAAAGCCAGGGATTTTCCGAAGACAAGGTAATCGGCATAAAAAATGTCATCCAGAAAGAAGGGAGTGAGATAGCAGAGAGGTCAGAGATTCCGGCATTCAGGATGGCTGGAAATACAAGATAGTTCAACACGTCGAATGCAGCACTGCTGCAACTTTTTCTTCTTTTTTCCTTAGATCATTATAGATTCTGCATGCTTCTGCGGTTTTCTCGACGATAAGCTTGATTCCTTTTTGCTCAATTTTCTGCTTTATGTCGTCGGTAACCTGCACAACTCCTGACGAGCCAGTGCCGATAATTATGATTTTTGGGTTTGCCTTTACTGCAGGCTCGACATCAGACCATTCCAGGCCATGGTCATCCCATCTTTCTATCATATCGTCGACGATTCTGATGTCATGGTCATACTCTTTACCGTCGACAACAAAGAATCCAAACTGGTATTTATCTATATGCACCATCTTAGATAAATTAGGGTTTTGGGGTTTAAATAATTTTTGAAAAAATTTATATAGTTCTGTTCTAAATTTTTATTGATGTATATTTACTCTATATGGGTTGCTATTTTTGGAATTGTTTGGCTTGCCTTATTTCTTATCAGAAAAGATTTGAAAAAAGAAATATTGTATGGAAGTTTGGTAGCGATGCCGTTTGGAATATCAGATATTATTTTTATACCTTATTATTGGAATCCAAAAACACTTTTTAATTTTGTTCCAGGTATTGAAAGTTTTGTATTTGCTTTTTTTCTTGGAGGAACTGCCGGGGTTTTGTATGAAGTTTTTGCCAAGAACTATTTGGTTAAAAAGAGGGAAAGGCGTGAGGTAAAATTCAGCCATTATTTTTGGCTGATAAGCATCGGTCTTTTGTCGTTAATATTTTTAAGCATTGTTTTCAGAATGGATTTAATTTATACGTCAATAGTTTCTATGTTTATTGGTGCTACGGTTATCTGGATATCTAGAAAAGATCTTGTCGGAGAATCACTAATCGGGGGAGTTCTATTTTTAATTGTATATTTTCTATCGCTAAGGATAATTGACTTTGCATTTTCTGATTGGATAATTAATACCTGGAATTTATCAGTTTTAAGGTTGCCTTTTGTGCTTGGCGTCCCTCTTGAAGAGATCTTATGGGCACTAGTATTTGGAATGTTGTGGGCGCCGCTATATGAGGATTTAAGAGGTTATAAACTTAAGAAATAGTTTATTCCTCGACGATGAAACAAAAGGTTTATATATCAATCATCCCAATTTAACCTAATATGGAATTAAAGCTTTACAAAAAGCCTAAAAAAGTGGTGATAATAGAAGGGTTTCCTGGTTTTGGGCTAGTAGGAACTATTGCAACTGAATTCTTGATAAATCATCTGAAGACAGAGCTGATCGGAAGGGTCAAGTCAAAAAGCTTGCCTGCGATGGCAGCTATCCATGGTGACAAGGTTGTGCAGCCGTTAGGCGTCTATTATAACAAGCAATATAATCTGGTCATTCTTCATGCAATCACATCTCCAGCTGGATTAGAGTGGGATATAGCTGACACGCTTGAAAAACTTGCTGTAGAGCTAGAAGCCAAAGAAATCATAAGTCTTGAAGGTGTTGGCTCAACAGAGATGGGAAAATCAAGAACATTCTATTACTCAAGTGATAAAAAGAAAAATGCTGCTCTTAAAAAATGTGACCTGGAGCCACTAGGAGAAGGCATAATAATTGGTGTCACAGGTGCTTTGCTGTTAAAGAAGATCAAGACTCCTTTCTCATGTATCTTGGCTGAAACTCATACTTCATTGCCTGATTCAAAAGCAGCTGCAAACATAATCAAGGCATTAGACTCTTACTTAGGGTTAAAGGTAGACTATAAACCGCTTATTAAAACAGCTGCAG
This sequence comes from Candidatus Woesearchaeota archaeon, assembly GCA_017609245.1. Taxonomy (GTDB): domain Archaea; phylum Nanobdellota; class Nanobdellia; order Woesearchaeales; family JAFCFN01; genus JAFCFN01. The sequence continues at coordinate 7,057 of JAFCEI010000013.1, read as the reverse complement.
AGTTTGAAGAGAAGATCAAAAACATGCTTGAAAGGGTAAAAGCAGTTGGAAAGGAGCAGGAAAAGAAGAAACTGAGCTATCTAGGCTAATTCTGTAACCTCTACTCAGTAGTACTGACCGAAAGATTTATAAAGTGCTGCATTCTCCATATATCATAGTTCTTAGAATTATCAAATAAACAGGCAAAAATGGACAAACTACATAAAAAGTACGCTGAAATCCTTAAAAAACAGGGGAAAGAGATAGATAAAACTCCAAAAATATTGGAATTAAAGCGTGATGAAGACAGGAAACTGATCATGTCACACATTAAGGAAAATTTTAATCATGTTGGGTCTATCGACAAAAATCATATTGATGAGTATCTGAACATAAAAAAAACAACAAAAGGTTATGATTGTAGTGTTTTGGTTGGTTATAGGAGCGGAGAAAATAACAAAACATTCTATTTTGAAGTCCACTCAACTGATGAGGATGAGGCAAAAAAACTTTTAGGTGACCTTAAAAAAGGAGAAAAACTGCATTTTCATGTAAAAGGAGATGATTATGCTCAACTGGCTAGAGAATTAAGCAAAAACCTGCAAGGAAAGGTAAAATATATCTGTGAGAATGGCTATTATACAAAAAAAGCCATAATCAACAATAAATTGGGGTTACATGCAAGAACAGCTGCATTGGTTGCAGAAGAAGCAAACAAATTTGCTGATACTGAGGTGTATATAAGCCATAGTAATTTTAATGGCAATTATATTGCTAAAGAGCTTGAAAACAACAAACCATATGTTGATGCTACATCAGTAATGTCCATGTTAACTTTACAGGCCAAGCAAGGAAGTGAGTTGGAATTTAAAGCAAAAGGCCCGCACAGCAAAGAAGTTGTAGATACATTAGAAAAAATAGTAAAAAATGGCTTTGATGAAGACTAAACACACTTCAATCATTGCTTAAAACTTTTGTTCTTAGTAAATTATTTATATGAGTTCGTATAATGAGTATTATACGCATAAGTATTACGTAAGAAAGTAAGTAAAAATGGACAAAAAAGAGGTAATTCAACGTATTGAGACTGAACTTAGGCTTCAGGGGAAGAGCAAACAGACTATTAAGATGTACTCTTTCTATAATGTTGGTTTTCTGGATTATATTAACAAAGATGCTGAGCTGGTTGAAGAAAATGACATAAAGCAGTATTTGGCCAGCCTTTTGAGTGATAAAGGCAATGATGCTGCATCAGTTGCTTTGGCTAGATCTGCACTTAGATTTTTTTATGATAGTATTCTAAAAAAAGGCATAACAAATGATATTAAAACACCTAAAAAACAGAGAAAATTGCCTGATGTATTGTCAAAGAAAGAGATCAAAAGATTAATTGAAAGTGCAGGTGATAATCTTAGAGATAAGTTATTGGTTGAGTTTATGTATTCTGCCGGGTTGAGGGTCAGTGAATGTGCTAGTTTAAGGCAAAATGACCTTAATATCCCAGATAAAACAGGGCTTTTAAAGCATGGAAAAGGCGGAAAAGACAGGTTTTTCATATTGTCAGACAAACTGACCAATGATCTAAAAAAGTATTTGGCAAACCATAAGTCAGAGTACATATTTAATGTTGAAGGTAAGCCAATATCTGCGAGAAGAATACAATATATTGTGCGTAGATTAGCTAAAAAATCAGGGATTAAGAAAAAAGTGTATTGCCACTTGTTAAGACACAGCTTTGCTACTCATCTTTTAGAAGCAGGGGTTGATATTCGAAAGATCCAGGAGCTGTTGGCGCACTCAAACTTGCAAACAACCCAGTTCTACACGCAAGTCAGCAAGAAGGAATTGAAAAAAGTTAAAAGTCCGCTTGACAATTTATAGGTAAAATTTCTCAAAAAGATAGGCAATAAAAAATTTAAGATTTGATTAAAAGTTTTAATCAATTATTTTCTGATCAAACATATCCAAAGTTACAGTTGGCCTTACATTCACTAAGTTGTGCTTTGTCTGCATCTCTCTGAACTGCGGATTTAGTTTAAAGTGTATGATGCCACCCATGGCTTTTTTGATAATAGGTACGCCTTTTTTAATCAGCGTATCAACATATCTTCTTATTGTTGCTTCTGACACATCATGTAATGCTGCTAGATCTGCATATGTCAGGTAGTCATTCTCCTGCTTATAAATTGTTAAGAAAACTGACTTTTCTTTGTGGTTTAATTCATCTACTTTTTGCTTTTCTATGTCTTGAGAGTGCAGAATCAGCTCCACTTGCTCAAGTCTTTCTTCTATTTTTTCCAGTTTGATGGCAAGCTCAGCTATCAATTCGTAATTGCTTTCTATTTCGTTTGTGTTTTCATTAATAGCGGTTAAATGATCCTCTAATTCATCTTTTACAGTGTTAATCGAGTCTTTTATAGAATGATTAAGTTGCAACACCTGTTTTTTGCTGATTAAATCAGTAATAATGCTTACCACCCCTTGTGTTTTTGCAAGGGTGTGTTGCTTAAAAAGATTTCTGTTTTAGAGTATCTATTTTTGAGCAAGAATTCTAGCCAAATATTTCTTTTCTTTGCCATCTCTTATTACTGAAATGTCGTCGCTACGCTCTATTTTACGTAAAATTCGGTAAAATGAGCTTTTGGAGCACAGGCCTTGTTCATCTACTATGATGTCTTTTAGCTGCAGGGCTGTTATCTGTCCATATCTCTGTATCAAAGACAAGATAGAATGCGTAATATAGTCCTTAGATTGCCTTTTAATGGTCCGCATGATCCTTGTGCTGACATTTTTTCGCTCCACTGGCTGCATCTTATAGTCCTGCATAGCATCTTTTACTATGCGCCTTATGCGCTCTTCTGAGACCAGTTCAGTCAAATAATTGAGTTTGTCGTCGGTAAAATTAGTCCTTTTGTTGAAATATTCAACCCAATTTGCCAGCTTGCTGATGTCTATCCTGACCTTAGAAAAAGCTACTCTCACTTCATCTATCACTCTGTTTTTTCTGAAAAATGCCATGTTTTGATATGAAATAGTCCCAGATATATAAACTTTTTGCATTTTTGGGACTGTTTTGGGACTATCTTGGGACTATCCTGGGACTGTTTTGGGACTATTTATCGACGATAAAATGCCAAAAATTGGGACTATCTTGGGACAGTCTCGGGACTATCTTAGGACTATGCTGGGAATGACTTGTTTTTGTTGATTTTTGGTATTTTGGGACAATCAAATTTTGATTGAAATAAATTTTTAAAAAAAATAATTTGAAATTTTTATTTTTTATTTGAAAAATTTTTGAAAAAATGATCAAAAATTTATATAAAATAGCTGGAAAGATCTGTTGAATTTTTGGCGAAATTTTCAGGGGTTTTAGTCTATTTTTGAGCTTTAAAGTGAGCTTAAAAAGCTATATTTGGGGGCAGTTTTAGTGTATGCTAGCTTATATATGGCCATATTATATACAAAAGTGAGGGTTTTAATAGGTAATAACTATATTTAGCTATATATTAGCCCCTATATGGGAATTTTATATATAAAAGTGAGAGTTTAAAAGATCAGACATTGTTAGATCAGGCAGATATTTGAATAGATTATATAGAAAAGTGAGGGTTAAATATAGTGAAAATCGACACAATTGATTATTCTGTGGAGGAATCATACGTAAAGTGAGTGTTAACTAACTACAAAAAATTTGGTCAATTTTGGTTGTGTTCTAAGATTAGTGAGTATTTTGCTTTGACCAAAGATAAAGTGAGGCTCAAGATCAAATCTGTTTTCTATTAAATCAGCTGCATACTTGATAAGCTCTTCTTGACTATTGAAAGTGAGAGATTTTGTGTTTAGAGCCTTTCTGATAGCAGATTTACATACCCAAACTCCTAAAGGGCAGTAGTATTCGCCTGTTATAAACCTTAAAACAAGCGCAGAACCTTGTTTTTTTAATTTAGAGAGTTTTTCAAGCACAGGAAGTCTTGCTGCATAATATCCTCCACCTGTTTGTTCTGCATATTGTTTTCTGCCTTGATATGGTTCATAATCAGTCATGCTTTGGGTTTTTTGGCCCTGATTCCAGCTGGATCTGGGCAAATATGTTTCAAAAAGCTCATACTGCCATATCTCTGGAAAGAATAAGACTACATAGTAATTTCCTAAATAAGAGCCAAAATAAAGGCTATAATCAATTTTTTGGTAATTTTTAATAGTAGATATCAGGTTTTTTGCTATGATGTCATCTACAGCTGTTATTGCCCATCTGGTTGGAACTAGCTTTCTTTGGGTTTTTATTCCTAGATTGGCTGTTGACAATAAACCTGCTAATTTATGTTCTTCCAAACCATGTTCGTATAATGATAGTATGGAATTGTGAGCTTTCAAATCTTGGGCATCTACAGCCTTCTCGACCCTTTTTATCACCTTAGGATTTGAGGTTGTTCTTGCTCTTTGAATTTGGGCATTAGGGCCTGTGGGAAGGCCAAATGCAGGGAAATTAAGCTTTTGAACTGGCTTGTCTTTAAGGTTGATCTCAACATCAACTGGATTTGCAGCCATTGCTATTTCTTTACTTATATCGAGCAGCTTATTTGTATTTTTTATCTGAAGCTTAAATCTTGAATTAAGCAGATTTGACCTTAGTCTGATTATCTTGTTTATCTGAAAATTGTTATCTGCCCAGTGCGTCTGAGCATCATGGAGCCAGACATCTTCTGTGTTCTCTGGTGGTGCAAGAATTCCTACATTAAGGTTTGGATAACCGTGCCTACCTACAAACACTGACGGAGAAGCAGTGTAAATGTCCTGTTTTTGAAAATTATCTTTTATCTTGAAGAAAGCGTTTGACTTTGCGAGAATAGGGCATTGGGTTCTGCCGCAATAACCTCTACCTTTACATTGAAGACATTGGATATTCATAATGAAAAAGAAAAGAAAAAGAAATATTTATGCTTTTAGGTCTGAGATTCCTGCAAAGAACAGGCCAATCCCAATCATCACCAGCATGATCACTACTCCGCCTTTAATCAGCTCTAATGCTGCTGCTCCCCAGCCTGCAAAAGCTGGTGTCATTACTAGGTAGATCGGGCCAATAACAAATACCAGACCTAACAATAATGCTAGCCATTTGTTCATAGTATCACCAGAACAGATAATGTTTGTCGAATATAAAAAGATTGTTGTTTTAAGAAGTTTATTTGATCTCTAGTTTCTTAGATCTGAAGCCTTTTTTCTGCATATGCATCTTGCCGCATTCCTTGCATTTGTATCTCAAGTCTGATTTTTTTGTAGGCTTTGCCCCAGTCATCTTAAATTTAGAAATAGCTTTTCTGCTGTATCTTCCTTTGTTTCCTGTTCCTATGCCAACTCCCCTATGTCTAAGCTTCTGTCTTCTCTTAGACCCATGGCTAAGCGTGTGAACAGAACCTGGCGTCTTCTTTTTTGCCTGAGCCACAGTGTGCTCTGTGTGCTTTTTGCACTTAGGGCAATATCTTTTCTTTGTTTTAGGAAGTTTCATAGTATTTGAGAAAATATGTTTGTTTAAAAATCTTGCTATATTTGGGCTGCTTTGCCCCTCTTTATCAAAAGCTGCGCTATCTCTGCTGGCAGCTCTACCTCATCGCCCTGCTCAAACGGGCCATATTCTTTCATGTCCAAACCTATGAATTTCTGGACAAATTCTTTTATCTCCAGTTTAGTTGTGTTTGCTTCTTGCTCTTGTGTTGACTCTTCTACAGCTTCAGGAGATTCAGGTTGTGCAGCTAGCTCTTCAGCAAACTCTTCGGCCTGGCTTGGCTCTGGCTTTACCTTGAGCTCAACAGAAGGTGCGCTGCCTTTAAGCAGATTGTTGATTATCTGGTCCCTGTTCTTGTTCAATATTTTCAGCAAAGCATCAAAGAGGTGCTCTTCTTCATCAAGCAATGCAGATGTGTCGATGATGGCGTGCCCTGCACGGCTTTTATTCAGAGCCATCTCCATGATCTTTCTTTCCCTTCTTTCATAGAGCTCTTTCAAGATCTGCCTGATGTTTATTATCTGCTTTTCTGTCTTAAGATTTTCATCTGCATCAAAAAGCTCATCCTTTTTTGTCTTTGCCAGGTTCAGCTTCTCATTTAGGTATGAGATAACATCGATAAAAAAAGTATCAGGAAGCTTCTGCAGGTCTTTCCTGCTCTTCTCCCTTCTTAACAGCTCAAAAAGGGTCTCATATGTTATATTCACTTCTTTTTCTGCCATGAACTGCTTGGAGAACCAGCTCTATTTAAGCTTTTTTATAATAGAAAATAGCTTTTTGTTAACTGACGATTAAGAATCAGTTTGGTTTAAAATAAAAAAACAAAGAAAACCTTTGATGATTTTCTAGTTTTTTATTTTGATCAAAAGAAGCAATATAAGAAACAATTGTTGTCTGAGAAATTGTTAAAAATAAAAAATAAAAAAAGAAAAGGAAAAATTATTTTCCTTCTTATTCAACACTGATATCTGTTAGTGTTGTACCAGATACAATTGCTTCGTCACCTGACAATGCATATTTGTCAGACTCAGCAACTACTCTGGAGGCTCTTCTTGTGTCATCAGCTGTCCATCCAGCAACAACTAGAGCTACATTTCCGTTAGCATGTTCTACTAACTTTATGATAGCCTGGTTTTCTGGTATGGATGATGCAGCTCCACATGCAGGATATGATAATCCTAGTGCTGCTGCAGCTGCTGTGTTGACGCAAGGTCCACCAACAATTATAGCGTTTTGTGCAGTGATGTCATCCACCAACAATTATAGCGTTTTGTGCAGTGATGTCAGAAACTTCTGTGTCTAGTTTTGATGTTCCAACTGACATTGGTGTTACTGTTACTGCGCCTTCAGACACAACTGATGACATTGCGGATGCTATCTCAGATACATATACTTTGTAGTCTGTTTCTTCGTCATAGGTGTATACATTGAAGTAGCTGCCATCATCTTTGTCCAATATGACATATGTACCATACTCTGTAAGTCCATATTCTACTTCATTGTCATCATCTGACTCACTTGCACCAATTGAAGCTAGAGTTCCTATTATGACATCATTGTCGCTGTCAGAAG
>JAFCEI010000073.1 GCA_017609245.1 Candidatus Woesearchaeota archaeon | reverse complement strand
GATAGTATCGTACAAATTGCCGGACGTTGTAACCGGGAAGGAAGGCGTGGCAAATGGCTTCCTATTGAAATTGTAGACCTCGTAAGTAAGAAAGGGCAACGATATTCAGAAATGATTTATGACGAGGTTTCTTTGCAAGTAACCAGGAAATTGCTCGAATCGTTTTCTGTTATCAAAGAAGAAGGCGTATTGCCCGTATCCGATCAATACTTTAAAGAGCTGGACGCGTTGAAGGATACAGGCAGAAAACACCTCAACAGATTTGCTCGGTGGCAAGAGGATGTATCTGTACGAGAATTGTTAAGGGGCAAGTACAGAGAACAATATTCCTTTTTGGTCATAGAGCAGGACCCTCTTCTCAAAAAAGCAATGGAGGATGCAAACAGTCTTGATGATCGTTGGAATCGACGTGAGGCGTGGCGTAAACTTTCCGGCAGAATTGCAGAAATCACTGTTAATCTTTATGCTCACTCCGGATTTACACCTGAGGAAATTGCAACAGATTTTTTAGGCCACTGGATGCTGCGAGATGGCTATTATGATTCCGAACGGGGAATTATGCTGGAAAATAAGTCATGGAATATGGATGGAGACACATTGATATTCTGAGAAACACAATGGTTATAAAAGAAAACATTGCAACTATAAACCAATGTATCACAAGTCTCTTATTTGATAGACCTCTTAACCAACTGGTCAGACCCAAAGACTTGCGAGGAGCAATATCTCATCTAAATAGAAACAATGTCCTTTTTCACCAACATGCAAATGATGAATATCTGGTTTATAATTATCCTTTGATACAATACAAGATCATCAAAGGTAATGGATTTATCATTGGTCTCTACAAAGGAGCAGTAGCTGCCGCAAAAATAAATCTCATAAAAAAACAACTAAATTTGAGAAATACGGAATACATCGTCGAACAACAAACGATGTCCTTTTTGACAACGCATATTGGAATCCATGATAGGAGCAAAAAATACAAGTTTTTATCCCCCTGGCTTGCCCTGAACGAAAAAAACTATCAAAAATACCAGAGGTCAGGAACGCTGGCTAAAAGAAAAGAGCTTCTTGAAAAAATTCTGATAGGCAATATTCTATCTATATCCAAAAGCCTTGGTTACACGGTTCCCGCACCGATTGAAGCAAAAATAATCAATCTTAAAGAAGTGCCGACGAAATTAAAAGGCATCCCCATGCTCGGCTTTCTTGGCACTTTCTCTGTCAACTTTAAAATCCCAAATTACTGGGGGATAGGAAAATCGGTATCCAGAGGGTTTGGAACTGTAAAAAGATCCAATTAAAACAAGGAATACAAATTGATTTTTTGAATATTGTGTGGACAACAACATGATTTTTCTTGAAGAATGTTGTTATATTTAGCAAGACGGAAAAAATTCAGGCTGTCTCCTTCTACCAAAAAATTGCTAAAATAAAAGTAAGCTTTTTTACAAATAAGAGCTTTTTTTGTATATAATGATACAATAAATTTATATAAAAAATGAATGCACTATTTATAGTAAAATCATAAGGGAGAGTATCATGGGTCTTATTGATATTGCAGCTAATGAACTGCAAATTAACTCCAATGAACTCATAAGGGAGAGTGTCAGGGCTTATCTCATGCAGAAGCTTTCAAAGGTCGAAACCGAGATTTTCATTCTTGCGAAAAAACATGGCGTGAAGAATGTGTTTGAACTTGATTCCAGGGTTAAAGAAGGATTCATAAGTGAGCAAGATGCTTATGATGACTATTTTGCCTTCGACAATCTTGAAGCAGACAGGGATAAAATAAAAAAGCTCTTAAAGGAATTATAATGGCGATAATTGGCATCATAAAAAATGAGAATCTATATGATAGATGATTTTACTATGGAAACATTGGAAATAATTCATGAGGAGATACAGGAAAAAATAGGATTTTCCGTAACTGCTTCACATCTATTGGAATACCTTTTTTGCCCCAGGTTTACGTATTTTGAACATGTACTGGATATACCGGAACATCAAGATAAAAGGTTTAAGGTTCAGAAAGGGAGGGAAGTTCATCAGAAAATTAGGAAAATGAATCCTGATTATCTGAGAAAGAAAATCGGGGTAAAAGAAAAACAAAGTGATGTTTATCTTTCCGGCAGAATGGGGATTCGG
>JAFCEI010000072.1 GCA_017609245.1 Candidatus Woesearchaeota archaeon | reverse complement strand
GGGTTAAGATTGCTAAAAGTACAGCATAAAAAACTTACATTTGTGGTTTCATTATCATTCTCAAAAACTAAAGTAGAAGGAGATCCAGAAAATTTACAATTTCTAAAAATCTGAAATCCATAATTGCCATCAGCTCCCCCATCCATTGAAGACCCCAATTCAATTATCTGGGCGCCCATTGACTTAAAATGAATGTTATCCCAGATATTATCTTCTTCATAACGCATTCGTAATGCTGGGGTTCCTCCTCCTTCTATAACAGGGTTATTTGTTGGATGTCCTGCAAATGTAACTCCAGCATAATAAGGACTAGAATGATAGGCAAATACATCAATTGGTCCATAAGTAGAATTATCTATAATAAGAACAATACTTCCAGGAGAAGCAGCTTTTGCGGCCTGTTCAATATTTGTCGCTGCTGTTTCAGGCGTCACATAAGGAGAGAGCGGCGTTGGATTATTTTTCGATACATAATAATATTTAAATATATTATTAGATATAACACTTGAAAATCCTGAACTGCCATTTGCATTATATGCCTTTACCCAATAATAATTAACCTGACCAAAATGAATTCCTGTATTAGTATAATTAGTAATATTAACTGGCAAACCCACAATGGGATTGGCTGTGTTCGTATCTTTGCTTAAGCTCCAAAATAGAGTATAACCAGTTTCATTTGAAACATCTTTCCATGTTACTGCCATCTGATTTGTAAATAGAGGGGTAATGCTTAAAATTATAGGGGTATATGGAATAATAGAACAGGTTATCTGTTCTGCACTATAGGAGCTCTGTTTAAGAGCAGAATCAAAAGCACATATTTTCCAATATACTGTTTTAGAGGCAGGAATAGATGATTGATAAAAACAGACAAATGGTTTACATACATTGCCAGGATTAGCCTGACCGCGGGGATAGTGAATTGCTTCACTGGAATAATCATATTTCCCAGAGAAATTAGTACCTATAGCTATCTTATAACGCAATACAGATGATTCAGTATTATCATCTGAAGACGCATTCCACTGGAATCGCCAATATCCCCCTACATTTATATTAGTAAATCCTGTAGGAATAGAAGGAGCATTATTCGGAATGGATGTATTATTTTTATATATACAAAATCTTTTTGCAGTTGGGCCTCCGGCTACAGCAAGGTCCAAGCTGCCATCATTATCTATATCCCCAAATGCAATGGATCCATCATAGATATTTATATTCGATCCCATAGGTTCTTCTGCAAGATTAAAAATTCCCGAATTATTACTAAATATTATAAATCTCCCGATGCCAGAGGAATCCAATCCAGATAAAGCAATATCCAAATCTCCGTCATTATCATAATCACCAAAAGCTATAGAAGATTTTTTAACTCCCTGATTGACTCCCATTGGTTCTTGGTCAAGATTAAATGTTCCATTATCATTGCGGTAAATAATAAATCTCATATTTGCTGCATTATCTTCACCAGTAACAGCAAGGTCTAAATCCTTGTCATTATCATAATCACCAAATGCAATACAAGAATAGCGCACTCCCTGGTTTGCCGACATTGGCTCCAGGGCAGGGATGAATATATTATTGTGATTTTGAAAAATAATAAATCTACAATTAGCCCCATCCCAGCCGGTAACAGCAAGGTCTAAATCTTTGTCATTATCATAGTCAGCAAAAGCAATTGAAGAGTTCGCTAAACCTTGTAGCATTCCCATTGGTTCATGATAGTACCAGAATAGTCCTGATTGGTTTGTATATATTATACATCTAAAATTTATACTATTATCTACTCCTGTAACGGCTAAGTCAAGGTCACCATCATTATCAATATCCCCAAATGCAACGGAAGAAGCAGATAGTCCATCTGTTGGCATTGGCATTTGGTGAATATCAAATGTTCCAGAATTATTGCGAAGAATATAAAATTTATTATCAACAGCAGCTAAATCTAAATCACCATCATTATCAATATCCCCAAATGCTAAAGATGAAAACAAATTAGAACCCAAAGGTTCCTGAACAAGATTATATACTGAATTATCATTTCGAAAGATTAAAAACCTGTTGGCAATAGAGCCAGTCCCACTAATAACAAGGTCTAAATCACCATCATTATCGATATCCCCAAATTCCATATCTCCATTGAATAATCCCTGACCTGCTCCCATTGGCTTCTGA
>JAFCEI010000071.1 GCA_017609245.1 Candidatus Woesearchaeota archaeon | reverse complement strand
TATAAAATTCCCTGCATGGTTGTTAGGGCAGGTCTTTAGAAAAATATTTCCACGGTTCAACAGCAATATAATTATCGAGGCAGAACTGAAGGATTAAGATGCGCATACCTGATAAATCTGAGCTTAAGAACAAAGACGAGCTGTATCTCTATGGGAAGGATACTAATAAGTATGAGAATTTCTGCTGCATGGAGAGGATAGACAAGGTAATCAGACTAGTCGAGAGATATTCTCCTGGAAAAAAGGTATTGGATGTAGGGTGTGCGCAGGCAAATGCAGCAACTCTTTTGGCTGAAAAGGGGTTTGAAAGCACAGCTTCTGACCTTAACTGCAATTTTTTAGGATATGCAAAGAAAAAAAAAGAGTTTGGTAATATCTCTTACGTCTGCGGCAATGCCCTTGGGATGGATTTTGCAAACAATAATTTTGATGCTGTAATCTTAGGGGAATTGATAGAGCATGTGGCTTATCCTGAAGAGCTGATAAAAAAAACAAGCGCTTGTCTTAAAAAAAATGGCATAATGGTCATAACAACACCAAATAACCATCTGTTTTCAGGATTGCTCCTGGACCATCACCCAAAACTATTTAGTAATATTGATGAAAAAGACAGAAAAGAGCTGTCAAAAAGACAGTTTGGCCCTGCTGGCTCTGATCATCTGTTTGTTTTTGACATCAAAAGTTTAATAAATGTGATCAAGGAGCAGGGTCTTAAGGTTTTAGATGCAGGGTATGTAAATTCCTGCTTCATCAACCAATTTACATACCCTTTCCTACGGATCTGTCCTAAATCTATGCTACATTTTTTTAATAATGTAACCACAAAAATCCCCTACTTTAACAAAAAATTGTGCTTGGGGTTGTATGCAATTGCAAAAAATGGATGACATTTTAATATCGATTATTGTGCCTGCATGGCATGAAGAAAAGTTCATAATTTCGACACTGGATTCTCTCAAAAAACTGGATTATCCTTTCAAAAGGTGTGAGATCATTGTTGTTGCAAGTGCTGATGACAGGACTTATGAGCTTGCCAAACAGCAGGACTTGAGCAAGTTTAAAAAATATGTTATATTGAAGCAGGGGGAGGGAGACAAGAACTCTGCTTTGCAAAAAGGGATAAAAGTATCCAGGGGAAAAATCATTGTCCTTCTTGACGCAGATACTATTGTAGATAAAGAATGGTTGGTTGAACTTATCTCCCCGATAATCTCTGGAAAGGCAGTGTGTGTGAATGGTAATTTTTTTCCGTTGACAAGATCATGGATAGATGATTATTACATGATAGAGAAGATATGGGGTAAACAGATCAAAAATCATCAGTCAACACATGGTAAGGGAGGGATAGCTTTTAAGAAAAGTTTGGTTGATGAGCTGGGCATAGATAACCTGTTTAATAAATCAGTTTTAGTGGGTGTAGACCATTATTTTGGGGAACAGGTCCTAAAAAATAAGTATGCCATCTATTTTGCTAAAAATGCTAGGGTAAAATCTTACCTTAATAAGACATTGAAAGGATTTATGAAGGACGCATTAAGGTGGAAAAAAGGATATTTCGACCTGATAAGCCTGGGAAGAACATTTTTAATTGCTTTGTTTAATTTTGTGATAATGCTTTCGCTGATTTCATTTATATTCAATCCCGTAAGTTTTTTCTCATTCCCTTTTATTTTGTATTCAGTAGGCTCATTTATCAAATGCACCCGAGTAGCTAAATCATCCTCAAATATTTCTTTTTTGTTTTATTTTCCGATCTATCTTTTCATAAGCGTTGTTGACAGGATATTGACTTGCCATGTGCTTGTCAAAAAAGCATTAGGATTCAATAATCAGGAAGTTCATTTCAAGGGAGAGAGAAAATGAGCCTGAATGTGCTTGTATTTCCAAAAGATAAAAATCCTTATCAGGAATTGCTGTATGCTCCTCTCAGAAAAAAAGACATCAAGATAAAATATGTCTCTCCTGATCTGAATTCACAACTTAAAAGTCTGCTGTCCTTATTGCCTCTGTTGTTATATTGGAGGGTGAGAAACTATAAGATCTTTCACCTTCATTGGACAGGGAGATTTGCCACGTCATTTAAGATACTTAAACCATTTTATACTCTTTATTTTGTATTTTTTCTTGTTTATATTCGGTCATTGGGATATAGGCTGGTGTGGACAGTGCATAATGTTCTGCCGC
>JAFCEI010000070.1 GCA_017609245.1 Candidatus Woesearchaeota archaeon | reverse complement strand
AAACTATTTTTGATATTAAATGCTTTTTTAACCATGGTTGCACATTCCCCTCTAATAAAATGATCTGTAGGCTCTTTTTGCAATCTAAAAAGTTTTTTGTAGTGTTCACCATGTGGACAGACTGACCTCACAATAAAGATTTTATTTTTTAAATCTATGCGTATCCATTTATAGAGACCATTGCCTACTATTGCTGCTTGTTCTGTTATAAATTTCAACAATTCAACTTTGTTTCTGTAGGTCTTGGCATACCCAAATCTATCACTTATCAAATCATAGCCAACCTTAGTTTGCAGAACGCCTAAGCTGTACATAACTGTCGCAGCATCTTTTTTGCCATACTTTTTCTCTAACAATTTCTGGATATAAGAAAATGAAAACAAAGGAACAATGGAACAGGGGACTCCCCATAAATAAAATTTTCCATCTTTGTGGACCATTGATTTAAAGCCCAAAACTTTTCTAAGCATCCTTGGTGGTGCTCTGAACGCCATCTTACTTTATCCTATGCACAACCAATCCTTTCTTAGAAATCTCCAATGGATGGATGTCCTCATCATGCTTGACTTGTCTCATCTTTCTTATCATCAAGCTCCTGGAAAACTCTCCACCCATTGATTCATAAATTACATTGATAACTCCATCACAGATAAATTCAGAAATAGTGTCTCTTGAGAGCTGTTTTTCATTTGTTACTTGAGAGATTAGAAGGCTTGTTGTATTCTTGAGCTGTCTCAATTCATCAGTAAACGCATAAACAAAACGTTTTATTGTGTATTCATTCATTTCATTTACGTGAGAATATGTAGAAGGCGTATTAATGGCTAATGTTGACAATGAGTCTATAACTATTCTTTTTGCTTTAATCTGATTAATTTTTTGGATTATCTCTCTTATTGTACTCGTGCTGATTGATGAAGCAGGTATGCTAAGAATCTTTATCTGACCATCTTTTTCCAGTTTGTCAAGATTCCAGCCAAACTGCTTTGCCTGAGCTTTTAGGTTTTTTCGCTTATCCTCAAATGTAACATAGATTCCTTTTTCTCCATGAGTTTTCGCTCCATTGTATAAATATTCTAAAGCAAAAATTGTCTTGCCAGTTCCAGGTGTACCACTCAAAAGAATGGTCGACCCTCTGGGAAAACCTCCCTCTATCAGTTCATCAAACCCTTTTATGCTTGTTTTTGTTTTATTATTTGCCATCTTAGAACTTATCAACAACATAAACAAAGATAGTCTTATTCCTACTATCTAACCTTTGACAACGCACTTCACCATTGAATTTGAGATTTTTTCTTAGTTGAGTCGGAATTAAAAAATATTTTGTTGATTCATTTCTTCCTCTTGTAGAAAGATTTGTCTTTACATCAACTAGGTGATCTGAAAAAACATTGATGTTTGTAATGTGACCTTTAAGTTGCAATGCTTCTTCACGGTCTAAGCTGATTGTAAATATGACCTTGCCATCATTCGTTACTTTAGAACCAAGTATCACCCCCATAAGTATTTTATAAGCAAGCAGCATATATAAATTTTATGTTTTTTTGTATGGATTGCTCATGCATAACAATTAATTATCTTGATGTAATGTTAATTTAGTAAATGTTGGAACACAGAAAATGAACAATTCAGAGTTTATTAAGATCTTTTAACAGGTTTCTCACAGCCTCTTTTGTAAATTCGCCTCTTGATTTGTAGCCCATATCTTTTTTCTTAATGATGATATCAATCCTTTCTATCAACTCTGATGGCAGGGCAACATTTGTGTACCTGTGCATAATGTGTTATTTATTTGGATATATATATAATATTTTTTGGTAACCTGTTGATGGATAAGTAATGTATCCATTATTGATAGGTAAACTTTACTTTGAAAACTGCCTTAACATGGTTCTTACAGATTCTTTGACAAACTCTCCTCTTGTCTTATAACCCATCTTAGAATTCTTTATAATGGCGTCGATACGTCCGATAAGATCGCTTGGCAATGCTATGTTTTTGTAGTGGTTTTGTTTGACCATGCTTTAGCTTAGACAAGCGCGTATATAAGTTTTTCCAGTTAACCGTAATCCACCTGTAATTAATGTATAGACTAAACATCACAAATATCCTGATGTAGAAGACCTACAAACTTCGAAATAAATCTAAAACAATTAAAACTAGAAAATTATTTCTTTCTTTTTTTCTTTTTTTCCTTGAGTTTAAGCTTCTGATGCTTGACAATCAATATGATAACTATAATAAACGCAGCAACCATTATTGCGCCAACCCATCCTGCTGCTGCAGGAACTACT
>JAFCEI010000012.1 GCA_017609245.1 Candidatus Woesearchaeota archaeon | reverse complement strand
AGGGCCAAGAAATAAGCATAGATGCTCTTAAGGGCAAAACAATAGCAATTGATTCTTTTAATATGCTGTATCAGTTTTTATCATCAATAAGGCAAAGAGATGGCACATTATTGATGGACTCTGAAGGTCAGGTAACATCACACTTGGTTGGATTGTTCACAAGAACAACAAATTTTCTGCAAAAAGGGATAAGACCTATTTTCGTATTTGATGGAAAAACACCTGATCTTAAAGAACAGGAATCACTTGCACGGGCAAAAAGGAAACAAGAAGCAGCAGAAAAACTAAAAAAAGCAAAAACAGCAGAAGAAAAAAAAAAATATGCAGTAATGACATCAAGATTAACCAAAGATATGATTGATGAGGCAAAAGATCTTGTTAGGGCATTGGGATGTCCTGTAATTCAGGCACCATCAGAAGGAGAAGCCCAGTGCGCAGAAGTTGTCAAGAACAAAGATGCGTATGCAGTGGTCAGCCAGGATGCAGATTCACTGTTATTTGGAGCTCCCCGCATAATAAGGAACCTTTCTATAACAGAAATAGTAGAATTAAAAGATGTATTAAACAAATTAAGCATAGACCAAAGCCAGCTTATAGCACTGGCAATGCTTGTAGGCACAGATTATAACCCTAAAGGCATAAAAAACATAGGTCCAAAAAAAGCATTGAAACTGGTGCATCAGTACAAGACAGAACTGGATGAGATGTTCAAAGATGTTGGATGGGACGACTATTTTAGCTACACCTGGCAGGAGGTTTATTATCTTATAAAGAAAATACCTGTTACAAAGAAATACAAACTAGAGTGGAAGAAATATGATGAACAAAAGATCAAAAAAATATTGATAGATAAACACGACTTTACAGAAGAAAGAGTCAACTCCTCTCTGGCAAAACTGTTAGACATTCAAAAGAAAAAAGAGCAAAAAGGACTGAAATCATGGTTTTAGCAATAAACTTAGCATTATTTGTATTATCCTGCCTGATTCTGATTTTATCAGGCTCATCATTAGTCAAGAACCTGTCAAAGATAGCATCTTTCCTAAGCTTATCAGAGTTTGTCGCAGGATTCATAATAATGGCTATCGCTACATCTTTACCTGAATTATTTGTAGGCATAACATCAGCATTAGCTAAAAATACTGCGTTGGCATTGGGTACAGTTATTGGATCAAACATAGCAAATCTGACACTTGTAGCAGGCATACCTATACTTTTGGCAAGAGGCATAAAAATAAGATCTGTAAAGACCAAAACAGATGCCATGTATCTTGTTTTTATCTCAATAGTGCCTTTAACTTTAATGCTGATTGGTCAGCAGCTTAATAGGATAGATGGAGTAATCCTGATCGCCGTATTCCTTATATATGCAAGAAGAATATATCTTCAAAGAAAAATATTCAAGAAAGAATATGAAGAAAACAAGACAAAAAGACTAAAAATAGTCTTTTCAACACTTTTGTTCATAATCAGCCTGGCATTCCTATTCCTATCTGCTAAATTTGTTGTTCAGTATGCTACAGCAATATCTTTAGATCTGGCACTGCCCCCAATACTTGTAGGTATTTTTCTTATTGCCATAGGTACATCTCTTCCAGAGCTGGTATTCAGTTCGCAGGCAGCTGTAAAAGGTCATTCAGAAATGGTTTTAGGAAATCTGATAGGATCAAACATAGCAAACATAACTTTAATACTGGGTGTGACCTCTTTGATTTATCCAATCTCATCAGACTTTCTTTTGTTCGCAACAGCCGGCACATACATGCTTGTCACAACATTTTTGTTCGCAACATTCTTAGACAGTAGCGATAAACTGAACATCAAGGAAGGAATATCTCTGATTTTATTATATATCTTCTTTATCATAGTTGAATTATCAATAAAAGGGATTATCGTTTAAAAATGGAGTGGTATGTTTTTGCTTTATTATCTGCATTTTTTGTGGCACTAAGCTGGATACTTAAGAAAAAAGCACTCTTTAAAGAACATGTAGCTGAGTTTTTAGTTTCATTTTATTTGATAAATTTGTTGATAGTCCTCCCGTTTTTTGGAAGAGTTAATTTTAATCACACATTTCAGCTTTATTTGATTATTTTCACAGCATCATTTATTGGAGCAAGTTCCCTTCTTTTATTGGCCAAAAGCTACAGACATCTAGAGATATCAGAAGTATCTCCACTGACAAATCTTAGCCCATTGATTTTGGTTTTCATAGCATTTATGTTTTTAGGAGAAATCCCCTCGGCACTGCAGTTTTTAGGCATTTTTCTTATTATGGCAGGCTCTTACTCATTAGGAATAGATTACAAACACAAGGATTTTTTTAGGCCATTTAAAATTTTTAAAGGAAAATATTACATGTACGTTCTGTTGGCGATGATAGGATACAGCATAACAGCTGCACTGGACAAAGTTATTCTGGCAAAAGCAGATTATTTTAGTTATTATTTTATAACACGCTTCTTTTTCCTGGCAATACTTTTTACATATCACTCTGCTTTTTATGATGGGTATAAAGGAGTAAGAAAAGGAATAACAAACCAAGGACGGTTGATTCTTGTTACTGTATTGTTGACAATAGCAGGCACATTGCTTTATCTTAAAGCATTGTCATTAACACTTGTTAGTTTGGTAATCCCCATTAAAAGAGTATCAACACTTATTGCTGTAGTCATTGGGGGAGAATTGTTTCATGACCATGGATTGGTCCGCAGGATAATAGCATGCATAATAATGATCATAGGAGCGGCCTTGATAATAATCTAAAATGAAACTTCCATCTAGCTATGATATTGTGGGGGATATTTTGATTTTAGATATTCCTGATGAATTGAAGAAAAGACAAAAACAAATAGCTCAAGAATTTCTTAAAAAACATCCGCATGTCAAGACCGTTGTGAAGAAAAAAGGAATTCATAGCGGAAAATACAGGTTACAAAAGTATGCTCACCTAGCAGGCAAAAGAAATAAAGAAACAGAATACAAAGAAAATGGAGTCAGGCTAAGGCTAAACATAGAAAAAACATATTTTTCGCCAAGATCTGCTACAGAAAGGCTGAGAATCGCAAAACAAGTCAAAAAAGGAGAAATAATTCTTGTTATGTTCTCAGGTATCGCACCCTATGCTTTGGTAATAGCTAAAAATGCTGACCCAAAAGAAATATATGGGATAGAGGCGAATCCTTCTGCACATAAATATGCATTGGAAAACCTAGTCCTGAACAAGGCAGACAACATAAAGCTATTCAAGGGAGATGTAAAAAAAATCCTGCCTAAACTGAAAAAAAAGTTCGATAGGATCATAATGCCTCTTCCAAAAGGGGCTGAGGAATTTCTTCCTTTGGCATTAAAATCATTAAACAAGAAAGGCATAATTCATTTTTATGGTTTTGAAGAAGAGCCAGATATCAACAAAAAACTTAAAGAAAAAATAAGTGTAGCATGTAAGAAACAGAAAAAGAAATGTAGAATCCTAAAAATAGTCAAATGTGGACACTATGGCCCAAGGATATACAGGATGTGCACAGACTTTAAGATAACTTAATCTTTTTTAGTTAATTTTAAATATCCGGTCTCTTTCTTAATAAGCATGGGAGACCCAAGAATCAAGAAGCTGGCAGATATACTCGTCAATTATTCTATAAATGTTAAAAAAGGCGATATGATAGATTTAAGTTTTGGTATAGCTTCTAAAGAACTGGCCCTTGAGTGCTATAAATTAATATTAAAAAAAGGAGCTTACCCAAAAATAAATGTTGCTGTGCCAGGTTTTGCATATACTTATTATAAAAATGCTTCAAAAGAGCAATTGATGCACTTTCCAAGGCTCGCCATGATAGAAGCAAAGATGGCAGCAGGTTCAATAAGCATAGGTGCAGCTTATAACACTAAAGAACTGACAACAGTTGACCCTAAAAAAATATCTTTGAGAAGTAAAATTACTCAAAAAATATCTGATGAGCATATCAAGAAAGATAATTGGGTCGGATGCCAGTTTCCAACAAACTCTCTTGCACAAGATGCTGAGATGAGCTTGGAGGAGTTTGAGGATTTTGTTTATGATGCCTGTTTACAGGATTGGAAAAAACAAGAAAAAAAACAGGAAAAGCTGAAAAAAATCTTGGACAAAGGCAGACAAGTAAGAATTACTGCAGAGGATACAGATATAACCTTTAGCATAGATGGCAGGCAGGGAATAAAATGTTGCGGCAAAAGAAACATGCCCGACGGCGAGGTTTTTATAGCACCTGTTGAAAACTCCACAGAAGGTTACATAAAATATACCTATCCTGCAATTTATGGTGGAAGGGAAGTTTCAGGAATAACTCTGAAATTTCACAAAGGAAAAGTAATCGAAGCAACAGCTGAAAAAGGGGAGCCATTTCTTAAAGACATGATCGCAACTGATAAAGGCAGCTGTAAGCTGGGAGAATTTGGAATAGGGGTTAATTATAAAATTAAACAGTTTATCAAACAGATATTATTTGACGAGAAGATTGGCGGAACAATCCACCTTGCATTGGGCATGGCATATCCTGAAGGCGGAGGAAAAAATAAGTCAGCAGTTCATTGGGACATGGTCAAGGATCTCAGAAGGGGCGGTAAGATTTTTGTTGACGGCAAACTAATACAAAAGAACGGAAAATTCACATTTAAATTATAATCAACTCTTTCTTGGTTTTTGTCAAGACTATCGGCTTGTCTTTTAACAGGATTGTATCCTCAATCCTTATCCCGAACCTGTTCTTGAAATATAAGCCAGGCTCTATTGTCAACACAGCATTGTTCTTGAGCTTTTGTTTGTTCCATGGTGTAAAAGAAGGGGTTTGATGGATCTTCCTGCCAACACCATGCCCCAGGCCATGCCTAAAATATCTCGCTTTCTTTCCAAATATGCTTCTTGCAATACCGTCAACTCTAAAACAATTCATTCCTGGTTCCAGAGCCCTGATTGACTCCTGCTGAGCTAAAAGCACCAAATCATACATGTTCATTTCCTCTTTGCTGGGCCTGCCAAAATATAAAGTCCTTGTCATGTCAGCACAATGTCCTTTGTATTTTACCCCGAAATCAATAACAAGAAAGCCTTTTTTCAGCTTGCTTCTGCATGCCTTATGATGTATCTCAGCTCCGTTCCTGCCAATCGCAACTACAGGATCAAATGCAAGTTTGCATCCTCTTGCAAATGTCTCTTTTTTCAGATAATCATATATGTCTTTTTCTGTTTCAAATCCCTTGATATTCTTGATGCATTTTTTTAGTATAGAATCAGTTATCTTGCACGCCTCTTTAATCTTTTGAATTGACATGTTTTCAGTAAAGATTAAATACTATTTAAAGATAATTGGTAATATGAAAATAACAAAGCTGCCAAACGGCCTGACAGTGATAACCGAGAAAAAACCGCTGAACTCAATCACAATAGAAGTGGCAGTTAAAGTAGGATCTAACGATGAATCAAAAGAACTTTTTGGGATTTCTCATTTTGTAGAGCACATGCTTTTTGAAGGCACAAAAAAACGAACAGCAAACGAAATAGCAAACCAAATAGAATCAAAAGGTGGAGATATCAATGCCGCAACAGCTCATGACAGGACAATGTATTCAATAAAAATACCTAACAAACACGCAAACCTGGCGCTAGACGTTCTTTCAGATCTGATACATAACCCTGTTTTTGATGAAAAGAAGATTGAAAAAGAAAGGCAAGTCATTTTGTCCGAAGTTGATTTGGTAATGGATGAACCGACTTATTACCAGTGGTTCTTTTTTTTGAACAATCTCTATCAAAAACACCCCACAAAAAATCCAATCTACGGAACCAGAAAAACAGTATCAAAACTAAAAAGGAAAGATATGGTAGAATTTCATAACAAGTATTACTCTCCCCAAAACATGATAATCTCGATTGTTGGGGATACAACAAGGATAACCCAAAAAATCAAAAAATATTTTAATTTCAAAAAAAGACCTTTGGCAAGAAAAATACAAATCAACGAGCCAAAACAAACCAAACCCAAACAAAAAACAGAGAAAAGACCAGTAAACCAATCTTATTTGATACTTGGATATAAGACAGTGCCAAGAAACCATAAACATGCTTATGTTCTTGATGTAATCAAAGCAGTTTTGGGCAGGGGCCAATCAGGAAAACTATTCAATGAAATCAGGACTAAAAGAGGATTGGGATATGATGTTGGCGCAGAGCATGAGCCAAGCATAGATCACGGATTTTTCGCTACGCATGTCAGCACAGACAAGAAAAATATCTCTGAAGTTAAATCAATCATATTAACAGAAATAAAAAACCTGCAAAACCTGACAGAAAAAGAATTAAAACAGGCAAAAACATTTTTAGAAGGGGAATTTATCCTAAATTCAGAGGATTCCCAAAAACTTGCAAACCTGATGAACTTCTGGCAGCTGTCAAAAGACGCGAAACTGATCAACACTTACATTAAAAAAATAAAAAAAGTTACAATAAATGACATTAAGCAAGTAGTTGATATATATTTTAAAAACCATACAACCACAATCATTCAACAGAAATAATAAACGCAAACTATTAAGGTAGGAAATCCGGCCCTAATTTCTTTAATTCATCCTTATTTTTTTCAAAATATTCTCTTGCTTTTTTGAAGATATCAACCAAAGCATAAGCAACAGCATTTTTTAAATCCAGGGGGTGAACTTTCTTATCTGTATAGACTTTTGAAAGCTCACTAAAAGAATCAAATGTTATATCTCCACCAAATTTCTCAGGCCTTTTAATATCCAGCTTGCCTTTGACAGGGAATATTATGTATTGGCAGAGTTGAGTGATTGGATTTTCAATCAAGTTTCCAACAGGACAGTATGAACTTTTTATCTTTTCTTTGATTTGTTTCTCAGAATCATACACTTTGATATGACTTCCTGGGATTGATGCACTCATCTTAGTGCCAGGCCCTTTTAATGAAGCCATCAAAGGGTTCATGACCTCTACCCTTGATCTATAACCTATTTTTGGCAGATACTCTCTTGCAAAAGCCATTATATGCCTCTGATCAATGCCTCCTAACTGCATATCAACGCCAAGATACTCTTCATCCAAGGCTTGCATAACTGGATATATCAACTCAGAGACCTTTGGATTCTTCATCCTAGTTACCTCAGAAGCAGCTCGGGTCGCTCTTGGAACAGTAGCTAAGGTAGCAATCTTAAAAACATCCAGCATATAATTTTTGTCTAATTGAAATGAACTGCCTATTACAAATTCTGGGTTTTCATCCCAAGGGAAACTTAATTCAATGCATTTCTGATAATACTTTGCCCTCTCCTTGATCTGGTCCCATGGAGCCTTTAGATCATCTAAAGCAGCATGAATATCAGCAAGCAATATCTTTGTCTTTACCCCTGCTTTCTGCATGTCAAAGATCTTGCCCAAAGAAGCCAGATGACCCATATGAAAAGGTCCTGTAGGGGCTGTCCCCCAATAAGCTTTGATCTGTTTCTTCTCCTTTACAAGCCTTAGAAGATCTTCTTCTGTGATGATGTCTTCTGAACCTCTTTTTATAAGCTCTGCACGCTTTTTAACATCCATACTTACTCCTAAAATATGCTATTATATAAATATTTCCTACCCATATATGCATTTTACACAAGCAAAAACTTTAAATACTACTTAGCCATATTTAGACATATCATATTTCAAAGGGGGTTATTTTTATGGAAGATGAAAAAATATTCTCAAAACAGCTGGTAGGGAAGAGCGTAGTCAGCAAGACAGGAAAGAAATTTGGTACAGTAGGAGATATTGTATTTGAAACCCATTCTGGAGAGCTGATTAACCTTGTTTTAGCAAGTCCAACACAGTATGCCGATAAACTGGAGCTGGAAAAAGACAAGCAAAATAAGACACTTATACCTTTCTCAGCAGTTGTTGCAGTAGGCGACTTTGTAGTTATAGCTGAAGAAGACATAATCTAAGATAGACAGCGCCAGGGAAGCTAAAAACCTCTTCTTTTTAATTATATTTAACTTATTTTAACACAAACTTCTTAACAATAAATATTTAAATAAAGCATAATCTATCATATATAGGAGTTTAAATGCAATCTACAATATGGACTGAAAAATACAGGCCAGAAAACTTTTCTGATTTAAGGGGTCAAAACGAGATAGTTAAAAGAGTAAAAGCATTTGTTGAGCAGAAAAACACGCCCCACTTACTATTTGCAGGTCCTGCAGGCACAGGAAAGACCTCTTTAGCACTAGTGATAGCAAAAAAACTGTTCGGCAATGGGTGGAGAGAAAACCTACTAGAACTAAATGCTTCTGATGAAAGAGGGATTGACATAATAAGGCACAAAGTAAAGGATTTTGCAAGGACAAGAGCAATAGGAGATGTGCCTTTTAAGATAATCTATCTGGACGAGTGCGATGCACTGACAAGAGAAGCCCAGCAGGCGCTTAGGAGAACAATGGAAAACTATACCTCTACATGCAGGTTTATCTTGTCAGCAAATTATAGCAGCAAGATTATTGATCCTATCCAGAGCCGTTGCGCAGTTTTCAGGTTCAAACCCTTAGATAAATCAGAGATAGAGAAGATAGCAGAAAAGATAGCAAAATCAGAGAAAATAAAGATTAGCAAAGATGCAATAGGCGCATTAATAGAGATTTCGGAAGGGGATTGCAGAAAAATGGAAAATATCCTGCAGAGCTGCGCAGCAATATCAAAAGACATAACAAAAGACACAATTTTTTCTATAGCTTCATTTGCAGAGCCAAAAGAGATTGATTCTGTGTTAAAGCTTGCATTAGACAATAAATTTATAGAAGCGAGGAACAAACTATTGAACATAATGCTTAATTATGGTCTCTCGGGACTGGACATCATAAAACAGATTCAGAAAGAAGCCATAAACCTAGACATAGATAATAGGAAAAAAATGCAGATAATAGAAAAATGTGGAGAAATAGAGTTCAGGCTTACAGAGGGTTCTGATGAGTTCATACAACTGGAAGCTTTATTAAGCCAGATAGCTTTAACAGGAAAAAATGCCTAAAAAACCAAGCGAAATCAAAAAAATAATCACAGAAAGCACCAGCTTAATCAATAAGCTAAAATCATACGAAGAAAGGGTGAAAGAGCT
Organism: Candidatus Woesearchaeota archaeon; assembly: GCA_017609245.1. Lineage (GTDB taxonomy): Archaea > Nanobdellota > Nanobdellia > Woesearchaeales > JAFCFN01 > JAFCFN01. The sequence continues at coordinate 4,119 of JAFCEI010000012.1, read as the reverse complement.
GGATCATTCTTTAACATTTCTTAAGAGCAAATCAACACTGGCGAAGATAAAAAAACAGCTTGACAACAAGGACTTAATAATCAAAGAGCTTGCAGAAGCAAAACTTCAGTTGAACAAGGATATCAAAGAAAAAAACAAGCTTATCAATAGGCTAAGAGCAGATATAAAAAGCCTTGATGCGACACTAGACAGCAGAGAATTAAAAATATCCCGATTAAACCAGGAACTTGAAAAACATAATCAGATTATAAATGAAAAAGATGTCAAGATAAAGCAGCTGACAAATAATCTGCAGTCAATAAAAAGAGAGAATGCTGCCCACAACAAGATAGCCAGTCAGTTAGAACAGGAGCTTGGAGCTAAATCATCCTTGCTCATTAAAGCTGATGAAGACCTGAACAACAAGTCATCTCAGATAGAGCAGCTAAAATCAGATATCGCCGCACTAAAAGACAAATTAAGGGAGAAAGACAGGTCAGTGCTAAAATTCAAAGAGAAAACCCAGATACTTGACACAACAGCCCAGGAACTGATAATAAAAAATAATGAGCTAAAAAATGAGATCTTAGCTCTGAACAAAAAAATATCTGAGAAAAACAACGCCCTTTCTGAATTAAGTGATGAATTAGAAGAAAAAAACACATATTATCCTGCACTTGTTAAAATGGGTAAAGAAGAGTGCAAAAAGATGCTGAACCAAAGCCTAAAAAACAGCATGAGAAAGGAGCTGGAGCTTAAGACAAGAATCAAAGAACTGGAAAACAGGCTTAGTATGCAGGAACAGCAGTCAGCCACAAAAAATCAGAGAGAGAGGCATATTATTGATGAGCTTAAAACAAAGCTGCTAGAGCTAGGTGAATTTGAAGAAAAGAAATCAAAAAGAAAAAGAAGATAGTTTAGCTCAAATGAGATACTTTTAATGGCGCATACACGCTATTCATATATTCATATTCTAATTCAATATTGATAAGCTGCTCATAATCAGCAACATCTGCCTTTGTCTGCGTGCATGTAATAAGTCTTCTGCCGCCATATAATGTTACAGTCCCTGACGATCCTGTCCCATCATCAAAACTGCAGCTCAGTTGTCCAGAAATGCCTGTATCCACGCTGACCCTTACTTTATCTTTCTTGTCAAGTGTAGAAGCGCAATTGCTGCCAAGTTCGCTAACATAGCCTGTGCCAACATGCTGAACAACAAATGTAAACATTATCTTGTCGCTTTCAACAGCCTTTTCCTTGAACTCTGCCACCTGTACTGGCGCACCAGAATTTTCAACAGATTTGTCTTCAGTAACAGTGCATAAAGAACTCTGTGACCCAGGGACCCTACCTAACAGATCCTTCAGCACACACAGTTTTGAATTTACATTTGTTCCATAATCATAGCATACATCAGCCTTTATTGTCAAATCAACAGAACCTGCAATCTCATCTTGGTAATTAAAACCAGGGAAGTCTATGTATGTGATTGTTCCAGGTACAATATTGCCCTGAACATCTTTTTCAACACCTAATAGGTCAACAGTCGGACTCTTGCTTAGGTCAGGGTTGCTAAAGACTGCAGGGTTGATTCCAGATATTGTTACTGTTACATCGCTGCTGTCAACATCCCATTCTCCTTTATTTTCAACCATCACATTGACTGAAAAAGGAGACCTGCCCCTGTCAAACACTTCACCAGGCGGAGTACCTTCTGTAAAGCTTAACATAATGCCTTGAGACCCTCCAACAAAAGCACCACCAATCTCGACCTCTTCAGCACACTCCTGGCCGCCGATTAATAATAAGAAAGATGCTAAAACAACTAATATTATATTTTTATTCATTTTTCGCCTCCTTTTTACACTCTTTAGTTAATTTTAATTAATAAACTTTTTGATTATTCAGGCGTTTTTACAATCTCTACCTGTCTTGATATTGAAGACATATAACCATAATCAAGCTGTATCTTTAAAGGAGTTTCATAAGCATCACCTGATGCAGGCTTGCTTGCATAACATATGATAAAACCGCTGTTGTCATATAGATCAATTTCATAATCATCTGGCCTGCAGTCAAACAAAGCCTCTCCAGATATTTCTCCTGAAAAATCAACCTTGTTCAGATTAGTATAGTCCAGATTTCCAGGACAGGAATTAAGCTGATCAATGTCAACCACCAAACCTCCGCCAACATTCTGGACATATATTTTAAATTGTATCTTATCTTTCATAACTGCTTCTTCAACCCTTGTAACTGCAACAGGAGCGCCCTGAGAACCTAAACTAACATCATGTATTGTGCACACCCTTTCCCTGACTTCTGTCGAATAAGGGTTAGGATCTATGCAAACAACAGGGTTTGCAATCGTCTGGTACTCATAGCATGCAGTTGCAAGAAGTGTAGGTCTATATGATTCAATGCCGCCTGGCAGTTCTATTGTAGAAGATGTGAAACTTATCAGCCCATAACCTCCTTCAGGATTGTATTGGTCTTTCCCAAATAATCTTCTGTCAATCTCCTGCCAGTCTCCTTCATCAAAAACAATATAATTTGGGTCAAACCCTCTTAGATAAAGTTTTCCAACAAGATCTTTTCCCCCAGCAGAATCAGGATAAGCACCTCTGTTGCTTATCTCAACACCAATTCTTAATTCATCAAGATCATAAATCTTAGTTGGAGGCATATTTCTCATAAAATCCAGAACAAGACCTTCACTTCCAACCCTATATCTGGACTCCACAACATCCTCTCTTCCACCTCTTGGGCATGCTTGCCCTGCAACTAGCAGAAAAACTACTATTAAAGTGATAACGCCTATTCTTTTGTTCATTTTTATATACATAATCTGTTATATCTTAAAAAACCTTTTGTTTTCTATTGTTTTTCTATTGTAACATCTTTAGATATCGTAGTTGTATATCCATAAGTCAGGTTAATACTTAATATAGTCTCATAAGCCAGCAGATCCTTATCAATCCAATATTGTTCAGGAGCAGAGCATCTTACAAAATTCTTCGTCTGTGTCAATTTAATAGGATTAGGATTACATGCTAACTCATTGCCAGACAATTCAGCTTCTATATTAATTCTATTCCATTCATCCCCTTCCAACCCAATAGCTGAGCAAGCCTCTTCTATTTTTTGCTTGTCAAAAATCTGACCATTACCTTTATTAGCCATGTAAATCAAGAACTGAGGTTCCACCCTGTTGTTGTGCACTACCATATTTTGCTCAACCCTTGTAACTGCAACAGGAGCGCCCTGAGAACCTAAACTAACATCAGCTATATGGCACGCTTTATCGCCCTCTTTCAAATCATAAACATCAGGATCTATGCAGACAGTTGGATTTGCTTTGGTAGAATATTCATAACATGCTGTCAAGCCAACTGTGCTTTTGTGTTTTTCTATTAATTCCTCTATCTTTTTTGTCTTTGCCCTAACATTAATGATTCCTTCTCCACCATACCTGTTAAATTCAGACTTGCCTTCTAAATCAAAAATGACCTGCTCATAATCAATCCCATATCCAACAATAGGATCATCAAAGACCCAATCATCCAGATTCATATAATCTTTTTCTAAATTAACAGTCAAATATCCCTGTCTAACGTCGCTGGCACCTATATTTTTTATATTGGCAATGATCTGGAACTCCGCATTTTCAAGAACTTCATCAGGAGGTGCACCTCCTAAAAAATTCATGACTATACTGTTTGTGCCCCGATAAATATCAACTGATTTGACTGCTTGATCAGGCACACACCCATTATAGCCTGAAATAAGAAAGAATATCAATATGATATACAATATCTTGAATCTCACCTTAATCCATGCTCCTTATCTTTTGCCTAAATCTTGGTACCTCATAAATCCAGTCAGATCTCCCTGTGACAATATATGCGTGCTGGTTATTTGTTCCAGGAATTCCATTTGCAATATCATATGGAGTTTTTTGATCTAACGGAACATAATTATTCTTGATCAGATCATAAAAATATTCAATTCCCCTCTCTGGTGAAGAGAACGTTACCAGTGGCTGCCATTCTTGCCCTAAAATTCCTAACCAGTTATTATTCTCATTTGCAGGATCATACTATCCTCCCCAGCTTTCATGCATGGCCACAGCAATAG
>JAFCEI010000069.1 GCA_017609245.1 Candidatus Woesearchaeota archaeon | reverse complement strand
TCAATCTCATCTCTCATGTGAGATGTCAGATCCAGCCCGCTCTCTTCAACATCAAGAGTCACTGCAAAATTGACAGTCTGTGTTGGATAGATAGTCTGCTGGTATCTTGAAATGACATCAACAGAGCACTCAAAAGTCAGATTCTTTTTAGGTATCTCTCCTTTTCTTAGATTAAATACCATATAAAGGTCAATAGGCGCCTGCATCCCCTCTCCAGTCATAGGACTTGCAATAAAAAGATAAGGCTCTTCTTCCAGATAATCATAATCAATAGTATCCTTGCACTCTCTGAAAGAGATGTCAACAGCTTTTAATGCTTCGCTGCTGACAGATCCATGATTTTCTAACTTTCCAGAAACATAAATCTTTATTCCGCCAGGAGTGTATTCAGCAACAGTATTGTCTATATAATCCACACTTGGGCTTATATCAACTGCATCTTCTTTCCATAACAATAATTCTTCACCTGCTTCAGCAGCTATGTCGATATGCTTTACAATATCCTCTTTTTTGTTCCCAACCAGATCACTGAATGTAAATTCTATTGGAACATCATCTAATGGTCCTCTTACTAATGGCCCGACCCTGTCCCACCTGCATTCATGCCTGCCATCTCCTAAATCCTTACATTTAACTGTCCTTTTGCCAACACCATTAATCACTTGCGAGAAATCAGCAGTTCCTGTAACCTCTGTATCATCTTCTACATAAGCAATAACAGTTATTGCATCCTCGCTTTTCAGATATAAAGCGCCGCCAAAAGCAGTGACTGTTACATCATCTTCTGCAGCAACCGGCGCATCCTCATCAAACTTAGCAGTCATTGCTCCACCAAAAAGATTGCCAGCATCATCAGCAGAAGGCCATCCAATATTAAACATCACACTATCACCAGTCTGTTTTGCATCACTCATCTGGATATAGTTCCATTCACATCTCCAGTCTCTTGAACTTAATTTGTCACATTTATTTGGAATATAAGGCCCTCCAACCATGTCATTAGAACTCAATCTCACATTCTTGTTCTCCAACCCACTCCCTTCTTCAACTATCTCAGCAATAATCGTGTTGTTCCTCAACCCAACCCACATCTGGCCAGAATCATCATCAACAGCAGTGCTTTTCAGCTCCCTGAGAACAGGGGCTGCACTATCAACATTGAACTCGTAAGACCTGCTTATATTTAATTCATTGCCGCGGTCATCTTCAACATAGAATTTTATTGTTTTGCTTCCGCTTGCAGAAACATATAATGGAATGACCCATTCACAGTCATAATATCCAATCTCTCTTATCAAACAGCTGCCTTGCCTGTTCCTGTAATTTGCTGCAAGATAGGGATTTACCAAACCAGACAGATCAGCAAAAGCATTTTCAACTATGTTTTCTTCCTCAACCCTTAGAATAACCTTTGCAGTCTTTTCTCCTGGTTGAATATATTCAATATCATTTCCATTTGCATCAATAATATGCATCGACTCTATTGAAGGAGCAGCATAATCAACATTCTTTGTCCCTTTATTTGAAACAGCATAATTGCCAAGCTTGTCATAGACTTTGATGTAAAATGTGTGATCTCCATGCGATACGTCAAGGCTTTGGTTATGGGACTGGACACTTGTTTCACCTTCAACCTCTTTTTCAAGCACACATACATTATCAGCATAAAACAATATCCTATCAAGGCCTGAGCCAGAATCTCTCACTTTATACTGCACATAGGTTGTTCCATCTCCTTGAAAAATATCAAAATAATCAATGACTGGTTTTTTTGTATCAATGTCATAGTCAACACCTGCAGTTGCAATCTTGCTGCCTTCATCATTGTATAACTCAACTTTTGTTATAATCTCGCTTGCCCTAGCTATCTCAGTGCTAATTGTGCACACACTGCTTCCTAATTTTTTCTCTGGACATTCCTTGAATGCAGTCTCATAAGAACCTCCAGGAAGTATAGGATGCTCTATGACCAGCAGCACCTGACTCGGACTTACTTCATCATCACCATCATTTGCAAGCACCTCAACTGTCAGCACGTCATCTTCCTTGACAAACCCATCAATCCCATCGCTTCCAACAGCTTTTTCAACAGTGATCTGTGCAGCAGATGCATTTCCAACATACAAAGGCATGCTGATAATTAGAGAAATCATAAACACAGCAATCATCTGTAATATCTTTTTATCCCACATAGTGCACCTTTGTTTTTTCTTGAGCAGGGCTAGTATTAGTATCTTTCTCTTGTTTTGGCTTTAATCCAGCTTCCATAACCTCTTTGACATATTCTTCAATCAGCTTGTCTATAGCAGAACTCTTGTCTTTAAGCCCATATTTAGCTTTGATAATATTCAGAACTCTATTGCTTTCTTCTTTAATGTCTATTACAGCTTTTACCAT
>JAFCEI010000011.1 GCA_017609245.1 Candidatus Woesearchaeota archaeon | reverse complement strand
GAAGGAAAAAGAAGTTAGGCTGATCGAGCTGGACCATCATGCGCATGACCTTGAAGACAAGATACAGTCAACTTTTACAAATCCTGATTTTCACACATATGTTAATTCTAAACTAAGCCTTGAAGATGCTGCATCAGCATCACCTCTTGCATATAAGGTATGTGAAAGAACAGGCTCGATAGAAAGGATAAAAGACAGGCTGATGTGGCTGGCTGTTCTTGGAGCTGCTTCAGACAAGCAGTTGTTGGAGTCTCTGGAGTTTTTAGACCTTCCTTCTTCAAAAGCAAATGCTTATGCAAGGGGAAATCTTCTTGACCCTTTCCTGGATCCTACAAAATATGCTCTAGCGATGAGCTATTCAAACCCTCAGATCAGCCAGACGATATTTAATCATCTCAAAGAGGCTTATTACACAAGAAATCCTCTTTATTTCTGGCTGACAAAGAAAACTTCTTCCAAAGAGGTATTTGAGCTGATCGATGAGGCTGAGGAGCAGACAAGATACTGGCTCAGCCAGCAGAAAGGAAGGATAATCAATGATGATGCAGGCATCTATATCCAAAAGGTGTATCCTGAGGAATATGGAAAGAGAAATGAGAGCCAGGCTGATATCAAAAGGATGATATTAAGCGCACTTGGCATAATATATCCTGAATACAGTGTTGCATCGATGATACAGAAAGGGGATATCTACAAGATATCTATCCGCAGAAATGAGGGGACACTGAAGCCTCTTCTTGATGAGCTGAAAAAATATCGTGATGAGAATAATATCCCGACAAAAGTGTTTGACTTTGGCGGGCACGGCGGTTCTGCTGGCGGCATAATGGACGTGAAGTATGAGAAGCTGTTCATCGATTACATGAGCCAGTACGCAAACAGAGATGTTGCTAATAATGGCAAATAAACGCCGGCAGCAGGATTTGAACCTGCATGTCCGAAGACGGTCGCTTTCTGTTCTGCTGTCTTTGTCTTGCTTATTCGAGGCGACTGCACCACCAGGTTATGCGATGCCGGCATAAGATAAAAATTCTTTTCAGTACTTAAAAACCTTTCTAGAAATAATCTTCATAACAGAAATCTTTGCTGAACTTAGACTCATACTCGCACACACCTCTGTCCTCGATCACATTTCTGTCAAGAAAATCCCTGAATCTCGCGATAAGAGAAGAGCATTCAGAGCATCTTCTAAAAGCAGTCCCTATCTCAATATCAAACTCTTTCTCATTCAGTTTAACAAGTTTTGTAGGTGTTTCTGCATTCTGCTTAAAATAGCCATAAACTGTCTCAACAAACTGAGAATCAGGAAAAGCGTCAGATATCTTGATGTGCAGGATACATCTTTTAGGTGTCTTACTCTCAGTCACATCTTTTCTGATAAGAACACATCTTTGCGTTTTTAGCCTGTGCTCTTTGTTCTGCTTTGCTTTTAATACAGGATCAGGTATCTTTATGCTTCCGTCTGGGTTAAATTCTACCATGTCTTTGCCTCAGACAGTTCACATTCATCTTCATTTAAATATTCTACCACTATGTCTTCTATAGACGCTATCCTGTCTGCTATCTTATCTCTGGATATCTTAAGGATGATAGGGGCGTATTTGGATGAGCACAATGACCTTTCTTTGGCAGTCAGATATGCCATGAACCTGCTTTTTGTCAAAAGTATGCCTGCTGAGCTGTTCTGGAACTTGCCATGCTCTTTTATCTGGTTTTCATAGTATCCCCTAGTTGTGCCATGATAAAACACTTCTGAATTCCAGTCTATCTCTTTTGTATTTAGATACATCTTTTTTGAAAAAAAATGCCCCGTCCGAGACATCCATGAGCCAGGTTTTTAAACCTTTGCTAATTTGAACTCGAGTCATCGCCTTGCTCTGGAAAAAATCCTCGAGAGGGCGATATGATTGGCCGGACTACACCAACGGGGCTTATTTGTCAGCTAAAATAGCCTTATTTATAAATAATTCGGCTGTGTTCCTGTCCTCTTCGACTATCTTCTTGGATTTTATGACAATCTTCTTGTCAAATATAGGGCCGTCAGTCATAAGGCTCTCAAACTCACCTCCTTCACCAGCAATGTTCAGCCCAATCCTGTCATTAAGCTCAACCAACTTGTCAATGTCCTTGTGTGTTATCTCCCTTCCAAGCCAGGTCTTGTCAAGGCCTTCAGCAGCAATCTTAGTTAAGATAAACCTAAATCCAGAATCAAGTATCTCTCTCATCTCTGTCTCCTGGTCAATGTGCCACAAAGGAGAAAATATCTTCAATGACAATGAATCGCATATCTTTTCAATCCTTTCCCTCTGATAGTTTGAATACAGAGCTCCTGTCACAACCCCTTGTATCTTATATCTTTTCTTAGCCTTTTCAAGAGCTTTTTTAAGGTCAGAAAGCTCAGCCTCTTTTTCACCTGCTGTCTCCTGCTCAATAAGAGGGATGCCCATTGACCTTGCCTGTAATTCAACCATCTCTATGCCTGGCGTGTGGAACATGAATGAGTCTTTGTTGTGGCTTTTGACAGACACCAAACAGTCAACAGGATATTTCTGCTTAAGCATCTTAAACATAGCATATACAGAATCTTTTCCAGATGATATCAAAGCCCCCAATCTTACATTATGCCCAGGATAAAACTCCCTTAAATACTCTGAGATATATCTGTAACCTGCTTTTTTAGCAAGTTTTTTTATGGCTTTGTGGAAATTAGATCCATATTGAGCTGCTCTTTTCTTTCTTGTCACAAACTCTTTGTTCAGGCCCATCCTGGCTCCAACCTGCCTAAGTATGACTTTTCCTTGATCTTTGCTTATCTTGTATCTTGAAGGTATTTTCAAAGAAAAATCAACCAAAGTTTTGTCTAAAAACGGCACTCTTAATTCAAGGGAGTTAAACATCGTGATGACATCATCCCTATACAAATCCCTTTCATACATCTTCAGCAGCCCGGAAACACATTCTTTGTTGATATCATGGGATTCCTTGTGCCTTTGGTATCCTGCAAATATCTCTTCAGAGCCCAGCCCGGAAAATATTACCTTGCAGCCATCTTTTTTAGCCTGCTCACAAGCTGCATAGAATGTCAAGGCAACTCCGACCTTGACAACATTCGAGTCTTCGATCAATGGAACTATCTTATTGAGATATTTTTCAATGTCTTTGGTCTTGATCTTTATGACTTTCAGGTTCAAGCCCATCATTTCAGCAGCTTTTTCAGCAAAAACAAGATCTTCAGGAGCTTTTAAGTTGGGATCATCAAGAACAGCTGTATAGCATTTAAATTTACAACCTGCATCTTTTAACATCAAAGCAAGCATTGTCGAGTCAATGCCTCCTGAAAACAACAATCCGAATTTTCTTTTAGGGATCCTCTTGTCAACAGCTTCTTCTAGAAGTATCTGTAATCTCTCCTTGATCTTTGTCTTGACCTCAGGCTTTATGTCAAAGAATTTTCTCTGAATAAATGTTATTTTTTTAGTCCTGATGTTGTATTTGATTATTTTCCTGGGGTTTAATTCATTAATATCTAAATACCCTATTTTTTCTAATGCTTTTTTCTCAGAAGCAAATGCAAAACCATCTGAACTAGAATACCATAAGGGTTTCACACCAATTATATCTCTGACTAAGAAGAGATTATCTCCTGCAAGATATGCAAATGCAAACACTCCGTCAAGCTCATCAATAACTCTTTTGATATCATTGCCCTTTTCCAGGAGTTTGAACAGTGCTTCAGAGTCATTTTTTGCTTTAAGAGCATGTTTTTTATCTAATTCCTGCCAGTTGTATATCTCGCAGTTTGATGTCAATATTCCTTTTCCAGCTAATGGCTGTTTTACAGAGTTTACAACAGCATGAAGGCAGTGGCCAATCGAATAATCTACTTTAGAGATTATCTTTTTAGAATCCCTGCCCCTGTTCTTTAAAACTGCCAGACCTTCAGCTACCAACTGCTTTGAATTCTCTCTTCCAAAAACCCCTATTATGCCGCACATGATAGAAAACGCCGATGCTTGGATTCAAAGAGAATCAAAGATTCTCGTGTCCCAAAAACCTTTGGTTTTTGAGATGAACCAGGATATCTGGCGAGTTTAAATACGCCGACGCCCGGATTTGAACCGGGATATCCGTGAGGAAACAGCCTTTCCAGGGCTGCGCAGTACCAGGTTGTGCCACGTCGGCATTGAAACTAAGTTCTTTTTACTCATTTATAAAACTTACTTCAGAACTATTTGATTTTCTTTAATCTGTAGCTTCCTTTTTTTGCTTTTTTATCTTTTCTTCCTAAGAAATAAGGGAATATTAATATTCCGACTATTACCAGCACTAAAACTGCTGCAACATACGCAAGATCATAAACAAAGTAGAACAATGCAGCTGCCATAACTAATAAGATTACAAGAACAATAATTCCTATCCCTTTGAAATATCTATATATCATTTTTTAGCCATCCCCCTTAATATCCCGCCCAGAGCTGCTCCCCCCCGAGAAGAGCTTTTTACTTGAGGCTTAAGCATGTTCTTTGTCATGCTCTGAAGAACAACCTTTCCAGGACCTGTCATCTGGGCTAAAAACAGGCCTTCTCCTCCAAATACCATTGTCTTGACACTTCCAACTTTTCTGATATCATATGTTATTGATGGGTCAAATGCAACAATATGTCCTGTGTCTACATCCAGCCTTTGCCCTGATTCCAGATTATATTCAATCAGGTCTCCTGCAGCATGAAGCAATACAGTTCCAGGGCCTGTCAGTTTCTGCAGCAGTATTCCTTCTCCTCCAAAAAGCCCTGCTCCGATCTTTTTGACCAGTGTAACACTTATGTCAATTGATGTGTCTGAACATAAGTAAGCTCCTCTCTCAGCGATCAGGGTTTCACCTGCCTTTAGCTTAAACACTTTGATCTTTCCAGGAACATTTCCGCCTACGCCTACTAATCCTGATCCTCCTACTGATGAAAATCTTGTCAGGAAAAGGCTTTCTCCTCCTAAAATCCTCTTAAATGCTCTTTTGATGCCTTTTGATTCTACTTCTATATTTACATTTCCGCTCTTATATATCATGGCTCCTGATTCAGCATTGATTTGAGAATTAGGCAAGATCTCTATATTAGCAATCTGAAGATTATCACCTGAAATAGTGTATTTCATGTAATGTGTTAAGAATAAGTGATGTATTTATAGTTTTCTAAAAATCAGTCAACCATCTCGATCTCGATGTTAAGACCTTCAGGGATCTGGACTCTCATCACAAGCCTTAAAGCCCTTTCATCAAGGCTAAGGTCGATCAAACGCTTATGGATACGCATCTCATACCTTTCCCAGGATGCTTTTCCTTCACCGCAAGGCGTCTTTCTTGTGGTGACCTTAAGCTTTTTTGTAGGCAATGGGATAGGGCCACGCATAGCTACACCTGTCTTGTCTGCTATGTCCTGTATGTATTGACAAACTTCATTTACTTTGCCAATATCTATTGACGCTATCTTAATTCTTGCCTTTTGCATAGGATAAAAAAGAGAATTGCTGTATTTAAAAAGCTTTTTATTTTTGACTGGTTAATAGCAAAAATTTAGAAAAAAGAAAAGAAATAAAAAAAGCCTATGCTTGCTTTTTAACCAGGTCAGTGCACATTCCAGCTGCTACTGTTCTTCCACTGTCTCTGATAGCAAATCTTGACATCTGAGGGATGTCTGACTGCTTCTCAATAACCAATGGCTGCACTGGTTTTAATTTTATAATTGCTGCGTCTCCGTTCTTGATAAAGTCAGGATTTTCAGCTAATACTTCACCAGTTGCTGGATTTAGCTTTTTCTCGATCGCTGTTATCTGGCATGCAACCTGGGCTGTGTGTATGTGGAACACTGGTGTGTATCCTACTGTAACAACAGTTGGGTGGTTCAGCACAACGATCTGAGCTGTGAACTCTGTAGCTATTGTCGGTGCATTGTCTGAAGGACCTAGAACATCGCCTCTTGCAATGTCGGTCTTGCCGATCCCTCTGACATTGAAACCAACGTTGTCACCAGGCTCTGCTTTCTGCATCTGCTCGTGATGCATCTCTATTGTCTTGACCTCTCCGCTAACACCTTTTCCTTCTCTTCCTGGAACTACAGTCACCTTGTCTCCTACCTTCATGACACCTGTCTCAACTCTTCCGACTGGAACTACGCCGATACCAGCGATGCTGTATACATCCTGGATAGGCAGCCTCAATGGAAGGTCTGTTGGCTTTTCAGGCGGATTCAGGTTGTTGATCGCTTCCAACAGTGTAGGGCCTTTGTCCCATGACATCTTGTCTGTTTTCTTGAAGACATTGTCTCCTGGGAATGAAGCTATAGGCACAAAAGTTACCTTAGCAGGGTCATATCCTACTGTCTTGAGCAGTGTTGAAACATCTTCTTTTATCTTGTTAAATGCTGCTTCATCATAGTTCTTCATGTCCATCTTGTTCACAGCTACAATAAGCTGGTCTACACCAAGGGTTCTTGACAAGAAAACATGCTCTTTTGTCTGTGCCATCACACCGTCATTAGCTGCAACTACCAGAACTGCAGCATCTGCTTGTGAAGCTCCTGTAATCATATTTTTGATGAAGTCCTTGTGGCCTGGTGCGTCAATTATCGTAAAATAATACTTGTCAGTATCAAATCTCTTGTGCGCCAAGTCAATTGTAACTCCTCTTTCCCTCTCTTCTTTCAGGTTGTCCATCACGAAAGCGAATTCAAAGCCTGATTTACCTAGTTCACTTGCCTTGTCTTTCAGCTTCCTCATGGTCTGCTCATCGATGTTTCCTGAATCGAAAAGCAATCTCCCTACAGTGGTTGATTTACCATGATCTACGTGGCCTATAAAGACCAAATTCATATGTATTTTTTCAGCCATATTTGTTTCCCCCCAAATTTTTAGTTGAATATTTTATAAATAAAGGTTTTCCCTCATTTATAAACATTACGGTTTCACTCCTCTTTAACCCCTAACATCGCTTCTGTAAGGCCTTTTCTGTCCATTATCTGCTTTATTGTCTTGGATTGCAGCTCTTCTGGCAGCTTTTCAAACATCTGGTCAACTACAAACTGGTATCCTCTGCCGCCTGTTGCTGACCTTAAGTCTGATGCAAACCCAAACATCTCTGCAACAGGTATCTTGGCTCTTACTGTCAGATTTGCGCCTTCTTCTTTCATGTCAAGCAGCTGCCCTCTCTTGTTCTGCACAAGCTTAGACACTTCACCCATGTATTCTACTGGGCTTTCAAGCTGCAATATCTGAAGCGGCTCCAACAGCATCGGCTTTGCATTGTGCATTGACAGCCTTATAGAGTCTCTTACAGCAGGCAGTACCTGTGCAGGGCCCCTGTGGATCGCGTCTTCGTGCAGCTTACAGTCAGTCATGATGACCTTTACTTTTGCACAAGGCTCTTTGCACAAAGGACCTCCAGACATGACGTCTTCAAAAGCATCCATGCACATCTCGATCACTTCACCGATGTGTACAATACCTCTTGTCCCGTCAATAAACAGGTTTCCTTTGTAGATATCTTTTACTTTTCTTGACACCTTGCTGTCCATCCCTGCCTCTTCAAGCTTTTTCCACAGGTCCTGATCCTTTTTCTTGACCCTTCCCTCGTGGATCTCTCCTGCTTTCATCTGCTCTGTTATGGAATCTTCCAAAGGCTCGACCTTGAAATAGAACTTGTTGTGCTTGTTAGGGCTTTTTCCCTCAACTTCAGGCCCTGGTTTCATGACAGTTTCCCTGTACACGACAATCGGCGGCGATGTTGACACATCCACGCCTTTTTCTGTCCTGATACGGTTTGTTATGACCTCCAGATGCAGTTCACCCATGCCATGCATCAGATGCTCGCCTGTCTCTTCATTGATCTCGATCTGCACGCTCGGGTCTTCCTGGCCGATGATCCTCAGAACATCGATCAGCTTTGGCAGGTCTGAAGGCTTTTTAGCCTCGATAGCGATTGTAACGACCGGCTCAAATATATGTGTTATTGCCTCGAACGGCTCCATTGGCGTTGTGCTTATAGTCTCGCCTGCAAATGCGCTTTTTAGGCCTACAACTCCTGCGATATTCCCTGCAGGTATCTCATCAACAGGGAGTCTTTGAGCACCTTTGTATAAGATGATTTGAGGCAGTTTCACGCTCTTCTTTGACATGTTCATGTAAGCTTCTGCCCCTTTTCTTAGTGTTCCAGAGAACAGCCTGCCTGTCGCTATCTCCCCTGCCTGCTTGTCATAAACAATCTTGGTCAGGACAAATGCAACATTGCCTTTTGGATCGCATTTTACCAGCTGCTGCCCCTCTTCTGACTCCAGGTCCCCTCTCCATATCTGCTTTATCCTGTATGCCTGGGCATCAACAGGGTTTGGGAGGTGCTTTACAACTGCTGTCAGAAGTATCCTGTGCAGCGGAGCCTTTCTTCCCAATGCTTTCCATTCTTCTTCTTTTTCATAAGCATCAATAACATCCTTGAATGTTATGCCTGATTTCTGCATAAAAGGTATTGACAATGCCCAGTTGTGGAATGCTGAACCAAAACAGACACTTCCCTCCTGAACATTTACCTGCCATTTTTCCTTGAATTCTTCAGGAGCTATCTGTTTTATCAGCTTGTTAACCCCTGTTATGATATTGACAAATCTCTCCTGCATTGCTTCAGGAGTCAGCTTTAACTCTTTGATAAGACGGTCTGTCTTGTTGATGAACAGTATTGGCTTTACCCTTTCCTTAAGAGCCTGCCTTAGCACTGTCTCTGTCTGCGGCATAATTCCCTCTACAGCGCAAGCGACAACCACTGCACCGTCAACAGCTCTCATAGCTCTTGTCACGTCTCCTCCAAAGTCAACATGACCTGGAGTATCGATCAAATTAATCAGATATTCCTTGCTTTCTACTTCATGAACCATGTTTACATTAGCAGAATCAATTGTAATCCCTCTTGCCTGTTCATCTTCATGAAAATCCAATGCTAATTGTTTTCCAGCAAGCTCTTCTGACATCATGCCAGCTCCTGCCAGCAGGTTGTCTGATAAGGTGGTCTTGCCATGATCAATGTGTGCAGCAATGCCTATGTTACGGATCTGCAGAGGTTTGGTCATCAACCTCAATACCTTGTCAACCATCTTTTCAGCCATCTTATTGTTCCCCCTTCCTGTAATGTTTGGTCCATTTAAGTTTTGCAGGCTTTCTTCTCAGCTTGAACATGTTCTTCTCGCACTTGTTTGAGCAGAAATGCAGGATCTTCGCATCTTTCTTCACAAATATCTTTCCAGTGCCTTTTTCAATACTCTCTCCGCAAAATGTACATTTGGCCATCTTATTTCCTTCCCTGAGTCAGCCTTTGAGCCTCAAACTCTGTTTCTCTCAGCATCAGGATATCCTTTAGCCTGACAGGGCCTAAAACATTTCTTCTTATTATCTTGTCTTTATCTCTTCCATCAAGGATCTTGCATCTTACTTGTGTTGCTTCTCCTCTTGAGCCTGTTCTTCCTATAATTTCTTCTACACTTGCAGGAGTTGCTCTTGTGAAATGCACAACTCCTTTTACTTCTGCTTCTTTAGCTTTGCCTCTGGAAGGCCTTGATTGAGGTTTATTTTTTGTGAATGCCATTTTTTAGTAAACTTATTCTTTCTTTTCTTCAGCTTTTTCTTCTTTAGTTTCTTTTGCTGGTTTCTCTTCTTCTTCAGGAGCTTCTTCTTTTTTCTCTTCTGGCTTTGCTTCTTTGGCGACTTCAGCAGGCTTTTCCTCTGTTTTTGGTGCTTCTTTCTTTTCTTCTGCAGGCGCTTCAGGCTTGTTAGCATCAACAACCTCTTTTACAATGGCTGCTGCATCACCTTCTTTTGTTATTGCCACTGCTGCTGTTGGAATTGACAGGCCAGCTGCTGCGCCAAGCTCTTCCTTGCTCTTCACTTCTACACATGCGATGCCTTTTTCCTTAGAAAGCAATGGTATGTGCATCACAACTTCAGGCGGTGTCACATCTTTTGCAACAACAACCAGTTTTGCTGTGCCTCTTTCAATCGCTTTTGTAGCTTCATTAGCTCCCTTGCTTATCTTTCCAGATGATCTTGCTCCTTCAATAGCTTCATAAACTTTATTTTCATCAGTCATTTTATTACAACCCCCTTAGGTATTATTTAAAGTGTGAGAATAATGTTCCTCACTCAGGCATCTCTGCCATCATCACTCATAGGTATATTTTTGGAGTATTGGAGTGTTTAAAAATGTTGCGGTTTTAGGCCCGCAGATCATGCGCAGTCACTGTTCTTACCTTTGCTGTCATTGTCTGGCCTAGCCTGTGCCTGCCTTTGACAATGACTGGCCTGTAGAAATCATTTCTTCCTATGCATGTGCTGTTTTTCCCTTTTTCATCGATCAAAATTTTACCTTCCCATCCAACCCACTTCTTGTTTTCTTCAGAAGCTATCTGGTTGAAGAGTTTTGTTAGCTGTTTGCTTCTCTCTTTTGTGAGCCAGCTTGGGTGCTGCTTCATGTTTTCAGCTTCTGTTCCAGGCCTTGGCCAGAATCTTGAGATGTTCAGGACACCTGGCTTTATCTCTTCTATCAATCTTAATGAATCATCAAACTGTTTTTCTGTCTCTCCTGGAAAGCCGCAGATGATGTCTGTTGCAATAGTGATTTCTGGATAAACTTTTCTAAATTCCCTGACTATTTTTTTGAAATCAGCAATTTTGTAGTAGCGGTTCATTGATCTTAATACCTGGTCATTGCCTGACTGCACAGGGATGTGCAGAAATTTGAATATTTTTTCTGAGCTGAATGATCTTATTAGTGGATTTAGTATCGGCAAAACATTGTTCGGGTTTGCCATGCCAAGCCTTATCTTAAACTCACCTGGAAGCCTGGCTATCTTGTTTAACAGCAAAGGTAAATTAGGATAAGCAGCAGTGTCCTGGCTTGTGAGCCATATCTCTTTACACCCTTCTTTAATAGCTGATTCTATCTCTTTTATTATTTCATGATCAGGATAAACAACAAGTTTTCCTTTTGCAAGTCTTGTTATGCAGTATGAACAGTTGCCTTTGCACCCTTCTGATATCTGGACAATGTCTATTATCTTGTTTTTTCTTATTTTTGGCAGGCACAGTTTTAATTCTTTTCTTTTGTTTATCATATCCTGCTTGTTTTTCACTGCTTTTACAATGTCTTTGATGTGGTGGATGCCTATCAGCGTTGCATTAGGGTTTGCAGTTCTTATCAGGTCTGCCTGGGCAGAAGGCATACAGCCTGTAACAATAAGGTGTTTTTTTACCTGTCTGATCCTTTTCAGGATCTTATTTTCTGTAGGAGTTTTTACAGTGCAGGTGTTTAGTATGATGATATCTGCAGCTCTCTCTGATGTCAGCTTGTGGCCTGCTTTTTTCAGCAGACCTGCAATTATCTCACCATTATTATAATTTGCAGAGCAGCCGTAGTTCTCTATATATATCTTCATAGTGTGAAATTGCATAGAAAACTATATAAATCTTAATACTTTAAATAGAGCTGTAGTAACTATGGCAACTATAGAACTCGGGGGAAACATATCACTGACTGGTTTTGACGCAGTTGAGCCAGTCCAGATGATTGTTCTAAAGAAGATTGTTGGGAATTCTGTCAAGAATTATACAGAGAAAGCTGCAGGTTTTCAGAAGTTTGAGCTGATACTGGACAAAGAGGGTGACAGCTACAAGCTAAAAGGTGTTTTGACAGCTGAAAAACCTGCTGAAGCAGAAGAATCAGGAAATAACCTGTTCCAGATCTTGGCAGATGTTCTGAAAAAGATTGAAGAATCTCTTTAGGATGAAAAAGCTCGTTATAATCGGGATTGCAGTATTATTTATAGGTCTGTTTCTTATAATTCTTAGTTTTTTGTCAGACTCTGAAAACAGCAAGTTTGCTGTGGGCGGGATCATAGGATTTATCCCGTTTGGGCTTGCAAATGACAAGAACCTGTTGTGGTTTGTGTTTGGCATGAGCTTTCTGGTCTTTTTGAGCTGGCTGATGCTGTATTGGGTGAGATAGATGACAGGCGTAGGATATGGAAAAAAAGAGCTGAAAGGAGCTAAGGTTTATGTTCATGAGAAAGGGAAATCCAGGGCAAGGATAACTCATATTGACATTGAGCATCCTGATATCAACAAGATCTTAAAACCAAAAGAATCAACATATGCTGCTGGAAAAAAAGGCGGATGTTTTATCGGCCTGAAAAAAGAGATGCTCAAGAGGGCTGAGAAGTTTTTGAAGAAGTGATTAAGGATTTTGATATTCTGGTTTTAGTGTGATGTATGTTACTTTGTCAGTTGCAGCCATGAACATGTTATATTTCAATTTATCAGAAGCAGCGTTTATAGCTCTTGTGCATATCAGATTTTCAGCATTTTCTTTAACAATTTTAGACAGTTCTTGAAGTTCATCAATATCTTTTCTTAGCTCTTTTTGTTCTTTTTGTATTCTTTTAATTAGTTCACCTTCTTTTGAATTCCAGAATTTGTTTTCATTGTCCATGATATATTATTGTGATAGATATTTATAAATCTTTTGTTACTGAGCGGTGAGTACTTTAAAACAGCAAAGAATTTAAGAAAGCAGCATATTATATATGAAATATGGATATTTTCAAGCAGGAAATCCTGAACATGCTGAAAAAAGAGGTTGAAAATCCTGAGATAGAGGTACCTCCCAACCCTGAGCTGGGCGACTATGCTTTTCCTTGTTTTTCTCTGACCAAGAGATTAGGTAAAAATCCCAATGAAATCGCTGTTGAGCTCTCTGGAAAGCTGGCAAGAACCGAACTTGTAAAAGACATCAAAGCAACAGGGCCGTATGTTAACTTTTTCATCAACAAAGACAGGTTGTCTGACATCACATTAAGAAATATCCTGGACAAGAAGAAAAAATATGGCATGGTCAAAGATGAAAAAGAAAAGATAGTTGTTGAGTTCTCTTCGCCGAACACAAACAAGCCAATGCATCTGGGACATGCAAGAAATAATTTTTTGGGAGCTGCTATCTCAAACCTGCTTAAG
>JAFCEI010000010.1 GCA_017609245.1 Candidatus Woesearchaeota archaeon | reverse complement strand
GTTTGCTGCCAAGAGCTCTGAACTTTTATTTATGTCTGCTTTGGCAGTATGTTTCACATTCATTGTTTTGTTTAATTTTATGGGATTTTCCATCGCAATCGGCGCCTTTATCGCTGGCCTAACTATTGGAAATCTGAGATATAAGATCGAGATATCTTCAAGGATAAAGCCACTAAGGGATTTTTTTGGAGCAATATTTTTTGTGAGCCTTGGAATGCAACTTGTAATCAATAATCTTAGGACCATTCTGATTCCTTTGATCATATTCGGACTAATAGTGATATTATTCAAACCTTTTATAATCTCGATCATATGTCAGGTATTTGGATATAAGAAAAAGGTTAGTTTTTTTACTGGATTGAGCCTTGCTCAGGTATCAGAGTTTAGTCTGATTCTTGTTGCTCAAGGGTTATTATTGGGGCACATAACCAATGAAATTTTTACAATGACTGTTCTGCTGGCAATCATTACAATCACAACTACAACTTATTTTATCAAATATGACAGGAGATTATACTCTTTGTTTAAGGGGAGTTATCATGAAAACGGAGAGCTTTTTTACATCCCAAAAGGATTAAAACATGATGTGATCCTTTTTGGCAGGAACAGGATTGGTTGGTCTATCTTAAGAGCACTAAAAGATGCAGGCAAGAAATTTTTGGTTGTAGATTATAACCCCATGACTATTGATGACCTGATCACCGAAAAAATACCCTGCATATATGGTGATGCAGGAGATATTGAGATCTTAGAGAGACTGAACATGAAAAAGACAAAATTGATAATCTCAACAATATCTGATATGGCAGACAATCTGCTGCTTTTGAGGAAGTTTAAGGAGGTCAATAAAAAAGGTATAGCTTTTGTGACAGCCTCACAGGTTGATGAGGCACTTATGCTTTATAAAGAAGGCGCTGATTATGTCATATTGCCGCATTTTTTGGGCGGAGAATATGTAACTTTGCTGATGAAACAGGCAGCAAACAAGGAAAAGCTGCAGAAGACAAGATTAAAACATCTTACTGAACTAAAAGAAAGGCAGAGGGCTGGACATGAACATCCAAGGCACGAGAAATAAGAGAGGAATAATCGAAGCGCAGCTTACTTGGGTATTTATCTTGATAGTTGGAGTCATAATCTTATTGTTTTTTGTAGGGATTGCGCAGAAACAGAAGCAGATATCTGACACAAAGAATGCTGCTGAGATTCTGCAGCAGCTGGACGGGATACTGACAGGTGCTGAGGTAAGTACAGGAACAGCTTCTTTGGTAAATATACCTAAGCTTGATATTGAGCTTACATGCGATGCTTTTACGATAGAAGGTGTTACAAAACAGCTTGATGCAAGGGTTGTTTTTGGGCCTGACCTGATCCAGGGAAGGCAGTTGGTGATGTATAATCTAGACTGGTCAGTGCCTTACAGGGTAACTAATTTCCTTTATCTGACTTCTCCGAATGTGAGGTATGTGCTGGTCGGCGAGGCTGAACAAGAGTTAGAATCTCTTTTACCTGAATACATAACCTATGAGTCTATTCCAACATCAGATAATTTTACAGACAAGAAAAACTATAAGGTAAGATTTGTCTTTTGGGATAAACAAGGCAATATTCCTGATGTAAGAGGAGATATTTCAGCTGTCAGCATAAATGATAATTCAGCTTCTTTTAATAATGGTCTGACATGGAGTCCAAGCATAGCTTATGAAGGAGATGCGTTTAAAGTTGGTGCTGTTTTTGCTGAAAATTCAGAGCAGTTTAACTGCACAGTTAAAAAAGCAGAAGAGAAAAAAAGAATTGTAACTGAACTCTATCAAGATAGGATAAACCTATTGAAAAGCAAATATTCTGCAGGTGAAGCTTGTCGTGAATTATTAGATATAAATCTAACTGCTTTTTATGATTTAGAATCCCGAAACTATGATCTTCAGTTACAATCATGCCCAACAATATACTAAAATGAAAAAGAAAGCCCAATTAAAGATATGGACAACAATTGCAATACTTATAGTATTTTTTGTGATCCTGATGTTTGGGTTTATCTTTTACACCCAGGTTGAGAAGATAAGCTTTGAAAGAACGCAGAGAGAAGCAGAAGCAAGGAGAAGCATAGATGTTGCACAGGTTCTTACAAACTTGCCAGAGCTGCAGTGCTCTGTTGGAGCTGTTGAGAGGGGAATTTGCTTTGATTATTACAAGCTTGAGGTAGCAGAAGAATCGATAAATGATGAGTGGCTGTATTATTATGGGATGTTCGGCTATTCTGATATTGAGGTGAAGGATCTTAGTGGATCAGGAAAAAATTTTACCTTGTACGAGAATCAGGGGGATAAGACCAGCTATACAACGGGATTTATACCTATCTCAATCTATGATCCTATTGAGAGATTATTTTCATTTGGCGTTATAAAGGTGAAGAGTTATTATGGTCAATAAAAGATCTCAGATGGAGATAATGGGGTTGGCTGTAATAATCATTTTGCTGACTTTGGCAGGATTGTTTGTTGTGAGGTTTGTCATATTAAAACCAGTTCAGGTTAAGGATACATATACTATGAAATCTCTTGCAACTGACACATTGACTGCACTGCTAAGGACAAATACTGGATGTAATGATGAAAATATCAGAGATCTGTTGATGGACTGTGCGACAAATGGGCCAATCAGGTGTGGTGCTGATAGTTCATGTGATTATGCTCGGGCAGAAATAACAAGGATTTTTGAAAATTCCTTGGATGAATGGAAAAAAAGATATAGGTTTGTTGCGTCTACTAATACATATGATGGGCTGATAGTTATCGGCAACTGCACAGGTGCAACATTGGTTGAGCCTGCGATACAGCCACTACCAACATACAATAACCTGCAAGTGAGGCTTGATATCTGTGAATAGGAAAGGACTAGAGCTAACTAAAGCAATGATACTTGTACTTACCTTAGTATTTGTCATTGCAATATTTTATATAGTTAAGTATGTTTTAAACCATCTATTAAAATGAACAATAAAAAAGCAATTGTAGCATCAAAACTAGTAAAGATAATCTTGGTTCTAGTCGTAGGACTTATCTTGTTCGCATTTATAACTAATTTTGTAAATCTCCTTCAAAAGCAGTCACCAAAAGAGCTATGCAGATTGAGTGTTTTGGCAGCTGCAAAATCAAAACTTATTGGTAAGCCTTTGATAGATTCGATCAACTGCAAGACAAGATATGTTAATATTGATCATAATAGTATTGACCTGAACAAGAAAAAAGTAACATCAATAAATGTGAATAATCAGGCAGCAACTATTGAAATTGTCAAAAGAACAGTTGCTGATGAACTTGTCACTGCATGGTATCAGTTTGGAGAAGGGAAACTTAATCCTTATGGAGATTTTGAAAGTGGGAACAAATGCATAATCTCCAGTGTGATAAGGTTTGATGAATCATTTAGCAGCAAGATTCCTAGAATAAATAGCATTGGTACTTATCTAGAAAAAACAAACATCGCCGGCACCAATTTAACCTATTTAGAATATTTAGTAAACGGAAAAATTGAAAAAGAACTTAATTTTGTTGAAAAGGCATTTACAGCTCAAAATCCAGAAAATGCAGATGATATTATTACATCACAACCATATTATGTATTGTTTGTAATTGGATCTTGGGATGGAAAATTAAAAGCATTAATAGATATTGGAGGATTGGGTTTTGCAGGTTTTAAACTTGGCTCAATAGCTGGCCCTTATGGGATGATTGCAGGAACTATTGGCGGCATGGCAGCAGGCGTTTATATGTACTCTGAAACAAAAGATGATGCAGCATATTTAATAACTGTTGTATTAATTCCTGCCGATGAATTACCTGATACTTGTGATTCACTCGAGGCTTAAAGAGAAAAATTTGAAATGAACAAAAAAGGACTTGCATGGGAAACATTTGGAAAGATTGTCTTGGCTTTGGCTGTGCTGCTGATATTATTGGGAGTTATTTTTGTTTTATCAGGCAAGATGGATGAAGTATGGCAGAGAATTGTGAATATTTTTACTTTTGGAGGTTAAATGGAGTTTGAAACAATAGTTAAGGCAGCAATAGTAATAGTCATCGTGATAGCTTTAATAGTCATATTTAGACAGCAGGTAGACAAGTTAGTGCAGGCTTTTCTGAGTCTATTTTGACAGAAAAGCAACATTTAAATATAATTTATCTATATAATAGGTATATAATTTACCAGAGAGGTGAAAAATGAACAAAAGAGGTCAAGGATTAAGCTTAACAACAATTGTTGTAGCTGCTATTGCTTTGTTGGTTCTGGTTATTCTATCAGTGGTGTTTATTGGAAGAATGGGCGGATTTGCAGGGCAAGTTAGCGAATGTGAAAACAAAGGCGGAACATGCAGAACAATTGATGCTGGCTGCTCAGCTGGAGAATCAGAATACAGTGCCTGGAACTGCCCTACAGAGGAAGACGAGATACCTGAGATATGCTGCGTGCCTATCCAATAAACTTTTCTTTTTAATCTAAAATGAAAGGAAAAAAAGGAATAGCGTTTGAGACAATAGTGAAAGCAGGGATAGCTGTGTTTGTTTTGATAATTGTTATTCTTATAATCGGCCCAAAAATAGGGCTTTATGGCAAGACCGCTACTTCTGCAGTTACGTGCGAGTCAAGAGGCGGAACTAAAGTAGCAACATGTGAAGGTCAGAATTGTGCAGTTTGTGTGACGCTACCTTATGAGACTGAGTTCAATGGCCAGACATCTGGTCCTTGCTGCATACCATAATCAAGATGAACAAAAAAGGTATGGAATGGAAAGCAGTTATAGGCGTGATTCTTGCAGCAGCAATAATTGTTGCTTCAATTGGGGTTTTTACAAAGCTTTATGCGATGTTTGTTCCACAAACAGATCAGGGCTCTATAAACAGTTTCAATGCTTTGGCAGATGCTGTGCAAGAGCTTCTGAATAACCCAAGCGCAGAAACCGAATCTATTACGCCTTATTATATTAAATCAAACCTGATTCTTGTAGGTTTTGATAAGAGCTGTTCCTCTGCTGAGAATGATGAAGATTGCCCTGTTACAGTGTGTTCTAGCGGAGATGCAAGTTATAGGATACCTAAACCTGTAAAATGTTCAGATAAGGCTTGCTTGTGCTTATTTGAGGAAAAGGTAGGAAATGATTTCAAAGATGAAAAAAATGAGCCGATCAGCTGCCGCAGTTTTGAAGGTGATATAATATTCACAGCCCCTCTTAGTAGCGACAAAAAAGGAAATATAGGCCTTAGAAGGATAGTTTCAGGATATTGTTATGAACATCTTGTAATATATGGAAAATGCAAAGAAGAGTTTGGCACAGATAATCTGGTTATCAAAAAAGAAATATCGCAAAATAAGATGAATATTTTCATATCCAAACAAGAACTTGCTGACCAGCCAATACCTGAGCATACCATTGAGGAAGGATGTGGAATTCTGGAGCCAGCAATATTAACATGTTCTGAAGCTTCAGATGAGTCATGCAAGAACAAGGAGATGTACAGCTCCTGCACTTATGAAGATATTTGTCAGGGCAGAACTGAGTGCGAACCAAAACAATCTGGCTCAATAGACTGCGCATGTAGATGCACAATCTATGAAGGTGTAGAAGAACCTTATGGAATAAACTAAACTACTCTTTCTTTTCCATGTGCAGTCTGGAAGCAACTGGGCCTTTCTGGTCAACATATTTTGAGCTTTCCCTTGCATAATAAGGTGTTGCAGCTTTAGTTGACATTGTCTCAAATGCAAGCTTACAGAAACACATCTCAGGGTACATAAGTATTGGCAGCTTGCCAGTATTTATGATAGGTATTGTCAGGTGTCCTCTGAATCCAGGCTCAACTGATCCAGATGTTCCCAATATAACTAACCCTAATCTTGTCAAAGAGCTTCTTGACTCCAGTCTTGCAACAAGATGCTCTGGCAGCTCTATTCTTTCAAGTGTTGAAGCTAAGACTACTTGTCCAGGCTCTATTATAAACCTGCCATCTTCTGGTTCAACAAGCTCTGTTGCATGTTCAGAAGCAGGGTCAAAAGGATTAAGATGCTCCACATCTGAGTCTTCCTTGAAAACTCTCATCTGATATCCAAGCCTCATATCTAATCCACTTGGGCCAACCAGATTTATATCCAATGGACTAACATCTATCTGCTTTTCTTCTAATAATTTTTCTATTTCTTTGTCAGATAAAATCATCTTTAATCCCTATTTTTAATAATGTATTTTATCTATATAAATAATTCTGTAGTACAGTATACAAATATCGTAATCTATTTAAATGACAATTAGATTTTATAATCTTATGAAATAATGGAAAAACAAAGTTTTTCCAAATTCATTAAAAAATGAATTTTTTTAACGAAAAAAGAGGGCTGGGTAAAAAGGCTCAGGTAGAGCATGAGTTTTATTATATTATTGCACAGATGTTTCTTATTGTTCTGATTGCAGTTGCTTTGTTTACTTTTATTGATGATGTTGCTGACCAGACTCTATTTGAGAAAAACTACTTGAGCAAGGATATAGCTTTGATTGTGAACTCAATCTATGCAAGTCCTGGCGATGTTTCTTACACTTATCCTGGAGATATAAAAAATTTTATTATTGATTTTAAGCCAGGACAGGTTTATGTTTATGAAGAATTTGAGCAATATGAAGAGCTGGCTTATCCTAAATGCTTTTACTCGTTTTTAGAAGGTTCAAACATGGTTTTTGAGTATGCTGTTGTTTCTGCTGATCAAAGTCAGCTTAAAATCAACAAGTTAGGAAATATAGTTGGGGTTGAGAATGAATAAAAAAGGATTAATAACATTTAATATAATCAATTTTATTCCGAAAATAATATTCTTAGCTGTAGTTGTGTTGACTATTGTTTTTATGGTCAGAGGTTTTGTAAGAACTGATGTTGACATAAGCGCTTCAGAGAGCTATGTTTTGGTTAACAGGATTATTTATTCTTCAATCGCTTATCATGACGAGTCTATCAACAGGACATATCCAGGCATAGTTGATTTGATTAAGTTCAATTCAGAAAGGATAGGTTCTACAATCGCTGCTGCAGATAATCTTGGGGCTAAGCTTGATCTGGTTGGCAGAAGAATGACAGCTTATTATAATAAAGATTTTTATGAGCAATATTATCCTCAAAGAGGGATTAAAGGCGGCTCAAAAGAGATAAAGACTAAGTTTTATGTATTGGTCAGGGATGGGGAAACTTCTGTTCCAGATACTTTGGAAGTGAGCGTGATCTCAAGATGATGAATAAAAAAGGGTTTATTGCAGAGGCATTAGTTGATTTTTACTCTTACATCGCTTTTATCCTGATAGCTATAATCTTCTTTTTGCTGTTTGCAGCTCAAAGCTGTGAAGGGCCTGCTGAGGAAAATATTATAAGCACTTTTGAAGCAAATGAAGCTGAAATCACATTGTTGAATTATCTGAGAAGCCCTGTTGAAGGTATGAGCATGAATTTTGCCGAGCTGATTGCATTAGCAGCATTGGATAAGACAAATTATGAAGAGATATTTAACAAAAAAACAGATGATTTTTTCAAAGACTTTGCACCAGGATGGCAGATCAAGGTCGAGGGAACCTCTTTAAGCCTTAACAGAGGTTCTGACTGCACTGATTTTGAGCAGGTTATACCTTCGCCTACTGGAAATCTTAAGGTTATTTTTAGTGATTGCAAGGAGGGGTTGGGTTCAATAGGCCCCACAGTTGGTTAAGATAAAGAAAATCTGAGAGATTTTCTGTCTTTCAAATTTTCAGCAAAAAATTCAAAATGAACAAGAAAGCGATGATTTTTAATATTGCACTGGTTTTCCTAACCTTAGCTGTGTTGACAACTGCATTTATACAGCTTTCTCCTAACACTAAAACTTTGACAATCGGCGATAAACAGGCAGGTTTGTTCAGCTTATATAATCAAGGTGACAAGGCATTGTTTTATGTTGATGCATCTGCAAAACTGGCTGCATATCAAACTGCTTATGATCTGGGACAGAGAGGGGGGTTTGGCGAGCAGTCTGAGTGCGGGCTGTATCATGGCTATGTGTTTTGGCATAATAAGACAACCTATTGCGAGCCAAAGGATGTTGAGGGCAATTTTACAGCAAGATTTAACAAAAACTTAGATTCTTACTCAGCAAGTTATCCTGATGCTTCAATTACTGATGAAAATTATGATGTTGAACTAAAAGATAATCTAGAAATAACAGGAAATGCAAGGTCTGACCTTAAGATGAGCATTTCTGGAGAGGCATCTATAGCTACAGAATATAATAAAATAATAGAAAAAGCTAGTGCTAAATACGATGTTCCATCAGCCTTGATCAAGGCAATAATAAGACAGGAATCTAACTTCAATCCAAAAGCTGTTTCAATAGGCTGCGGGGCTGCTGGTTTGATGCAGCTTATGCCTGGAACTGCACAAGAATTGGGACTAAAAACATACGAAGATGTATCATTTAACACGTGCAATGATGCTTATTCTAAAGAATTAGCAATAGATGTTGCAGATCTTTCAGTAGAAGAGGCTGCAAAGATTGACGAGAGATTTGATCCAAAGAAGAATATAATAGCAGGGACAAAACATTTCTTATCGCAATATCAAAGATACAATCACGATATTGAGCTATCAACAGCTGCATATAATTGGGGGGCCGGAAATATTAATAGATATTGTGATTATGAGGTTGGTTTTAGCACTTGCACAAATGTTCCTGACGAGACAAGCGATTATGTTGAAAAGGTTAAACAATATTACGAGGAATACGGCCAGTTGGCTGTTTATTCAGTCAAACCATCATTTAAAACAAACATAGATTATGATTTAAATGTCTATGAAAGTATAAAAAACCAGGCATTTGATTTACATATAAAATGTTTAGATAAAAACAGTCTTATGGAGTGTTTAAATAATAATCGTCCAGAAGGCTGGAGCTATGAAGAGCAGATAGAAAATCCAGAGAAATGTAGCCCTGACAGAAGAATTGCAATGATAAATGTAGCTGAAGACAAGGAAGTGTTGACGGAGAATGGTTTCCAGAATAATGTGATCAAATTCGCATATTATTTTGATGATGAGGCTGAGCCAGATCTTGTGAAAGGGATTGAGCTGACACCAGAAGATGATTCAATAATCCTGACATGGGATAAAAATGAAGAAGATGATATAGACCATTATGAGATTTATCATGCAGCTACATCATTCGAAAAGCTTGATCAAGCTGCACTTGAGGACAAGGTATCTGAACAAACAAACTCTTATACAATAGCAAATAAAGGCGATTATTATGCTGTTGTTGCTGTAGACTGCGATAATAATATGATGGAAGAGGGATTGGTTTCTCGTCCATCAACACCAACTTTAACATAACTTTTTCACAACATAAATCTATATAAAATATAATCTAGCTAATCAAATATGGGTGGTTGAATGATACAAATTCCTTATGAAGATATTATATCAAAAATCAAAGAAAAAAGCAGCATGAGTGATGCTGAAATTGATATGAAGATTAATGAAAAACTAAAACAATTATCAGGGCTTATTTCTAAAGAAGGTGCAGCACATATTATTGCTAATGAACTTGGCATACAACTCATCGAGATGAATGGTAAGCTTCAAATCAAGAATATCCTTGCCGGAATGAGAGATGTTGAGATATTAGGCAAAGTCAGAAACATCTTCCCGATCAAAGAATTCCAGACCAAAGAAGGAAGGCAGGGCAAGGTTGCAAGTTTGATTATCGAAGATGAGACAGGCATGATAAGGATTACATTGTGGCATTCTCAGACAGACTGCATTGAAAACCTGAAGCAGGGCGATGTTATCAAGATAGTAGGGGGATATGTGAGGGATAATAACGGCAACAAAGAGATCCACTTGAATGACAGGAGCAAGCTGGTGATAAATCCTGAAGGCGAGACAGTCGGCACATATCAGAAGCCAGCTGCAGAAAGAAAAGATATTGTTGGCCTGAGAGAAGGGGATAATGCAGTTGTATTGGGGACGATTGTCCAGGTCTTTGATCCTAAATTTTTTATGACATGCCCTGAGTGTGGCAAAAAGCCTGTGCAAAAAGAGAATCTGTTTAGCTGTTCGCAGCATGGAAACATAATGCCTGAGTGGTCTTATGTTTTAAACTTATTTTTGGATGATGGTACAGGAAATATAAGGACTGTTTTTTTTAGGGATAATGTTGAAAAGGTTTGTGGAAAAACAAAACAAGAACTTTTGACTTATAAAGATAATCCTGAGAAGTTTAATGATGTCAAGACAGAGCTTTTGGGTAATATAGTGAAATTAGAAGGAAGGGCTGTACAAAATAAGTTTTTTGACAGGCTAGAGTTTATTGCAAACAAGGTTGACCTGAATCCTGACCCTGAGCAAGAAGTAAAAAGGCTTGAAAACAGCGCTTAAAAGCCTTTTAATTATATAATCTGATAATCTTATATAGTCCACTGGTCACTGGACAGGTGCGCAAAATGTATTTAAATAAGGCTTCATTTATAATATTCAGTTGCTTAGGCAGCTAACCTCACTTCCTGGGAGCTTAGTTCTCCATGATCAAGGGAAGTTTGAAATAAAATCCGATAAGGAAAGAGGTGGTTTAGATGGAAGGCAATAAGCCTGAAAAAAAGTTTAGCACTGGAGTTATCAGTGCTACAGTTTGGAAAAATAACGGCGTCAGCAAAAAGACTGGCGAACAGACAGAATACAGGACAGTGTCTCTGCAGAGAAGCTATACAGACAAAGACGGCAATTGGCAGACAACTAATTCTTTAAGAGTTAATGACTTGCCAAAGGCAGCTCTAGTGCTGCAGAAAGCATATGAACACATTGTGTTGAGAGATACTGACAGTACTAATAATGAAGAAATTGCAGTTCAAGGGGTTGTTTAAACCCCTTGCTTATGGTGATATAAGATGAAAGAAAAATCAATAAAGGATTTACCAGGTGTTGGAGCTGCAACAGCTGAAAAACTGGCAGCAGCAGGATATGATGATCTACTTAGCATAGCTGTAGGCTCGCCAGGACAGATGGTTGAAGCAGCTGGTGTGAGCGAGGCAGTTGCAAGAAAGATGATACAGGCTGCAAGAGATGAGATGGACATGGGTTTTGAGTCTGGCGAAGATTTGCTTAAAAAAAGGTCCAAGGTTCAGAAGATTACAACTGGAAGTGCTGCTTTGAATGCCTTGCTTGGAGGGGGTTTTGAAACAGGCTCTATATCAGAGGCATTTGGACAGTATGGCAGCGGTAAGACACAGATAGCGCACATCTTAGCTGTTCGATCTCAATTGCCTGTAGATAAAGGCGGATGTGAAGGAGAAGTGGTGTATATTGATACAGAAGGAACTTTCAGGCCAGAAAGGATTATCCAGATTGCACAGGGGCTTAAGATGGATTCAAATAAGGTTCTGAAGAACATCAAGGTTGCTCGTGCTTATAATTCTGATCATCAGATGCTTTTGGCTGAAAAGGTTGAGGATTTGATAAAAAACAATAAGTCTAAAGTGAAATTAGTGATTGTTGACTCACTTACAGCGCATTTTAGAGCAGAGTTTATCGGCAGAGGGACTTTGGCTGAGAGGCAGCAGAAATTAAACAGACATATGCATACCTTGACTAAGCTTGCTGACCTGTATAATCTTACAGTTTATGTGACAAACCAGGTAATGTCAAAGCCAGACATGTTTTTTGGAGATCCTACAGAGGCTATTGGGGGGCATATTGTTGCTCACAACTCAGTGTTTAGAATTTACCTGAGAAAAGGCAAGAAAGGAAGCAGAGTTGCTAAATTGGTTGATAGCCCGTCCTTGCCCGATGGTGAATGCGGTTTCTTTGTGACCGAGACTGGGCTGAAGGATCTGAAGGAATAAATTTTTATTTTCTTTTTTTAATAAAAAACAATTGAGAAATAGTCAACACAAGTGTGATATTCTTTGCTAATATCTCCGGAATTATAGTGTTGCAGAACCTTAACTTTTTCTGTTTTGTCTTTTAGAATCTCGATTAGTGTAGCAATCGGCATCGCTCCGCATACAGTTGCTCCTGTTTTCTGCAGATAGTCTAGAAATCCCTGTGAATCTAATTTTTTGATAAATTCAACTGCTTTGTTGTCTAATTCTGTCAGATTATCTTTGATATTTGTCTCAAAAGGCACAAATCCATATGATGGGCCATAATGTGTGAAGTCAGATGAAGCAATTATCCTGACTGTTTTGCCTGATTGTTTGATTGTTTTTCTGATTGCTTGCGCTAATTCTTTGTAATCAACTGTATAATCAATGACAATCGGCAATATTTTCAGGTGTTTCATATAATCTTTTTCAACAAACTGCAGAAATGGCAGCTGAACCTCAATACTGTGCTCTTCTAGATGAGCACGCCTGTTCTCTCTGATAGAAGAGTTCTTCATAAGAGCCTGCGCAAACTCCTGATCAACCTTAACAACTCCAAAAGGTGTCTGAAAATCATCTAATAAAAGCGAGGTTTTGCCATAACCTGTATGATTTGTTCCGAGAATTATGTAAAGATCGACAAAACTGCTCTCACCAATATCTTTAAAAGCCCATGCAGCACACTGGCCAGAGTAGACATATCCTGCGTGAGGCAGGATAGCTCCCAAAATATTCTTATCCCTTTTTTTTATAGGCAGTTCTCCTGGTCCTAGTTTGCCTGTAAAACACTCTTTGATCTGCTTTTCAAGCTTTTCAAAATCATCTTCATAAAACTGTCCTGCTACTGCTGGCGGCCTAATCATCAGCATATATAGAATCAAACTCGCTTAAATATTTGTCGGCAATATCCTTGTCATGGATTATCAGAACATTCTCATCATTCTTATTATCTCCAGCACCTGTTGGGTTAAATGAGCCAGTGATAACTGTCTTGTTATCTATTATGAAAACTTTATGGTGCATATTTGCCGGATTAGAATCCCATTTGACGCTCATGTTAAATCCATGCATCCGCTCAAATTGTGAGTATTGACTTTTTTGTGTCTTTTCAAAAACCCCTTTGACATCTAACCCCTTACCATATTGGTTAATTACAGAGTTTGCAATGTCTTCATTTGTAAACGAGAATGTCATGAAGTAGATGCTTTTCTCAGCAGCATTCAAGTTTTGAATGACATGCCA
>JAFCEI010000068.1 GCA_017609245.1 Candidatus Woesearchaeota archaeon | reverse complement strand
AATGTGATTCTACTGCTTTTCTATCGCCTTGCAGTGTATATAAAGTCCTCTTGCGAGCTATCCTTTATACTTGGCTATATGTTAAAGGAGAATTCAGACCTATTTAAATGTTGCGATGTCGGGAATGATTACATTCCCGAGCATCCTAAAAATCCACTACAAGCGAATTTTTTTGATATCTTCATAAATTGGGCCTTTTTCAGTGAGCGTGCTTTTCTTGAGCTTGAAAGAGCTTATTGTAAACTCATCTGTCTTAACATCAGCTGATTTGATCGATTTGACTAATCTAGGCTTGTCTTTGACAAATCTTACTCTTCCTAAAGTGATGTGCGCTTCAAACTTTCTTGTATCTTTTTTTATGCCTAATCCTGTCAGCGCTGATTCAATATTTTTGTGAAGCTCTATTATCTGCTCGTTTGGCCTTATCCCGACCCAGATGACTTTTATGTAATCCTCAGAAGGAAATACGCCTGTTTCTGAAATTGAGACTGTTTGCTGCTCGAACTTGATTTTTGAAAGAGCATGTTTTATTTTTTCAGCCTGCTCATCAGATATCTCGCCTAAAAATTTGACTGTAAGATGAAGATTGTCTTTTTCAACCCATTTTATCTTGGCTGCGTCTGAATCTAGCTGTTTTTCAACTTGAACAAGTGATTCTCTTATGTTTTCTGGCAGGTCAACTGCTATGAATGCTCTCATGGTTTTATTATGATCAGCTCTTATTTAAATTTAATGCACCATAAAGTTTAAATAAGCAGATAATTAATCTTAGAACTAAGGGGCTATAGTATAACCTGGCTATTATGGCCGGCTCCAGTTGTTGTTGCAAAGCAACAGGGCTTACCGGCGGATCTGGGTTCGAATCCCAGTGGCCCCATATTTATAATTATATGACAATCAAAAATTATCTTTTTCTTTTTTTTAGCTCTTGTTTTTTAAGCTTTTCTTTTTTTAAAGGCACGGTAGCTTTTGCAAACATAAGATAATATTTAAAAACATCAAGACATTATTTGATATAAAAAGAGGTGTAAATGAAAAAACTTCCATTTCTTGAAGCAATCGGGACGCTGATAGGCACGATCATAGGTGCAGGAGTTTTGGGAATACCTTATGTTGTTGCTAGAGCTGGTTTTTTTACTGGCCTTATTGATTTAATTATCTTAGGAGTTGCTGTCCTGATTTTGTATTTGTATTTAGGAGAAGTTGTTTTAAGAACAAAAGGACATCACCAGCTTACAGGATATGCAGAGAGATATTTGGGCAAAAAAGGTAAGCTAGTGATGCTTTTGTCAATGATATTTGGCAATTATGGTGCATTGACAGCATATCTTATTGGTGTTGGCGCTGCATTGACAGCTATCTTCAGTTCTGTTGACCCCTTGGTGTTTAGCTTGTGTTTTTTTGCATTTGCTTTGATTGTGCTGTTTGTAGGAGGGATTGCTGTCAAGGACATTGAGCTGCTTATTTCAACACTAGTTGTCCTTATGATACTTCTGATTTCAGCGATCGGGTTTGGCAAGGTTGATGTTTCTTATCTTGCAAAGTTTGATGCTGCTAAATTATTTCTACCCTACGGAGTGATCTTGTTCTCATTAGCAGGAGCTGTTGCAGTTCCTGAGATGAAGCATGAGTTGGCCAAAAATAAGAAACAGCTTAAAAAAGCGATCCTCATTGGCGCAACAATACCTATTGTTCTTTATGCATTGTTTGCGTTTGTTGTTGTTGGGATCACTAATCTGGCTACAACAGAGGTCGCTACAATCGGTCTAGGGGAGAGAATAGGCAATTCTGCTGTTTTGTTTGGCAATCTGTTTGCTGTCCTGGCAATGGGAAGCTCTTTTCTGATACTTGCATTGGGTCTGAAGCACATGTACTATGATTATAATATTAACAGGAGTGTTGCGTGGCTGTTGGCTTGTATTCCTCCTTTGGTAATATTTTTGATCGGCAACAGGGCTTTTGTAGCTACGCTTGCTTTTACAGGAGCTATTGCTTTTGGTGTTGAAGGGATATTGAATGTTTTGATGTTCTGGAAAGCTAAGAGATTAGGGAATAGAAAGCCTGAGTACAGCATTAAGACGAATAAAGCAATTGGAATATTGTTGATGTTGATATTAGCATTAGGAATGATTTATGAGATTCTTAGGACTATCGGATTGATAAAAATATAAAAAAAAGAATCAGCACTTCTTAGGATTCTTCTCACACCACCAGTCTGGCTTGCCGTTGTTTGATTTAGCATCTGGCTCTATATCTTCTGAGTCTGATATTCCGTCACCATCATTGTCTCCAGACAGGATGTCAGGCCATCCTGAACCATCTGTATTTTCCAATAATCCTTTTGATGCCCCTTCAACAGCTACAATACCGTTGATCTGGCAGTCCAAGCTCCATCCAGATTGTGTTGTCCAGACATTCATAGTTCCAGGTGACAATCCTTTCTTGTATTCTCCTGAATTAGAGCCAGGCTTGCAGAACAATATCTGGT
>JAFCEI010000067.1 GCA_017609245.1 Candidatus Woesearchaeota archaeon | reverse complement strand
AACCAGGAAAATTCTTGCAAATACCAGTGTCAGCATCGCAATATTTAACAATGCTGCCTGTGAAAAAGTTTTGGAACTGATACGATTTATTGCTTTTTGAAGATAACTTACATACAAATCAACCAGAGGCCCTCCAACTGAATCACAAGTATTTAGCCAAGATCGATTAATTCTGTGGCACAGCATCCGGATAATGACAAAAAAGCAGATAATATCCAAAGCTAAAAGAACCAAGTGTACAAAACTCAATAATAAGTTTATCAGAATACCCATAATGATTTTCCTTTAACACGTTGCTAATAATCCAATTAAAACGATAAGAAACGTTGATACTAACAGTATCATGGTCACCTGTTCAGGAAATGGTGATAGCTGAAGAAACTGTTCCCAAGCATCAGCCAATGTTTGAGGTTTTTGGCTATAATTCACTGTTGCCGGCCTTGCTCTTTTTGGCCTCGCTCTCGTTTGCCTTGCTCTTTTTGGCCTCGCTTTTGTTGGCTTCGCCCTTGTTGTTTTTTTGGGGATAGGTCTTCCTGGATAAGACTTTGCAGTTGAACTTATTTGCAAGGCCTGTTTAGCTATTGCAAGCTTTGCCAGATCTGTCCGGGCTTTTTGCCGGTCTGCCAGAGGATTTCCAAGGATATGCTTTAATCTACGCTCTCTGTGTTTCTCCTGGTAAGCCTGCTCCATCCTGGAAGGACTGGCAGACCGGCTTATACCCAATACTTTGCAAGCTTCTGCCTGAGTCATTTTTTACCTCCGTGCCAGATAAGGCCTGTTGCCAGATGTTTGTAGTGCTCTTTCAAGCTCATGGAGTTTTTAATGAATCTATAGTGATTGAATCCACCAGGATCTGTAGTAGCAACTTTACGAAGATTTGACTCATTTACATCTTTACAATTTCCCCCTATCCCAACTACGTTGAGAATAGCACTGTATTCATCTTTTAGTTTGTTAGCTGTTTTAACAGGGTGACCACCGTGTCCATCGGTCAGCAGTATGATGTGCCTTTTGTTGGTTGTGTCCTGATGCTTCTTAAAGATCTTGTTTGTTTTTTTGAGACCTTCAGCAATATCAGTGCCTCCCTGTATTCCCAGCTGACGAACAGCTTCAATGAGCCGATCCTTCTGGGTAATGGACGAGAGGTCAATGACAATCCAGGCACTACTATTAAAGGCGACTATAGCTATCCTGTCTTTTGGGCTCTGTTCTGCACGTATGTTAATGTATTCGACTGCTGCCTCAATACCACCTGCCAGGCGTGTTGGATGATAATCTGTATAACCCATACTGCCAGAAACATCCACAACTATGATTGTGTCTCTTGGACCGTCTATACCGCAAATAGTTTGCACATCTTGTTTTTCTGCAGGAGCCTGGTCCTTATGCTCAAGCATATTTGCTCCGAACTGTTCGAAAAGACCATTGAGATTTAAGCTTGTTTTTTTCAGCAACTTGTTTATGTACATTTTTAATCCCTTTGTTGTTAATTATTTTGATTATTTGAATTACTCATGCATTTTCTGAAGCTGGGTTTTCATCTGGTCAATATCAATGTCAGAAAGACCGGTGTGAAACTTGAACTTGATAGGCACAGGCTTATTAAGCAGCTTGTCACGTACCTTGATATCCACCAAACCTTCTGAGTTCATGTTGACCTTGAATTCAATACGATTGTCATTATCGGCCTCATCTATAGGTTGAACCTGAACTTCAACTTCCTCAAGAGGGGTGTAATTAGCTGACAATTTTCCTGGTTCACCATCGATCAGCTTCGCACGGACACTTGTTGCATGAGAATCAATAGGTGTAAAATGTTCAGTAGTTTTATAAGGCAGTTTAGCTCCGGCAGGTATAATCGCAAAGTTGTACTCATTCTTATCACCATGCTCTTCCATATTGATGGCTGCGACACATAAATCTCTTGCTGCAATCTGGCGGTCATTGATAGCAGAGGCAAGATATATTCTGCCTTCATAAAGAATCTTCTGATTAGACTTGGCAAAATGAGCAGCTGCTATGACGGCATTGCCTTTGGCCACAGCGAGATCAGGATCAGTGTCAGTAACAGGGTCCTTACCGAAGATTTCTTTGACAATCTCTGGCACAAACCGCAGTCGACTGCTTCCACCCACAATAAGGACATTGTCTATTTGATCAGGTGTAAGATTGGCCTTCTCTAATGCCCTTTGGCAGCAGTTACGCAAGGTCACGATTATATCTGCGCAATATTCTTTTAGTTGCTCATAGGTCACTTCCATTGAGGTTCTTTCATTGCCGATCCTAAGAGGGATTACTGCAGTGTCCTTTCTGGCAAGGATCTCTTTGGCTAGCTTACATTCATCCAGAATCTGAAGCCATTCTGCGAGGTCTTTTTCAGGGCTAAGTTCGCAGCCTTTTTCCTCAAAGAGTTTTCGAATCTGCTGAAAGATAGCCTCATCGATGTTACTGCCACCGCATTCAGGATTGCCGTCAACGGCAAGAGGATCGATACTGCCATCTTCTTTGACCTGAAGGATACTGATATCAAAGGTACC
>JAFCEI010000009.1 GCA_017609245.1 Candidatus Woesearchaeota archaeon | reverse complement strand
TTTAAAATCAGAGGGAAGGTTATTAATGCTTTTATTTTTATAGTTGTTGTCCCTTTTTTTATAATTTTAATTGGCACTAAACTTTTCACAATTATTCAACCAATTCCATTAGTTGGGATAACTGTTTCCTCTGGAGAATACCCTTCTAATGAAAGACTCTCTGCTCCTGAATCTATAAAGATAACAGAGAACGTCAAAACATTTGATTTGACACTTAATAATGTTTTTAATGAAAAAAAGGAATTTATAATAGAATTATCTTGTATAGATCAAGTTGAAAAGTGCAATAGAGCTTATGACATTTTACTGGCAGAAGATAAAAAAGTTACTGTTGAGCCGAAGATTAGTATTAATCTGCCCATTTCTATAAATATTGAGAATACTCCTAAAGATGATTATCTTTGGATGGTAAAAGTTAAAAACACTGACAACTCAACTTATGACTATATAGATGTTCAAATATCAATCAAATAAAAAAAAGAGGTGGTTTTAATGACAATAAAAGTTGCAATCAATGGTTTTGGAAGGATCGGAAGAGGAGTTCTAAGAGCTGGTCTGGCTGAAAATAAGATGGAGTTTGTTGCTATTAATGATCTTACAGATGTGAATACACTGGCATACTTGTTAAAACATGATAGTGTGTATGGAAAGCTTGAAGAAGATGTGAAGGTGCAGGGCGAGTTTCTGGTAGTCGGCAGAAGGAAGATAAAAGTCATTGCTGAAAAAGATCCCAAGAATCTGCCATGGGGAGACTTGGGCATAGATGTTGTTGTCGAGAGCACTGGATTATTCAGGACAAAGGAGCAGGCAGAGATGCATATTGAAGCTGGAGCCAAGAAAGTGCTGATATCAGCTCCTGCAAAAGGGGAAACTCCTGTAAAGACAATTGTTCCTGGCGTAAATAACCTGATAATAAAAAAAGAGGATAATGTGCTGAGCAATGCATCGTGCACAACCAACTGTCTGGCCCCTGTAGCTAAAGTATTAAATGATAAATTTGGCATTGTTGATGGATTTATGACAACAATCCATGCATATACTGCTGACCAAAGGCTTGTTGATGCTCCTCATAAGGATCTAAGAAGAGGGAGGGCAGCTGCTCTAAATATGGTACCTACAAGCACTGGCGCTGCAAAGGCAATCGGCCTGGTAATCCCCAAGCTAAAAGGAAAGTTGGACGGCATTGCAGTAAGAGTTCCTGTTCCTGATGCAAGCCTTGTTGACCTGACTGTGAACCTAAAGAAGAAGGCAACAGCAGAGGCAATAAATAATGCCATGAAAGAAGCAGCGCAAAAAGATCTGAAAAATACATTGAGGTATTCAGAAGAGGAGATTGTAAGCTCTGATATCATAGGAGATACGCATGGAGCTGTGTTTGATTCTAAGTTTACAAAAGTTATTGACAACAAGGCAAAGGTACTGGCATGGTATGACAATGAGTATGGATATTGCTGCCAGATGGTTAGAACAATTATGTATATGGGTTGAGATGAGTTTAGAAAAAAAATTAGAAACAAAAGAAAAAGGAACTATCCTTCAGAAAATAAGGTCATTTAAAGTGTCTAAACCAGTGCAAAAAACTTGTCTTGTTACAGGGATAGCAGTACAGTTATATGCTTATTATCTTGGATGGTATGAAGCACCAAAGTATGCAATTCAAGGTCAGATTGCTAAAGCTGCTGAAACTAAAGGGGTGAGTTATATTCCTGGCTGGATTGCAAATGGGTTTTTAATAGTTGGCGGAGGATCTAAGTTTAAGGCAATCCCATATCTAAAAGGTTTACTTGGAAGATGAAAACCCTTGATGATTTTGATGTTAAAGGAAAAAGAGTTCTTGTGAGAGTTGATTTGAACAGTCCTGTGAGTGATGGAGTTGTGCAGTTGTCAGGAAGGATCAAACAGCATGCAAAGACATTGAAAGAATTATCAGACAAAGATGCTAAAACTGTTGTGATAGCTCACCAAGGAAGAAAAGGTGAAGAAGATTATCTAGAAAGCCTTGAGCAGCATGCGAAATTATTGTCAGAACAGGTGGGAAAAGAGGTGAAATACATAAATTTCCTGTTTGGCTCTGAAGTAAAAAATGCTATTGAAGAATTGGAAAGAGGAGATATCTTATTGCTGAAAAATACAAGAAGCTGGGATGGTGAAACAGAAAATCTGACTGCTCAGCAGCATGCAAAAGGAGCTTTTGTAGAAGTCTTGAAAGAGTATTTTGACTTGTTTGTGCAGGACTCATTATCAGTGTGCCACAGAAGCCATGCATCTGTTGTTGGTTTTGCTTATGTGCTTCCAAACTGCGCTGGCAGGGTTTTAGAAAATGAATTAAAGGCGTTAGATAAGGTAACTAAAAAGATAGAAAGGCCTTTTGTACTGATTCTTGGAGGGTCTAAACCTTCTGATTATATTGATTTGATCAACAAATATCTAGAAGAGAATAAAGTAGATCATATCTTAAGCTGCGGCTTGTTCGGGCATGTTTCATTAACTGCAAAAGGGATTAATCTGGGAAAGCAGAACGAATTCCTGGAACGCAAAAAAGCACTGGATTGCATATTTGATGTGAGAAAAATAGCTGACAAGATAAAAACCCCTGTTGATGTTGCTGTTAAGGTTGATGATAAGAGGGTTGAGCTGAAAGTTGAAAAACTGCCTTCTGAATATGAGATATTTGACATTGGCTCTAAAACAATAAAAAATTACAACAAGATCATATCAAAAGCGAAAACAGTATTTTTGAAAGGAACTCCTGGATATTACCTTTGGCCAGAGTTCAGCA
This sequence comes from Candidatus Woesearchaeota archaeon, assembly GCA_017609245.1. Lineage (GTDB taxonomy): Archaea > Nanobdellota > Nanobdellia > Woesearchaeales > JAFCFN01 > JAFCFN01. The sequence continues at coordinate 10,945 of JAFCEI010000009.1, read as the reverse complement.
AAGGCACTGTAAAGATATTGAGGAAATTAGGGAAGTCAAAAGGGTTTACATTGGTCGGAGGAGGAGACAGCTCTTCTGCTGTTGAACTTTATGGCATAAAAGGCATTGACCATGTAAGCTTGTCAGGAGGGGCACTGTTAAAGTATCTGGCAGGGAAAAGGCTTCCTGGGCTGGAGGTGCTGGAGCATGTATGACATTGTAACATTTGGCTCTGCAACAAAAGATATTTTTGTTGAGACCGGATTGAGAGAAAAAGATGGTTATATTGCTTATCCTGCTGGAGACAAGATTCCTATCAAATCCCTAAGATTTGCTGCAGGAGGTGTTGGAGTAAATGTTGCTGTCGGAACATCAAGGATGGGATTAAAAACAGCTTATATGGGAAAGCTGGGCAATGATGGGGCTGCTGACACAATATTAGATGTTCTAAAAAAAGAAAAGATTGATTTTTTAGGTAAGCAGGTAAAAGGACTTACTGGATTAGGCATAATCTTAGACTCATATGAAAAACACAGGACAATACTTACATCACATGGTGTTGTTGATCATTTTAAATTTAGTGAAGTCAATAAAAACAAGCTAAAAACAGAATGGGTTTTCTTTTCTTCATTAAAAGATGAGTCATTTAAAACAGAGGAAAAGCTGATAATGTGGCTGAAGAAAAAAGGGATAAAGACTGCATTTAATATGGATGCATATGTTGCAAAAAAGACTTCTGCCAAGCTGAAAAATATCCTAAAAAATCTTACAGTCATAATCATGAACAAAGAAGAAGCACAAACCTTGGTTAAAAAGAAAAAGATAGATGATCTGTTAAAAGGCATCAACAAGCTTGGGCCTGAGATTGTTGTGGTTACAGACGGCAGCAAAGCAGCATATGCTTATGATGGGCAGGAGATCTGTTCTGTAAAGCCTCATGCAAACATAAAGGTAGTTGAAACAACAGGCGCCGGAGATGCATTTGCTTCAGGATTTTTGTCTGGCTTGGTCAAGAAGAATGATATCAAGCTAGCTTTGAAACTGGGCATTGCCAATTCAGAGTCAGTTATACAGCATTATGGGGCCCTGAACAAACTGTTAAGATGGAATGAAGCTTTGAAAAAGGTTTGAGTTCCACTAAAAAAAGAGGAAAGTATGGCAAAAAAAATATTTCCAATAATTGTTGATAAGGATCTTTCTATGCCTTATTTTCAAAGAGGCAGGGATCATTTCATGGTGTATTCCCTGGATGGTTCCATGACTGGAAGAAAATCAGGTTTTTATTTTCCCCCTGTAATCTTTCTTGACTCACTTAAGCTATATATCAAGGATAATGGAAAGGTCTGCAACCTTCATCAATATATCAAAAGAGCTGTAATTGATATAAGCGAGACAACCCATTATTTTGAGCTTAAAGATAAAAAAATAAAATTAACATATTTTGTCCCTGAGGATTTTTCAGGCCTGAAGATATTTATCAAGGCAAACAAAAAGGTGGAATTAGAGATCGAGCCTAAATTTTCTTTCAATTATGTATGGCGTGAAAACCCTATAAAACAGTTCAGCGTGATTGAGCGGTCAGACGGAATATATGCAAGAAGCGATTTTGACACTAAGATATGGTGCATGTTCAAGGCAAATAAAAGATTAAGATGGGCAAACAATCGGATAAAATTTAGCGGACAGAACATTCTGTTAGATTTTGCAACATCAACACGATCTGAGCGCAATCTTGAAAGGCACATGCAAAGGGTAACTGAAAAAGGGCAGAGAACCAGGAAAAAAAACAAGTATTACAGCAGAATAATCGATAGTGTTGAGTTTAAATGCGATGACGATGAGCTGAGCAGGGCATTTATCCTTGCAAAATATAACTTAAGGCTGCTAAGGCACCAGCAGCACGATCTTGGGAGAGGGTTTTTTGCAGGGCTTCCTGATTTTATAGAGTATTATGGTAGAGATTCTTTCTGGAGTGCGCCAGGAATACTCTCAATAGGTGATTTTGACTGTGTCAAATCAATGCTGAACATATTTGCAAGATATCAGAGCACATATGAGACAGAAACAAAGCAAATTGGAGAGGTTCCTAATGAGATTTGGATGACTGGGGAACCAAATTATTATGGTGTTGATCCAACCCTCCTTTTCGTCTATGCCATGCATTATTACTATACCTGGACTGCTGATTCTGCCTATGTAAAAAGCATATTTGAGATAATCAAGAAAGCTGTTGAACTTCAGATAAATCTTTCTGAAAATCACATGATAAGGCACAAGCCAGAGGGATTTGTAAGAGGGGTTACATGGATGGATTCATATTCAAGACGAGACACTGCCATTGAGATACAGGCTTTGTTTGTGAAGAGTCTGGAATATGGTGCAGAGCTTGCAAAGGTTGCTGGTGACAAGGCACTGGTAAAAAGGTGGACAGACTACAGCAAAAAAGCAAAGCAAAAACTGAAACTGTTCTGGAGAAATGGACGTTTCATAGACCATCTTCATAAAAATGGAAAATATACAAATGAAATAACTGTAAATCCTTTTATCCTTTTGCTACTGGGCCTGGCTGACAAGAAAAAAGCAGAGGCCTGGTTCAAAAAAGCTGATGAAAGTGGGCTGGTAGCAGAGATGGGTGTGAGAAGCAGGGCAAAGCTAAGCAAGGGATATGATCCCTCAAGCTATCACAAAGGAGGGATATGGCCTTTATTAAATGGCTGGGCTGCTTTAGCCTATTACAAATATAACAAAAAAGAGAAAGCTTATGGCATATTGAAAAAACAGCACAAACTATACTGGCATCATGTACCAGGGCTTGCTCCTGAATGGCTGCATGGCAACAAGTTCACAGTAAGCAAGATCAATGCAGGACCAAGGGATGTAAAAACCGAGGCATTGGGTGCTGCACCAACTCTAAGATATCCTGCATGGTGCCAGCTCTGGAGCTCTTCACTGTTCCTGCAGTCAGTTATAGAAGGGTTATGTGGGGTCAAGCCAGACCCTCTCAACAAAAAAATCAATATAATACCTAAGCTGCCAAAAAACATAAACAAGATTGAACTCAAGAAAGTACATGTGTTTGATAAAGTAGCAGATATCAAGATAGAAAGAAAAAATGGCAAGATTATTGTTGATAAAAAAATTAAAAAGTGTGAGCATTAAATGAATGTAAAAGTTTTAATTTTGATTGCAGGGTTTGTTTTAATTAGCGGATGTCATGAACAAAGCAATGGAGTAGGTGAAGCAGTTGCAATAGAAGTTTGCATCAACGAATGCCAAACTGCATTGGATGGAGGCAGGAATCTTAGTGACGGGCCTTGTCTTATAGACCCTATTGAAAATATTGGCTGGGTCTGCGATGTTGCTCACAGGCCAAGGCAAGAAATTGATGATATGCCTGAGAATCAATGCTCCAGCTGGATAGCTGCATATAATGAGGGGAGAAGAATGCATTTTGTTGAGGTAAGCCCTGAATGTGATTTTATACGAGCAAGCTAAAATGGAAATCAATCTAAATAAAATAACCAGAAACAGAAAATGCATCTTCCTGGCCTATGACCAGGGACTGGAGCACGGACCTACTGATTTTAATGACAAAAATGTTGACCCAAAATATGTTCTTGATATTGCTGCCAAAGGAAGATACAATGCAGTGATTTTGCAGAAAGGAATTGCTGAGAAATATTACAAACCTTACAAAAAAAAAGTTCCCTTAATCTTGAAGTTAAACGGCAAGACCAGATTATTGAAAGGAGATCCTGTCTCAACGCAGGTTTGTTCTGTCAAGAAAGCTATTGAGCTAGGTGCTTCAGCTGTGGGTTATACGATCTATATCGGTTCTGAGCATGAGCCTGAGATGTTTTCCCAATTCAAGAAGATAGAAGAAGAAGCGCATGCTAATGGGTTACCTGTTGTGATGTGGGCTTATCCAAGAGGTGCTGTTGTAAAAAATGAGTTAGGCAGGGATATTTTGGCTTATGCTGCAAGGATTGGCTTGGAATTAGGTGCTGACATTATCAAACTGAAATATAACGGCAGAATCAATGACCTTAAATGGATTATAAAATCTGCTGGCAAGGCAAAGGTTGTCATTGCCGGAGGATCTAAGGTTTCTGAAAAAGAACTGTTGAAAGAGACAAGAGAAGTTATAAGGGCTGGTGCTTCTGGCCTTGCAATCGGCAGGAATATCTGGCAGAGCGATAATCCGCTGGAAAGGACCAAGAAATTAAAGGAGATTATTTGGGAAAAATGAAACTAAACAAATCTATCATTTTGGCGCTGCTTATTTTAGCAGTATCAGTAAGCGGGTGCGTTACATTACAGGATTCGCAGAGCTATGCTGCTCAGGCAGTGAATACAGGCAATGAGGAGCTTTGCCAGGAATTAAAAGAGCCTTATCATGTAAATTTGTGCTATGAGATGGTTGCAATAGATACATTAGACCTGTCAGTATGCGACAAGATAATTGATGCTGATTACAGTGATGTTGAAGAGGCTGCTGCAAACATAAGCCTAAAAACTGACTGTTATATACAGCTTGCTCTTAGGATGAATAATCTGAGTATCTGCTCCCAGCTTGCTATACAAGATGACAGAGACCAGTGCTATTATTTTACAGGAGTTGTAGAAGGGTTTAATGAAGATATCTGCAGCTTAATATCAAACTCGCAAGGCATACGTGACCTTTGTTTCAAGGATCTTGCTGTTGAGAATAAAAATTCGGTCTTCTGTGACAGGATTGAGTTTGAACAGTTAAAAGAGGTTTGTTTAAGAGGGGTTGAATGAAAAGGCCCAGAAACACTCCAAAGATAGCATTTTTTGAACTGGAGAAGTGGGAAGAAGATTATATTAAAAAGAATCTGAAAAATTTTAGATTAAAATTCTTCAGAAAAGACCTGACTGAAAGAAATGCTTCAAAGATAAGAAATTTTGATGGCATAGGGATTTTCATCTATTCTCAGATTACTCAGAGGTTGCTGAACAAGCTGCCTAAATTAAAACTTATCTCTACAATGTCAACTGGTTATGACCATATTGATTTGGCTGAGTGCGAGAAACGGGAGATCACTGTATGTAATGTGCCCACTTATGGTGAAAACACTGTAGCAGAACATACATTTGCATTAATATTGGCTTTATCCAGAAAGATAATTGAAAGCATAGCCAGGACAAGAAGAGGTAATTTCTCCTTAGAGGGTTTGAGAGGTTTTGATCTTAAGGGAAAAACAATAGGTATTGTTGGATGCGGAAACATTGGCAGACATGTTGCACGAATTGCAAAAGGTTTTGGCATGGATATCTTGCTATATGATGTTCATAAAGATAAAAAATTTGCCAGGCAAGTTGGTGCAAAATATGTAAAGTTCGACACCTTGCTGAAAAATTCAGACATAATAACTCTTCATGCCCCTCTTTTGCCTGCAACAAGGCATATGATCAATCTTAAAAATATCAAACTAATAAAAAAAGGGGCTATCTTAGTAAATACAGCAAGAGGTGGCCTGGTTGATGGTTCTGCAATCATAAAAGCCTTGGATAAAGGCATATTATCAGGAGCTGCCCTGGATGTTCTTGAGGAAGAAGAGCTTATCAAAGAGGAAAAACAGCTGCTTAGCAGAAAATTCCCTATGGAAAGGCAAAAAAATGTCCTGGAAGAGCACATCCTGGCAGCAAAAGACAATGTTATCATAACTCCGCACAATGCTTTTAACAGCCATGAGGCTTTGGCAAGGATTTTAGATACGACTGTCAAGAACATCAAAGGATTTTTCAATAACAGGAAGACTAATGTTGTAAAATAACAATTTTTGTGAAACCGAACAATTTAAATAATATGAAGAAATCCTTTTTTTAAAGAGGTGACCCATGAAACCGATTCTATTGATAAACTTTAAGACATACAAGTCAGCAACAGGCAAAAAGGCTGTCAGATTAGCCAGAATATGCAGGGCTGTTGCTAAAAAAACTGGATGCAAAATCATTGTTGCTCCGCAGATTGCTGATATCGCTGCTGTAAGCAAGATAATCACCACTATTTCGCAGCATGTTGATCATATGGAAGCAGGAAGAGCTACAGGATTTACGCTGCCTGAGACAATAAAGGCAAATGGTGCTGTTGGATCATTGATAAACCATGCAGAGCACAAGATAAGCATGAAAGATCTCAGAAAAACAATTAAAAGATGCAAAAAACTGAAATTAAAAACATTTGTCTGCGCTGCTAACCTGAATGAAGCCAATAAAATAAAGCAGTTTAAGCCTGACTATATCGCTTATGAGGTGCCTGAACTAATAGGAACTGGAAAATCAATCTCGACATTTGCACCTAAATCTGTTGAAAGGTTTGTCAAGTTGTTGAAAAGAACTAAGATAATTCCATTGTGCGGTGCAGGCATTTCTACTGGCAATGACACTAAAGCTTCTTTGAAATTAGGATGCAAAGGTATGTTGGCTGCAAGTGCTGTTACAAAAGCCAAAAACCCAAAAAAAGTGCTTTTAGACCTGTGTAATCTAGGATAGAAAAATATATTAAGTTCTTTTACTTATAGATTATTTAAGATGGGCTATGCCCAATATTTGGCTTATTCTGGAGATGATAGTTTGTTAGACTCGCTTATAAAGTACTGGCCAAAATTTTCTGATACTGACAAAAACAAGATAGCTGCATTACAGCTGCATGAGCATTTTATTGAAAAAGATTATTTTGAGATATTAAGGGCTGTAAACAGGATTGATGATTCTAGATTAAGCGATATTATAAGAGATTATGTGATGAAAGCTGATGGAAATAAACTTCAGCAGTACATATTTGGTGTGAAAGAATGGTTTAGGAACAAGATTCTTAAAAAACCTATGCAATATGATATGATTGAAGCTAAGCTTGATAAGCTGGCAAGAAAAGCGTATCCTACTTATCTGGAGCTGGTCAAGAATCTAGGGTCAACAGTAAAAGTGTTCAAGAAAAGGTATCTGAAAGAGCTGTCAAAACAGGAAAGACATAATTTGATTCTGCAGAAAAATGATGGTGAAGAGCTGGATAGCTTGGTTAGGCAATATCATCTGGCTGACAGAACAGTGATTTATCAGGCAGCGACACAATATAACCAAAAAAAGAAAAGAGAATATATCTCGCTGATAAAGGATATTCTGCATACCAATGAATATGACAGTAAAGACATATTTAGCATGATAAACAAGATACATAAAAGAACCTTTGGTGAATTGAGCGATGACGAGAAACAAGAATTAAATAGGCTAAATAAACTGTGTGCTGTCAGAGCTCAGGATCTGGCTGAAAGATTTAGGTTGTCTGGGAGGCATGTTGTCTACCTTGCAAACAGGTGGGTTAAAGAAAGCAAGGCAAATCTTGAACCTAAGCAAAGAATTGTTGAAATACCTGTTACACAACAGTATGTTGGTCAGTCTGTTTATGTTCACTAAGCAATAACCTCTGGAATTGCCTGAATCAAATCACTTGCAAGCATCGCCTGCTTTTTCTTTTTAGCAACAATATCCCCTGCTCTACCATTGATGTAAGCTGCTGCGCATGCTGACTGGAATGGGCTGTTTCCCTGCGCTAATAAAGAGCCACATATGCCTGCCAGAGTATCTCCTGTGCCTCCCACTGTCATGAATCTGTTGCCTGTCTTGTTTACTGCATTGTTTTTTCCGTCTGAGATTATGTCTGGGTTGCCTTTTAACAGAATCGTGCAGTTTAGTTGTTTAGCTGAATCTCTGACTGCTGCTATTTTCTGGTTTGTTGTCAGGTTTTTCAGGTTGATTCCAGTCAAAACACAGAACTCATGCTCGTGAGGAGTGATTATATGGTTTGGCCTTATGATTGATTTGTCTTTTGCAACTGCATATATTGCATCTGCATCTATGACAGCAGGTATGTGGATTTTTTTTAGATATTTTAGGACTGTTTTTAGTGTAGAGTTTTCCCTGCCAATGCCTCCGCCAATAACAACTGCGGATTTGTTTCTGGTCTCAGCAAACATCTTATCCAAATGTTTTTTAGACAAGTAATTTCCTTCTACAGGGATTGCAATAATATCAGGAGAAAATGTTGCTACTATCCCTGCTGCTCTTCTTGGAGAGATAACTTCAACAATATCAGCTCCTGCCCTATAGGCTGCTAAAGCTGCAAGCGCATTGAATGCAGGCGATCCAGAATATTTCTCAGAACCTCCTATTATTAATAATGCTCCATAGTCATATTTACTGGAGCCAGAAGGCCTTTTTTTATATACCTGTTTCAGTATTGATTTCTGCACTATCATCATAGATGGCAAGTCCAGCCGCCGTCAATAGGAATTATTGATCCTGTCATGTAGGAGCTTGCATCTGATGCCAGGTATACTGCTAATCCTGCTAATTCTTGAGGTTTTCCAGGCCTTTGCAACGGAACTCCTATTTTTAATGATGCCTGGAAGTTCTTGTCTTTTAGCATTGCGCGTGTCATAGGAGTTACAATCACGCCTGGGCATATTGTGTTGCATCTTATCCCATATTTTGCCCAGTCTTGCGCTATTGATTTAGTGAGCATTATTATTGCTGCTTTTGAACAGTTGTATGCTGCTGAGCCTGCAAATGCACTCAATCCTGCTATTGATGCTATGTTAACTATTGCTGATGATCTCTGTTTTTTAAGATATGGAAATGCTGCCTGTGCACACAACAGATATCCGTCCAGGTTTACTTTCATTATCTTGTCCCAATCCTGTTTTTTCATTGATTCTAAAGGAGTAGGGTAGAAAATTCCTGCGTTATTGACCAGAATATCTATTTTTTTGAATTTTTTGACTGTTTGATTGATCAGATTGTTAACAGAATCTTTATTGCTGACATCTGTCTGCACTGCAATTGCTTTTACACCTAGTTTTTTTATTTCTTTTGCTGTGTTTACAGCTGGTTTTTCTAATAGATCAGAAACAACTATATTGCAGCCATGCTTTGCCAAGCCTATTGCTATTGCTTTGCCAATACCTCTGCATCCGCCAGTCACAATGGCTGTTTTGTTTTTAAGATTAAATTCAGGAATCATTTAATCACCTCTTTTATATCAGATATGCAGGATTTGTATTTAAAGTTTGTGTTCTTTTATAAAAAATAATAAACTATATATAGGACAATATTTTTAATAAATATATAGCGAGGTGATATTAGTGAAATATATAGTTTCTGTTGATTTTGGCGGCAGCAAGATAAAGACTGCATTGATTGACCTGCACGGGAATACTATCAAAAACATCACAGTGCCTACGCACGCCAGGAAAGGTAAAAGTTATGTTCTGAACACATTGTATGATGCGATACGCTGGACAATAGAGGGGTTTCATAAGCAAGATATACTTGGCATAGGGATTGGTGTTGCTTCTCCTGTTGATTTTGATAAGCAGGTCGTGATAGACCCCCCAAATATCCCTGGATGGAAAAATGTCAAACTGTCAAACATTATCCAAAACCAGTTCAAGATAAAAACAATCATCGAAAATGATGTGAACTGCGCTGCCCTGGCTGAGAGCAAGTTTACAGATGCAAGAAATATTGTTGCCCTGGCTGTTGGAACAGGGATTGGCGGGGGGATAATAATAAACAACAAAATATACAGGGGAGAAGGATTTGCAGGAGAGTTAGGCCATATAATTATAGATACAAAAGGCCCAAAATGCGGGTGCGGGGCAAATGGGTGTTTAGAAGCTCTTGCATCAGGGATTGCAATAAAAAGACTGACAAAAAAGGCTTTTGGAAAAGAGATATTGGCTGCTGATCTGGTAAAAATTAAGAATGTAAAAGCCAAGAAAATATTAAAATATATCAGCATAAATCTTGGGATAGGATTGGCAACAATTATCCGTGTCTTAAATCCGAAAGAAATAATATTGTCAGGCGGGGTAATAGATGACACTAAACAGGCCATACTAAAACCTGCTGTAAGGGAGATGAGAAAAAGGGTTTTGATATATGACAATACAAAAATAAGAACAAGCCAGCTTGCAGATCCTGTTTTATTGGGGGCTGCTTGTTTATTTTTAAAATAATTGAGAGAAAAGTTTTTAAATGGATTATATTTTGATATTATCAGTGTAAATCATTCATGAAAATAGCTATGATCCACTGGGGGTTTCCTCCTGTGATAGGCGGGGTTGAAACACATCTGTCAATACTCTGCCCAGAACTTGTAAAACGAGGCCACGAAGTTTCTATTCTTACTTCTACAGCTCCAAAGATGAAAAAGGAGCACCCCTATAAGGGAGTTGATGTTTACAGAAACAGAATTATGGATGTCAAATGGCTGAAAGAGAGGGGATTTGAAAACCTAAGAGATAAGATAGATGATGTGCTTTATGATTTCATAGAAAAAGTCAAGCCAGATGTGCTGCATGCACATAACATGCATTATATCAGCAAATATCACACATTTGCGTTAGAAAGGATAGCAAAGGAGAAGAACATCCCTTTGATCCTGACAGCACACAATGTTATGGACAGCGGATTGTCAATGAGACTGCTGCTTGATGTCAAATGGGACAAGATAATTGCTGTCAGCGATTATGTAAAAAGAGAATTAAAAGGATTTGGTGTTCCTTCAAAAAGAATAATTACTGTGCACCACGGAGTTGACGTTCAAAGGATCAGGAAAAAGAGGCCTGCAAGCCTTCTGAGAAAATATCCTATACTCGAAGGCAAGAAAATAATTGTACACCCTGCAAAGACCAGCATGTTTAAAGGGAGTGATGTTTCTATCAAAGCGATGAAAAGAGTAGTAAAGAAATTCCCAGATGCTTTTTTGGTTTTATGCGGGACAGGACTGATTGTTGACTGGGATTTCAAAAAAGAGAAGGATCTGGCATATCTTGACCACCTCATACATAAAATGGGGTTGCAGGACAACATACTTGTTGATTCTTTTTCAATAGAACAGATGATCCAGCTATACAAGCTAAGTGAATTTACAGTGTATCCG
>JAFCEI010000066.1 GCA_017609245.1 Candidatus Woesearchaeota archaeon | reverse complement strand
CTGAAAATAGGTTTTGAAACAATCCTCTGAATATAAATTCTTCTGCAATTCCTGTCAGTAGCGTGGCTCCAAATCCAATCAAAATAAAAAATCTGAATGTTGGAAGCGGGTCCGGCTGCAAGACATTGAATTCAATAAATCCTAAACTTAAACCAGCTAGCATAACTAAAGGGAGAAGAATTATTTTATTGTTGGCATGAATCTTTTTCATGCCAATATTGACGAAGATAACATAGCTTGTTATGATCATGATTGCATAAACGCTTGAGATTCTCGCTAAGAATGAAAAACGTTCCACAGGCATAAGCGATCCTAGCAGTCTTATTAGAGGGATGATGGTTAAGGCGATTAATGTATTTTGGATGGTTTTCCTTAAGTTTCTGATAGTTAAAGTGAGAAGTAATACTCCTAAAAATGTAGAATATAGAATCAGCCCTGATCTCACGTCATAACCCACAAAAACAAGTTCTGATGCAAAGAATGAAAAAACAAGGATCATGATTGCCTTTTTTGCATCTTTGTTCATAACAAAAAATATTAAAAGAGGTATTGACAGCAACAGAAAATACATAAAAATAGGCATCTGTAATGTCAGCCCGATTATTGTGGCTATCAACGACAATGCAATAAATAGCAATAACCTGCTTGAAAAATATACTGAGTTTTTTTTGCATGCTTTCTCAATAAACTTGTTTATGTCCTTGCCAGGATATCTTTTTTTCAGCAGCTGATTTTTTACCTCATCCCTTGTAAATCCGCGGTTTAAGCAGTCTTTGATGTATTGTATTGTTTCCTGCTCAAAGCATATTTCGCTTATCAGATCATCTACCTGGTTTTCTGGATGGTTTTGCATCAAGAGCCTGTTTTTTATCTCTTCCCTATTCATTCCCTGTTTAAACCCTTCGATTATCTGCTTTTTGATTGCTGTTTCTAGGTATCTTTTAATCATGATTTTCTCTTTTTTTAGTGAATACTTAATTACTTTTTATTTATGTATAATGAGAATGATTTTATCTTTTTTGAGGTGAAAAAAACACAATATATAATCAGGAAAAAATCAAAACCTTATGGGGGAGAAAATATTTTATGGAGTAGTATTTTTGCTATGCGTAGCTATTATTTCTACTCTTGTCTGGTCAGATGAGAACAGGCCTGAAGAATATTTTACAGAGCTGTATTTTAATGAATTTCCTAGTAGCATAAGTGCAAACAATACCTGCAGTGTCAGTTTTACAATTATTTCTCATGAACAAAAACCGATTGATTACGCTTATCAAATAAGCTCTGATATTTATGGAGAGACAGGGAATTTTCAACTTCTTCCAGGAGAGAATAAGTCAGTTGATTTGCAGTTTACTCCTTTAGAAAGCAGTGCAAACCAGACTAAATTCCAGATATCTTTAGAGCCAGGAGGAGAACAGATATATTTTTGGTGTGAGGTGAAATAAGATGAGCAAGAGAATATTGGTTACAGGCGGATGCGGATTCATAGGGCATCATTTTGTAGAACATCTGATAAAAAACACAGATTGGGATATAGTTGTATTGGACAGACTGAATTATGCAAGCAGCGGATTTGACAGAGTAAAGGACATAAATGTGTATGATGATAAAAGAGTAACAATCCTTACTGCTGATTTTACAAATCCGATAAATGAAGGCCTTGCAAAAGAGATTGGACAGTTAGATTATATAGTGCATATGGGAGCAGAGACCCATGTTGATAATAGCATAAATAATCCTGAACCTTTTGTTATGAGCAATGTTGTGGGCACCATGAGAATGCTTGATTTTGCCAAGGAGCAGAATAATCTGCAGAAATTCATCATGTTCTCGACTGATGAGGTATATGGCCCTGCTCCGCAGGGTGTAGCATACAAAGAGATAGATAGATATAATTCAACAAATCCGTACAGTGGAAGTAAAGCATCTTCTGAACAGCTTGCAATGGCTTATGCCAACTGCTATAATCTGCCGATTATTGTCACCAATACTATGAATGTGTTTGGAGAGAGGCAGCATCCTGAAAAATTCATCCCAATGACAATAAAAAAAGTTCTGAATGATGAAACTGTGCTGATACATTCAAGCCCTGACAAAAAAGTATCTGGAAGCAGATACTGGATACATGCAAGGAATGTTGCAGATGCTCTGCTTTTCCTGCTTGAGCACTGCGATATGTCACAGAAATATTTTATTGATGACAAAGGGCTGCCACAGTTTAATCACCGCTATAACATTGTTGGGGAGAGAGAGGTGAGCAATCTGGACATGGCCAAATACATTTCAGAGGTTTTGGGCAAGGAACTGAAATATGAGATGATCAATTTTCATGAAAGCAGGCCAGGTCATGATCTTAGGTATGCTTTAGATGGCAGCAAGATAAAGAAATTTGGGTGGGAGCTGCCAAAAAGTTTTGAGGATTCTCTTAAAAAGACAATCGAATGGAGCTTGGAGAATAAAAGATGGTTGGAGTAGAACAGACACAACCTATCAGAGAGGTTTTGGAAGAATTGGCTGAAAAGTGCATAGCTCAAAATGCTGTGCTTAGGAAGAAAATCCCTTCGAATAACAGTGAAGGGCATTATTGTGGCATGGAGATGCCTGTATTGAGAAAGGTCTGTC
>JAFCEI010000065.1 GCA_017609245.1 Candidatus Woesearchaeota archaeon | reverse complement strand
CTTTTAAAAATCAATAGGGCTTGTCATGCTGGTCATCAGAATGAAATCTGTGCTGTATCTCATGCTCGATGTCCTGCATCACCTTGTGCATGACCCTTGCGATGTCCCAGTCATCAGCGCTTGCAGCAAGAACAGCAGTAGGAGCAATTGCCTTGGCATTGACTGAAAACTTTTTTTTCTTTCCGTCGCCGCCCGCAGTCTTGTATGGCTTTACCCTGATCTGCAGCGAAGTGATGTTTTTCAAGCTCCTCTGTATCTTTTCATAATACTCAGCAGCAAGGTCTTTTACACGCACCTGATCCTCAGAACCCAGATCATTAAGCCCGCTAAACTGTATTGCTTCCATATTATTTCAAATTTATCTGAAATTTATAAATCTTGCTATATAAAAATTTATAAACTATGACACAACATTATTACCAAAAGCAGGTGATTTCTTTTAAAATGGCAAACCATATACAGTCAAGCCTAGAAAAAATAATCAGAAAACATGATTTCATCTTGATAGATTCAAATATTGACAAGTGTAGCATTGACGGGGAAAGCATAATGAGCCAGTTGTTTGACTCAACAGATTTTTCAAGCGTAAAGATAAGCCAGCTAAAATCAAACATAAACCACATAATCTTTCTGGACAGGTTGATCAAAAAATATCCAGAAAAAGTATATACTGTGCCAGGTGTAAAAAAAGAAGTATATGAGCTTAGGGAAAAATTAGGCAAGAAGCTTGGCTATCTGAATAGAGAAAGCTTTTCTCATAAATACTCTAATAAAGGCAGAGGAACAAAAACCAAGACCAAGCAGAGATTATTGGACACTTTGGGCCGAAGCTTATTCTTGTTTACAAAAACACTTGAAAACCAGACATTGAGACAAAGAAACAAGCTTAGGGGACTTTATCCAGCTTTATTAAGCTGTATCAAGGCACTTAAGCCATATGCAGATCCTGATGACAACAAATCAGCATTCATAAACAGGCATCCAAGAAAAAAACCAAAAACAGCAATCAGCAGAGAAACTGACGAGAATCTCATAGCAACTGCTTTTTACTCGGCGATTGCTCATGAAAAAGACCCAGTGATAATCTCTAATGACAAAGGTCTGCAGCATCTTGCAAAAGTCTCATACAAGGTTTTGTGTTGCAATGCTCACCCGCGAGGAGCTTTTCAGCAGCTTATCCGGGACCAGGCCAGGAAACCAGCGCTGCAGATTTATGGCTCTTCAAATATGATGTGCTATAAAGAGGTGTTTAACACACGATCTGTCAATATCCCTGATGAGTTCAGGTTTGAAAAGCTGGACCCTGCTGAAAACAGCAGATTGATGCAGGATATCATCAGGAAAATGGAAAAACTGGACAATGAACTGTTCAATATTAACTACGTATAATAACCCAAACCTATATAAACCCTCGACTACATTTTCTATACTATGAGCAAAAAGAAAGAAGAACAGGCAAAACAAGAAGCAATGCAGCAGCAGATATCTAGAATAAAGCTGCCTAGAAACAACCAGACATTCGGTGTCGTGCAGCAGAGATGCGGCGGAAGCAGGATGAAAGTTGTTTGTTTTGACGGAAAAACAAGGATCTGCAGAATACCTGGAAGACTAAAAAGAAGGCTATGGGTAAGAGAAGGCAACATTGTGATTGTAGAGCCATGGGAGTTTGGCGGAGATGAAAAAGGTGACATCATATACAAATACAGGCCTGTCCAGGTAGAATGGCTGAAAAAAAAAGGCCATCTTCAGAAGCTGGAAGAGTTTGAGCTATTCTAATTATTACCACTCCAAAATAGAAATCTTTAAATACAAATTTCTTTTATAACCAAATCATGAACTCAAAAAACTATTTTTTAGTTTTTATGCTGATTTTGGTGAATTTTATCTCTTTATTTATGATCGTATCTGATTTAGAGAACTTTATTTTTGAACTGTTCATTTTAGTGATTCTTTTATTAGTTTCAGTTATGATGCTTTATTCATTGCAGACAAATAAACCCAATGCACATAAATTGGCAATGATATTTTTTGCCGCAGGTTTAATCAATACTATAATTCTGTTTCCATTATTAACTCTAAATCAAATGTGTTTAGGTTTGATCGCAATCACCGTTAATTTGATTGGATTTAATCGTTTTACAACACCAAAAAAAACAAGAATCATCAAGAGAATAAGGCCAGCTGAGCTGCCAAAAACAATCTCAATGATTGAAGAGCCAACGCCTACTTTTGCAGAATATAAGCAGATAACAGCACCTGAACCAGAAACCAAACCTGCAAGAAAAAAACCAGCAGTTAAAAAAGAATTCAAACCAGGTAAGTTCATAGCAAGCAAAACAGGAGTTAAATTCCACACTCCAAAATGTGACTGGGCAAAGAGAATTAATAAGAAAAACAGAGTCTGGTTAAAAGATAAAGCACAAGCAAGAAAAAAAGGTTACAAGCCATGTTCTTGCATTAAGAATCGCATTTAGTAAAGCCTATGGGGGGAAACATGTCAGATTTTACGCCAGAAAAAGTTTACCGTCTAGTTGAAGATATAATATCCATTAGACGTCACATAATTGAAGAGTATTCTGATAAAGTGCCAAAATGGGGGGATCTCCCCAATAATAACAACTTTTCAAGACATAATTTTCTGATGGACTCACTTCCTAAATTATTTTCAGTTGAAAATTTAATAGAT
>JAFCEI010000064.1 GCA_017609245.1 Candidatus Woesearchaeota archaeon | reverse complement strand
GGAATTGAGGTTATATCTGAGATATTTTTTTCAGTTTATATGCCTTCTGCAATCAATGTCAGGTAAACATGGGCTTCATACTTGTTTAACCCGAGCTCCAATAAAGGATCTATCATATCTTTGGTAGGTAACATCTTTCTCTTTATGAAGGAGTCTCTTTCCCCAATCACAAAAAGACAAAATCTTGCTGTTTATTTATTCCTTTTTTGTAGCAGATAATGAGATAATTTTATTATCTTTTTATAGGGGATAATGGTTTAAATATAAACCTGACTTATATTTTTGGATAATCTTGTTTTCTTTGGGATATCTTTTTTGTATGTTTATCCCAAAAAGTGATTATTTGTATCAAAAATTAATGGATTTTTTGGTTTTATAACAAACTGGTGAAAACTTTACTCTAAACTTATCCTGTTTATCAATTTTAGGATAATTATCGTCAGTAAACTTAATCTTGGGTTGCCTTTTTATTTGATTAGAGGTGATTATAATCTCTACAAAAAGCGTTTTAGTGAGTTTTGCAGGATATCCTATCACACCAAGCAGCCTATTGCCTGATAATGGTTTGGCCAATCTGGCTGGATCTTTAATTGAAAACGGCCATGAGACAGTAATCCTGGATTATGGGACAGTAGACACCATTCAAAAACTGAAAATTCCTGATGATTGCATTAAACAGGCTTATGATCTTGGGGGCAAAATAATCCATTCCATGGGAAAAGAGAAAACACCTGAAAAGTCAGATATAGAACACCTAAATATGTTAAAAAAAGAAATAAGACAGATCGAAGCAGATAAAATAAAAAATATGGCATATGATATTGTCGAAGAAATAAAATCATACAATCCTGATTTTGTCGGATTAAAACTATGGAATGGGGATGGTTTCAAAGGTTCTTTGATGATTGCTGAACAACTAAAAAAACGCTCTAAAATTCCTATATTTGCAGGAGGAGCTCATGTTGATTGGTTTAAAGAAAGAATTTTTCAAGCAACAAAAAGCATCGATGCATTGGTTTATAGTGAAGGAGAAGAAACCATAGTTTCCCTTGCCAATTATGTTTCAGGAGAAAGTGAATTGGAAACCATTCCAAATTTGATATACTTGAAGGGTAAAAAAGCTGTCACAACCCCAATGAAACGGATAGAAAATTTAGACAAGTTAGCGTTTCCAGTTTATGATGAAGAGGTTTACCCTTCTATGCATGATAATCAAAAAATAAAAATTTTAGTTGTTGATGAGAGCAGAGGGTGCCCTTATTCTTGTGCTTTCTGCACACATTCAATTAAAAGCGGAAAAGAATGGAGACAAAAAAGTGCATCAAAAATCGTTGATGATCTTGAAATGATGATAAGAAGGTATAACACAAATGTTTTTGTCTTTGCTGGTTCAACAACACCCCCTACACTATTGAAACAAATGGCAACTAAAATGTTGGATAAAAAGCTGAATGTTGATTATGCTATCTTCGGCAATATAAAAAGCAGCAAGCCTGAAGATTATGAACTTCTTAAAAAATCAGGATGCTACTCTATATTTTTTGGATTAGAATCTGGAAACAGGACTATCCTGAAAAACTCAATGAACAAAGATGTAAGCGTTGAGAAAATAAAAAGCGTTCTGACAGAGTCAAAAAAATCAGGCATCTACACAATAGCAAGTGTAATCTTTCCTGCCCCTCATGAGACAGACAACACTAAAAAAGATACTCTTGAATTGTTGTTTGAAATAAAACCCGATTCTGTTCCAGTTCAATTTCCTGGTCTGATCCCTGGATCTGAGTGGACAGAATATCCGGATAGATACAATTTTAAGTTTGATAAAGAAGAATACCTCAATACATTGATGGACTACAAGATCAGACTCTTGTTTCCCCCCATATTCTGGGATCCATTGCCTTATGATTGTGATGGAAAAGATTTTTTTACCCTGCTTAAAGAAAGCACAGATTTTTTGCAAAAATTAGAAAGCAATGGCATAATTACTGCAATTCCCCAGGATCTGGCACTTATAATAAAGCATCTTGGTGTTAGTTCCAGAGAATTCCAGGAAAGATACAAACCCTACTTTTTTCAAGGGGATTATGAAAAGATATTGCGCATGGTAGAAACTGTAAATTTTAGTATTTCAAAAAGATAAAGGAGGAGGGAATATTATGACTTTGGAGTTCATAATAGCTAAAACAGAAGAGGAACTCAAGATGGCTTTTCAAGTAAGATATCAGGTATTTGGTAAAGAATGCAACTACCTTAAACTTAAAAATTATGCAGATGAAATCGAATTTGATAGATATGATTTTTTAAATACAACGACGAATTTTATTGCATTGGATGGGGAAATTCCAATAGCGACTGCAAGAATTTCTAAAAAAAATCAGAAAATTGCTGAAGAGGATGGAACTTATTTTGGGTTGCCCATAGAACATTTATTTGATCTTTCTATTTGCAAAAAGTTGAATATACCAATAGGTGAGATTTCAAGGTCTGCTGTTCTCAATAAATACCGTGGAAGCAATGCCATCATGAATATATGGGGAAACATAATAGAATTTGCAAAAGAACAGGGCTTAAAGCATCTTTTTACAAATTCAAATATGGAGACAGATTATTTAAAAGATGCGCAACTTATCTACAAACTTGCAAAAGAACAGGGCCAGATTCATCCAATAATAAAAACACCGCCCCGCAAAAAGGTAGCTAATTTCATCAAAACAGAAAATATTAAATTTAGATTATTTAAGAACGGTGAGTTGCCAAAACTTCCCAATACATTGCAGATGTATATTAAGATAGGTACAAAATTTACCTCTCCTCCAATATACTACCCTGAGTTTGATATGTGTTCAATTCTGGCTTTATTAGAATACGATAAAATAAACCAACCATATAGCACT
>JAFCEI010000063.1 GCA_017609245.1 Candidatus Woesearchaeota archaeon | reverse complement strand
GAGTGCAATGACTCTTTGTGTGCCTGGCGTGCTTTACAACATGGAGAAAGCAAGGCAGATTGACTGTATGTATGTTGATTGCATGGAGAACTGGGTTGCTGCAGGAACTGATCCGTTTGTTTGCCAGAGTTTGCAATACACCATGAAATGTAAATATGTTATTGGGCAAGTATTTAACTTATTCCCGATAGCACAGTTTGCAGATAAAATACTTGATGCTGTTAAAGAGATTATTTCAGATCCGTTGGGTTGGTTAGGCATATCCTGGGGATATATATGTTGGAGAGCTACAGGAAGTGGATTAAAGAGCGCATGCCACATAAGCAGAAGCGCCAAGATAATTGCTGACATATACAATGACGTCACATCAACTTTTGCAAGCTGGAAAGATGATAAAGATTATTGTAAAATAGTATTAGAGGATGATGAAGAATGAAGGAATATAGGTTTATTGTTGCAACAATGATTGTTTTATTATTAAGTCTTGTATGTTTTGCGCAAACACTTCCTAGAATGGAAAGCGAAGAACAACACATTACAAAAATTGCTAAAGGGATAAGATTGGAATTCAGATGGAATGGTCAAAGATGGGAATTCAGTGATCCTGGTGAAAATGAATGGAACGAGCTCAGAGACGAAGAGATCATAAACGATCTAAATGATGAGTATGAAGTGAATACAAGGCGTGAAAAAGCAATTGCAACCTCGATGGAACATGCTAGAAGTGTGGGCGGACTTATTGAATTTGGAGCATTAGGCACTCATATCAGCAGTCTGTTTGGATGGGAAGTAAATACACTTCAATCTGCTGTGAACAAATTCTTTGCAGGATGGGCAGGCATTGACGAGATTGCTGGCACTGTGTGCGAGAGCTGGAATGAGAACAATCCTACAACAGCAGTATTAGGTGTTGACGGATTGCCTGCTGCACATATAGAAGGAAGAAAACTGTTTGTGAACTCAACGTTTATAGGATGCGAGGATGATGATTTCTGCAAGGAGTTTTTCAACAATGACAATTATTATTGTGAAAATGCGTGCAGAGATGCAAGCGGAAATATTCAGCCGTTCTCTAAAAATATTTACAAAATAACATTTTCAGTTGATCCGTCTGGTATGCTGATAGATGATTCAGGAGATGATTTTGCTGAGTTTGGGATATTTATGGATGACACACAGTTAGATCTGGATGGGGATGGAAATGCAGACACTATCAAAATCGAATTGGAAGGTGACAGATACAGCACTGGAACATCCCCTCTATTAAGAAGGTTTGATCAAGACTATAAAAAAGTCTGTATTGAATTTACAAATATGGGAAGTGAATATACGGGTGAATTCAGAAAAGCTATGAAAAGGGCTGGAGATGAAGACAAGTTGTGCAATTCTTTTGCCAAAGAAGAAGAATTTGATGTGCCTGCTCAAAAAACCATAGAATTTTGGTCATTTTCAGCATATGGTGGATTTGGAAAGGGAGAATCAAATTCAGGCACTTCAGGTGATGGAGAGAATAGGCCTAGTATAAAAAATTAAAATGGAATCTAAAAAAAGAGGTTTAGGAAAAAGAGGTCAGATAACCATTTTCATAATCATAGGAATACTTCTTTTGATGGCTAGCGCTACTTACATCTATGTGAAAACAAGGGTTTTGGAAGAAGAGCTTCCAATAGAAATAACAAGAATTGAAAAGATTCCTCTAGAATTAGAGCCAATAAGAACTTATGTTGAGAAATGCCTTGTTGACACTGCTACTGATGCGGTAATAGAATTAGGCAAGCATGGTGGCTGGGTAGATGCATCAAGATTCAGCACAAACCCCATAAACCCAACTGAAGCTGATGCAATAGATCTAAACGGTGCAGTGATACCTTATTGGTATTATCTGGAGTCGCGAAATGACTGTGAAGGCGACTGTGTTTTGTCTACAAACAATATTCCTGATCTTAAAAGCCCCAGGCAGACTGGTGCATCAAGGATTGATGATTCGATTGAAACCCAAATAGATGAATATATCAATGATAACCTAAAAGGATGTATAAATGGTTTTACGACATTTATTGAACAAGGATTTTCAATAAGGGAGACAGGAAACATAGTAGCTACCACCACCATAAGGGATGACGATATAACTGTTGCAGCAGAATATCCTCTTGAAGTAAGCAAAGGAGATGTTTCATCAAAAGTATCTAAATTTAACAGCAACATAGATATAGATCTGAAGAGCATACATGACCTTGCAGTAGAAGCAATAAACAAAGAAAGATCTTATAATTATCTGGAAGTTCAATCCAGAAATCTGATAAGCATACTTTCTGTTCCTCTTGATGAGAAAAATCTGCCCCCAATATCTAAAATTGAATATGGGAGGGATACTTTGCATTGGTTAAAATCTGATGCTGAGCAAAAACTGGAAACTGCGCTTGTAAGCTATGTTCCTATCATGCAGGCTGACCAAGTGAACAATTACAACAGGCTATTTTTTGATGATCAACTGACGCAATCTTTATTTGACAGAATGATTTTCACCTTGGATGATTATTATGACCTGTCAATGGATTTCCTTTACCTTAAATGGCCAATCTATCTTGACATAACTCCTAGCCAGGGCGAATTGATAAGCCCAATACCAACAACTAGTTCATTGATGGACATACTTGGCGGACTAGGGATACAGCAGTATGAATTTGCATACGATTTAAGTTATCCTGTTCTGGCTGAGATATATGATGCTGATGCTCTTAATGGAAAAGGATATAGGTTTTATTTTGCATTAGAGTCTAACCTAAGAAACAATAAGGCAATTGATGAATCATTTGAGCCAATACATGCAGAAGTGGCTTCAAGAACAATGGTGTGTGATCTTGATATGAGAAATTCCGGGAACATAACAGTAAAAGTCACAGATGCTGTAACA
>JAFCEI010000062.1 GCA_017609245.1 Candidatus Woesearchaeota archaeon | reverse complement strand
CTGTGCTGTTGATGTGCAGACTGGAACATTCTACTGCACAACAGGCGAGGAGATTTTCTTTAAGAAAGGCACTGCACAATTAGTTAGCGTTGATCTGGACGGAGATGGGATAAGAGACAGCTGGACAGACGGCAAAACATTTTATGTAGGTGAACAGATGCCTGGTACTGGTGCTTCAGCTGATATTTACAAGAGCGGAGAACCTAGTCAGTGTCTGGTCTACTGGCTGGAAGATGAAAATAATATTGAAACATCTGACATAGGAGATACACGTGTAGCAATCCCTGTTGAGCAGACAGGGACTCAAACCTATGAATTAGTTCCGATCTATACATTTGACGATTCAGATGTCGGAGGTGTTTCTGTTACCAAACAGATAACAACAAGGTTTGGAGCTGCTGTTGGCGATAATTTTAATTATATATTTACAGATGTAAGCCAGGCAGAAACCGGCGAAATTCCGTTTAAATTTATTGTTAGAGGAAATCAAACAAAGAATATAAGTATTGCTGGTCAAGAAATAGCTCCTGAAGGAGGAGTATATAAATTCACTGCTCTTGGTGCTGAAATAGAGCTATATAATGTTGCTGAATATTTAACTACAGAAGACTATCTTGTAAAACTAAATGTTGGCCAGGCTCCTGAAAGAAAACAGTACAGGCTTCACATGGACCTAAGGCACTTACCAGAGGGGCAGGAAGATCCTGATTTTGGCTGTCAGGAAGCTAAGAAACAAGAATATGATGATACATTGATAATCACAGCAAGGGGTGATAAACAGTCAAAAGACATCCCTGTCTATCTGCAGGGCGAGGCAGTTCCTTATATAACTGTATTGATAAATGGTCAGAGAACTCCCTATGGAACAATATATGCTGGAACTGAAGTTGAGATCAAAGTCAAGGTGCAGGACAGAAGTGGCCGGGGACTGGAGTCTGTAAATATGGATAAGTTCAAAGGTAAGAAACTGGAAGACGACTGTGCTGACAAACCAGAGTGCACAACAGAAGTGATTTACTCAGAAGAAGAAACAAAAAATTGGAAAGAAGAAGATACTTATAGATTTAACATAGTTGCTAAAGATAAAAAAGGTAATGAAAAATCATTCCCTGTTGAATTTAAAATAACAGAAGTTCCTATAGCAGGAGAATCAAGATAATCAAGATTTTATCCTAAGTTTTTTTATAGCCCATTCATAATTTAGTTTAGCTTTTTCATTCCCTAACTCTGCCCCTTTTTTAAAATACTCAAGAGCTTCTTGTATCCTACACTTTGCCATGCTCCACCATCATCAGAATCGATTTCAATTGCTTTTTGATAGTAATCAATCGCTTTCTTGGGATCTTTCTCATAAAATCCAAGCAATCTGTACATCCTTCCTTCTTCAGGAAACCTTATTGATCCAAACTTAGCATACTGCATTGCCTGCTCTAGATTATCTGTCTTTTCGTAGCAGTCAATAAGCTTGTAGATTGCGTCTTTGGTTTCTTTCCTGTTTACTGCTGTCAGGAATTGAAAAATTGCCTTGTCATATTGTTCAGCATCATAAAGCTTTAATCCAGCTTCATATGCCTTCTCATATAACTCCTGATCAATCTGCGCTACAGTCTTTCTTGCAGTCTGTGTGCTTACCTGGACCTCTTTGACAACATCAGTTATCTCTTGTTTTTGCTCTTGTTCCATGGCGGGCTTGCTTGTCTTTCTTGACTCTTTTTCCTTGGCAGCCATTATCTCTCTTTGTACTCTTTGTTCAAATGGGAATGGCAGATCTTCATCTGCATTAGAATAATTCTCTTCTGGCTGTTTTTTTGTCTCAACAGTTTTTTCAGGCTCTTGTTCTAGTTTTGGCGGAACTCTTCCTTCTAGAATATAAAAACCATCTCTGTTTTTATTAAAAAAATATTCTTTTCCCATGATTCTGATACTGTCTTCATCATACATTCCAATTGGATCTGGTGAGCCTACCTTTTTTAGCAATCTGCCAGCCAAGTGAAATTTGTCTTCAAGTCCACCAGATTCATTTTTTACAATTACACATGTATCAGCATATTCATTATAAACGGTAAAACGTTTGACTTTGCCTGATTTTGACTTTGCTGAGAATTGTTCTGCTGCTGCAGCCAGACCATAATTCAGCATCAGGGCTGCGCCTGTACAGATCAATGCTTTTTTCAGTTTTTTGATTATTTTTTCAAGGCTCATATTTCAATCTCAATTTTAGTGTATTGTACAACTCTAAGCATCTCTTGTGCCCTGTCTTTGCACCATGATTTAGAAAGAACAATGCTCTTTCTTTTTGTTTAAGCATCCACAGGTTTTTTCCAATGCCATAGTATGCATCTCCGTTGTCTGCATTAATCTCAATTGCTTTTGCATATTTTTTAACAGCTTCTGATGGCTTGTTGATCATATCTCCAAGCTTTACATAAAGCTCATCATTTTTAGGAAATTCGCTTGCTGCTATTGACAGCGTGACTATTGCTTCATCAACGTCTTGTTTCTGCATCAGATAATCTGCAAGCTTGTAGTAGTTTTCCAGTGCTGGCGCCTGCTCAATCTTTTCTCTTAGTTCAAGCTCTTTCTTGTCTTCAACAACTGGCTCTTGAATCGTTTGGGTTGAGATATTTTTTGTATAGTCTACTGTATCTTTACTTACTTTATATGCAACTGGCTCTTCAACATTCTCCTTGTCCGAGTGGGCCAGACCAGAATAGATTATAGGTGCAGCTACTGCTGTGCTTACAATTGCTATTTTTTTTAGTTTGTTTTCAAGTGTCATCTTAAGTATTTATAATCTGTATAATTTTTATTTTTGAGTATCTTCACAGCAGTTGTTCCATCTGGAAAATCTAATTTTTGGAACAGATATTTGGAATTATCCTTAAATCCTTTGAAAAGCTCTTTATTCTCCATAACTTTTTCCATTACATCTGAAACAGGTGCATTCGGCCCATATTCATCTATTAATATCCTGTATAATTCAGGCATATCCTTCATCTTTCCTCTAAAATATGATTTTTCAGAAGCCATATTATTTTTCTCTCATGTATTTTTTATTTACTTCTTGGCTCGCTCTTTCAAGGTAATGGTTTACATGTGAATCTGCTTCTTCCAGCATGATGTCCCCAATCACAGGACCTAAATCTGCGCAAAGAAATTCTAAGTCATCGCTTTCTGGATCAAAATAAGCATAGCCCATATCAACTATGAATGCTGCTCTTGTTCTGCCTTTTCTTGGCTCTGCAGGATATGTTGTAAAATCAGTTATCCTGCCTTTTTTGTCAACATATGCGAGAACATTTGCATAATAATCATCTGGCTTGTCATTTGCCATTGCTTTGTATAATGTTTTTTCAAAATTCTTGCTCAACAATTTTTCTATGTTATGTTTTAATATTGATGCATACTCTTTGTTTACTGTGATTTTCATGATGTTGTTTTCAAATATAATCCTATACATGGGATGTTCTGCTATTCTGTTCAAATCGTAGCCCAATCTAGAATCTCTGTTAAGATTTAAGCAGTGCCCCAGCGCATTATTTTTGTATAGGTCTGATACATCAATTATAGTTTCATCATTAATAAGATCATTAATATTTTCAATTTTTATTTTTTTAGTTTTTTTATTCTCCATCTTCAGCCCCCCAAATATAGTCCAACCTAGTCTTGCATCTAGGGCATGCTTTAGGTTCAGCAACCCTTGATTCCCATTCATATTTGCATCTTGGACAGTTCATTTTTTATCTCCTTGTCAATCAAAAATAAAAAATATTTTTTATTTTATTATCTGATAATGGGGCAGTATGATCATCGGCGCTCCAACACCCAGAATATCATAATCCTCTGATAAAGCCCGTGTTTCATTTGGTTTTGAATTTTTTAATTTATTCAATAACCTTCTGGTCTCTCTTTGGAATCTTTCATTGTCCTTTTCCATGATATACCACGCACTGGTGCACGTCTCTTCATTTAATGTTTCTTCAGGATCATAATTTTCCAGCCCAATCAGCTTGACAGGGTCTACTAACTCTTCTAACAGAGCCATTTCTTCATTTTCCATCTTGTTCCTCCTTTCAAAGTTTTAATTAAAAAATCAAAAATTTATTGATAGTTCTGATACATCTGCTGCGCTTTCTGTGCAGTCTCCTGTGCCTGCTTCATTGTTGCATAGATCTTCATTGCATCTTCTATAGTTGCAACTTTGTTTGCATTAACTGGCG
>JAFCEI010000008.1 GCA_017609245.1 Candidatus Woesearchaeota archaeon | reverse complement strand
ATGGCCAGGGATTCCCGCATTGTGCCAAGCTTGAATCTTATCTGGACAAGCTGGAACAAAAATATGATGATATTATAATTAAAAGGTATGATGCAGCAAGAAATACACAATTATTCGTTGATATGCAGTCGAGAGCAAATATCTCCCAGGAAAAATGGGGGTGGGTTCCAAAGGTCTTGATTGGCACTGATTATTGCATCGGAGATAGCCCTTGTATTGATTCTCTGGAAACCATGATTGAAAAGGCAATAGAGGATGGTGTCTGTCCTGTGGGGGCTGTTGAAAATCAGCTGGAGGAATTGACTGCAATAAAGATGATCGGCTTGGCCATTGCAGATGCATTCAATCCATGCGAGCTGGCTGTGTTGCTGATATTGTTGGCAGCGATATTAACACGATATCCCACACAAAGAAAAAAGGCATTGTCAGCAGGCATATTGTTTACAGCAGCAATATATCTCTGTTATTTTGTTTTTGGAACTTTGATCATCTTAGGATTTAAGTCGCTAACAGCTGTGACCAGTTTTTCTACAGGATGGATATACAAAGGATTGGGATTGTTTGCAATTATTCTGGGTGTTTTAAATCTTAAAGATTTTATCAAGCCAGGATCCTTGGGATTTATAATGGAAGTCCCCATGTCCTGGAGACCTAAGATGAAAGCTTTGCTGAAATCAGCGACTTCTCCAAAAGGAGCATTTGTTGTTGGATTATTTTGCTCATTCTTTTTAACACCCTGCACTGCAGGACCTTATTTTGTGGCTGCAGGAATATTGTCAGGCGTCAACTGGGCATTGGCAATCCCCTGGCTGATAGTCTATAATCTTATCTTTGTCCTGCCGATGCTAGTAATCACTTTTGTGATCTATGGGGGATTCACAACTGTTGAGAAGCTAAGCGGATGGAGAGAGAATAACATCAGATTTTTACATCTGGCTGTTGGCCTGATAATGTTGGGTTTGGGAATTCTTGTGTTTGGCGGATTGATCTGAACATATACTATCCTCAACAAAAAAATATTTAAATGGACGAATTTTCTGTTTTGTACAGGGGTGGTTGCACATATGATGAGAAGAGCAGCATTGTTGTTTATTCTGGCACTGGCATTATCAGGCTGTTCTGTAGCTCCCAGAACTTATGATGATTTTGCAAAATGTCTTACAGATAAAGGTGTGACGATGTACGGCTCATTCTGGTGCACCCACTGCCAGAACCAAAAGAGCATGTTTGGCAGCTCATTCAAATTTGTGACTTATGTTGATTGTGATAAAAATCGTGATGATTGCTTGGAAGTAGGTATCGAAGGTTATCCTGCATGGATCATTGCAGCTAAAAAACATTATGGAGAGCAAAGCCTGGACAAGTTGGCTGAGCTTTCAGGATGTGACCTAGCTTAAGATGGGGTTGAAAAAATTTTTTTCAAATAGATTTAATAGGTATCTGGTCATATTTCTAGCAGTGCTTGCTGTGTTCCTTGTTTTCTATGGGCAAGGGGATGTGCAGACTATTGCTGAAGATGGAGACATTGAATCAGTATCAGTCCCTTTCTTAGGGGAGATTGATGTATTTTCTTTTTCACTCCCTGTTTTGGCCATAATATTGGGGCTTGTTGACGGATTCAATCCGTGTGCAATGTGGGTGCTTGTGTTCCTGATATCCTTGATATTGAGCTTGAATGACAAGAAAAAGATCTGGGTCATTGTGGGCTCCTTTATCTTTGCTTCAGGAGTTTTATATTTTCTGTTCATGACCGCATGGCTTAATGTGTTTTTGTTTGTCGGCTATATGAGACCTGTCACTGTCTTGATTGGGTTGTTTGCAATCGGAGTGGGACTTAGTGATCTGAAGTGCTATTTTAAGCCTGGCCCTCTGGTGTGTGATGTCAGTTCGAGCGGATCCCAGAAAAAAACAATGAGTCGCATAAATGATATTGTGCATTCGCCATTGACATGGGCATCTGTGTTTAGCATAATTGTGCTTGCATTCCTGGTAAACTCAATAGAGTTTGCATGCTCTGCAGGCATTCCTGCAATATTCACGCAGGTGCTTTCATTAAGCAACCTCTCAGGACTGCAGCATTATGGTTACATACTTCTCTATGACCTATTTTATATGCTTGATGATATGATAATCTTTGGCTTAGCTGCATTTGCAGTGAGCAGCAGCTTTACTACAAGATATACAAAACTGAACAAGCTGGTCGGCGGGATAATCATTCTTATATTAGGTATTGTGTTGGCATTTATGCCCGGGATTTTGAGATAAACATAAACTATATAAATTTCTAAATGTGAACTTATGTTATGAGGGAGTTTATCTATTATTCTGAGACTGCCAGGACATCTGGGAATTTCAAGGACCTTATGAGGGCTGGCAGGATGGATATCGTGTGCCATGTTGTAATTGCATCATTTTTTCTTTCCAATAAGATGCGTGATGATGTTAGGCTGCATCTGGTGTTCAACGGGCCGCCAGACGCTCCAAAACACCTGGAACTGGTTTCAACACCTGAAATGTCAGAGTTTATCAGCAAAAAGGATGTTGCTGGCCTGATCAAACGAATGCTTTACAAATATAAAAAGGGACAGAAAAGACAGGTATTTCCAGGATGTTTTATTGAGAAGAAGAGCTTTTCCAAAGTAGTCAAAGAGCTTAGTGATCAGGGAAAGAAGATATTCTTGTTAGATGAAAAAGGGGATGATATCAGGCAGACAGATATTACAAATGGCGTGTTTGTGATAGGGGATCATGAGGGATTGCCCAAAAAAAAGAAAAAAGAGCTGAAAACCCTTGCTCAAATGGTAAGTTTGGGCAATGAGATCTATTTTGCCTCCCAATCTGTTGTCATATTAAATAATGAGCTGGACAGAAGATTACAATGACGCTCAAATATCTGGCATTGGGATTTTTTGTAAAGATAATCACAGGATTTGATGATACTATAACTCACATCCCTGTTCTTGCAGCCATAACGCGGACAAGATTAGGCAGAATCGCTTTTTCAGTTGGAACCTTGTTTGCAATAGGTTTGGCGATCGTCATCTCATTGTTTTTTGCTTCATTCATCAAACAATTTACATTTTATAAATACATAATTGCAGCACTGCTGTTTGCGCTTGCAATAATATTTGCCATCGGCAGTGTTTCTCCTAGATACCAAGTCTCTTCTGTAAACCCGACAGGAATTGATAAGATAGAAGCACCTATCATAACTTGCAGAACGTTTTTGAGCTGGAACTCAAGGTGCAGCAGTTTCTGAAATACATCCCTTTTTTTGGCATTATAGAGTGTAAACAAAACTTATTTAAATATCTTTTTAATACTAGGTATTGATGGCAAGTTTTTTTTGAGATAGCAGATTATAT
Source organism: Candidatus Woesearchaeota archaeon (assembly GCA_017609245.1). GTDB lineage: Archaea > Nanobdellota > Nanobdellia > Woesearchaeales > JAFCFN01 > JAFCFN01. The sequence continues at coordinate 11,898 of JAFCEI010000008.1, read as the reverse complement.
CAGAAACTTTATGCCTGTTTTTAGAACTTTGGTTATTATAATTCTTTTCTTTAGTTTGTTTAGCATTCTTCTGAAGATTATCAAGAAAAATCTGATGATCCAGTATAAGAAAAGATTGCAAAAAGTATCAATACAAATATGACAAGATATCTCAATATCATGGAAAATATCTGGATGTTTGATCTCTGGTGTTTTGTTTTTGCATGCTTCATGGACTGCATTAGGGTTAGGTGTTGGCCTATTATCTGTAGCAATAGGATGGGCCTTACAAAGGCCAATTACAGGCATCGCTGCATGGTTTATGATCGTGGTCAAAAGGCCTTTTGAGATTGGTGACAGAGTGACCATCGGGGCTGTCAAAGGCGATGTTGTTGACATCACATTGACTCACATATATATTAATGAGATAGGCGGGCTCGTGCCTAGTGAGGAAAATTCTGGAAGAACAATTATGATCCCTAATTCAGTCTTATTTGAGCAGAATATCATCAATTACACTCTGCAGAATGAGTTTGTGCTTGATCAAGTTGTTACAATGGTGACTATGAGAGTAATCTGGACAAGGCGATAAAGATATGTCTTGATGCTGCAAATTGACAAAAAGACAAAAACACAGCCATATGCAAGGACATATTTCCAGCCAAGCGGGGTAAATGTTCATGTGAGATATTTTGCCCCTGCTACAAGGCTTCAGGAGATATCCAGTGATGTAACAAAACAGGTATATGATACTATAAAGAAAACAAGGGGCGTTGAGATTGCTTATCATCATACAGAGGTTGTGTTCAGGAAAAAAAGTAGGGTTACCAAAACATTTATAAATAATCTTGCTTATATAATAACTATAAATAATATTTAAAAAATAAAAAAAGAGGTGTTATAATGGTTTCAAAAAGAAATATAAGAGGTGGTTTAGCTCTTTCTATGAATGCGATTGTTGTTCTGATTCTTGCAATTGCAATGTTAGGTGTAGGGTTATATACTGTCAGGTTGGTAAAGACAAGAGTTGTTGGAGAGTTCGAGAAACTGGAAGCATCAATTCCAGATCCTTCAAAAGTTACAGCAGCAACTCCAATCACGCTGTCTCCTGAAACACTTGTTGGCGGAGCAGGAGAAACAGTCGGTCTGAAAGTGAATATTTATAATATAGGTGTGGCGAGACAGCTTGCACCTAACATCACTAGTTGCGATGTGATTGATGGAGTTCAGGTAAATCCTAAACAGATAGAACAGGCAGAATCAGATATTTTTACAATGCTTGTTGATATAACCAAAGGTCAGGCAGCAGGAAGATATCTGTGTTCATTGTCAATTGATTTCACTGAAGAAGATGCAACAATAACAACTAAAACAGTTGACCTGCCGATAACAATAACATAAACAAACGATGAAAAAACGCCTAACCCAAGCCCAAGAGTTTGAGGTAATGAAACTAGTTATGGACAAGTTTTTATGGGTAGCTACAATTATGGCAGGTTTTGGATTTTGGAAGCTTTATTCTGGTGACCTGACTGAAGGGCTTTACATTGTTCTGGCAGGAGCAATAGTGTTTATCTTGTTCATGGTCTTAATCATCAAGGAGTTTGAATTCCTAAGATGAACACTTTGATAAGGGACAACCAATACACACTTCATATGAACTTTATTCTGAACAATGATAGGATTGCAAGGCTGAACTCAAAAAAAGATATAAAAACATTTACTGACCGGCCTGTTGCAGCATAGGATTTAAAATGAACAAAAAAGCATTTTCATTAAGCATAAACTTTGTAGTGATTCTTATCTTGGCATTAGCTGCATTAAGCATAGGGTTTATGGTCTCTTACAGAGCATTGAAACATGCGGAAGAGGTCAGGCTGCAGCTTGACTCAGAAACAGAATCACAGATAGAAGCTTATCTTGCATCGGGCGACCTAGTTGCAATACCTTTGAACAAAAAAAATATAGATGATGGCACTGCAATGTTTGGGTTAGGTGTTCTGAATGTTGAAAGACAATTAGACAGCAATGCTTTTTCATTGAATATTAGTTCTTGCACATATTATGATACAAACGGAAACCCGAGCCCTTGTGCACTAAATGATTACGAAATACAAACGACAGTTGAAGAAGGATTTATGCTTGAGCAAAATGAAGAAAAAAAGATCGCAATACTTGTAAAAATCTTGAGGCCTGAATCAGGGTTATATTCGTTTAAAATTATTGTAAACAAAGGTGCAGAACAATATGGCGCTCCTCAGATAATCTATATAAATGTGCCTTAATTTAGTGTGGTTTTCACAAACTCATAGAATAAAGGTGCCGGCTTTTCAAGCCTTGACTTGAATTCTGGATGTGACTGTGTTGCTATAAAAAACTTATGTTCTGGCAGCTCGATAAACTCCACCAGTTCGCCATGCATGCCAGACAGCACCAATCCTTTTTCTTTTAGGATATTGTGGTAGTCTGGGTTGACCTCATATCTGTGCCTGTGCCTTTCGTTTACTTTTGCAGAGCCATACATCTGATAAGTTTTTGTGCCAGGCATCAGTTCAGCTTCATATTTTCCAAGCCTCATTGTTCCGCCTTTATCCATGACTTCTTTTTGTTCAGGCATAATATCGATGATCGGATTTTCTGTGTCAATATTTACTTCAGTGCTGTTTGCATCATCAAGTCCACAGACATTTCTTGCAAACTCAACTACAGCTAATTGAAGTCCGAAACATAGGCCAAGATAAGGAATATTGTTTTCTCTTGCATGTTTGATAACCGCCATCTTGCCTTCAGCACCTCTTTTGCCAAACCCTCCGGGCACGATAACCCCCTTGACCCCTTCCAGAGCCTGATTGACTGACAGCCTTCCCTGCTCAATATCTGTGGTCTCAAGCCATCTAAGATTGACTTTTGTATCAAGATGAGCTCCGGCATGTATCAATGCTTCTATTATGCTTGCATAAGAGTCTTTAAGTGCTGTATATTTTCCGCAGATGGCAATATTGACTTGATTTCCAGGGTTTTTTATCTTCTCAACAAGCTGCTTCCACTTGTCAAGGTCAGCAGTCTCGTCAAGCCCAAACTTTCTGCTGATTATGTCAAACAAGCCCTGCTTCTCAAATATGATAGGGATGTCATATATTGTGCTGACATCCTTGCTGCTGATTATGCATCTTTGGTCTATATCGCAGAACAAAGACAGCTTTTTCTTCACTTTTTCAGGCAGGATGTCTTTTGACCTGGTGATTATGATATTTGGATAAATGCCTTTTTCCCTTAGCAGGGCAAGATCCCTCTGTGCAGGCTTTGTTTTTGCCTCGCCAACTGCTGATAAGAAAGGCACATATGTCAGATGGATATAAAGCGTATTTTTTGCGCCAACCTCTTTTTTTAATTCCCTCACAGCTTCTATAAACCACGAGTTTTCAATGTCTCCGACAGTCCCTCCTATCTCCACCATCATTATGTCGGCCTGCTCCTGCTTTGCAATCTTATAAAGCCTGCTTTTGATCTCGTTGATAACATGCGGAAATATTTGGATAGTTTTTCCAAGATATTCTCCTTTTCTCTCTTTTTCCAGAACAGCATTGAATATCTTACCAGATGTCAGGTTCCAATCAAATTTGCAGCTGATGTCCATAAATCTCTCATAATGGCCAAAATCCATATCGACCTCTCCGCCATCATCCAAGACAAACACCTCACCGTGTTCAATGGGGTTCATGGTGCCTGGATCAGAATTAAGATAACCGTCGCATTTTACAGTCACGATCTTGACATCTTTTTTAATGAGACGCGCAATAGAAGCAGTGGCAGTGCCTTTGCCAAGCCCTGACAACACGCCGCCAGTGATTATCACCCATTTGGTCTCATTATTTAGCATAAATATCGAAGCATGAGATAGTTCTTAAACTTTATTATAATCAAAAACTATAATCAAAAACTATATAAATACTCCAGTATATATTTTCCTAATGAAATTCCAAAAAGCAAAAGGAACAAGAGATTTTTATCCTGAGGACTTAGAAGCCAGGAAACAGGTTTTTAATAGGCTGAAAACTGTTGCAGAAAAATATGGTTTTAAAGAGGTTGAGTCGCCTGCATTTGAAAGTTTAAGCTTATTGGTTGCAAAATCAGGACCAGAGATCAAGGAGCAAGTATTTAATCTGGCCCAAAAAGGCGATGAATCTTTGGCTCTAAGACCTGAACTGACTCCTGCTATCACACGAATGTTTATTGCAAAGCAAAAAGAGCTTTCAAAGCCAGTTAAATGGTATTATCTGACAAGGATGTGGAGATATGAAGCGCCTCAAAAGGGCAGGCTAAGGGAATTTTATCAGTTTGGTGTTGAGATATTTGGTTCTGACAAGCCAGAAGCAGATGCAGAATGCATTGCCTTGGCAATCGACTCTTTACTGGCATTAGGGTTGACAAAAAATGATTTTAAGATAAAGCTGAACAACAGGAAACTGCTTCAGGGACTGATCGAATCCTGCAATATTGACGAAAAAACAATTCCAGAAGTCATAAGGCTTATTGACAAGTCAAGAAAAATAACAGACAAAGAGCTGATCGAGGAATTGGCAAGGCTGAAACTATCATTAGAACAGGTAAAAGATATAAGAAAGATAATCGGAACAAAAGATATTACTGGCTTATTAGGTCTGAATGAAACAGCAGCTGCAGGCTTGAAAGAGATAAAAGCTGTCATGAATATATTGAAAGATTATGGAAAAGATAAGTTTGTGGAGATTGACCTTTCTACTGCAAGGGGGTTGGCATATTATACAGGAACTGTGTTTGAGGCTTTTGACAAGGATGAAAAGATAAGGTCTTTACTTGGTGGCGGGAGATATGATGATCTGGTGAAACAATTAGATGGTGAAGACTGCCCTGCAACTGGATTTGCATTGGGAGATGCAACAACAGAGTTGATATTAAAAGAAAAGAAACTCTGGCCTGAATCTGGATCAGGTGTTGACTATTATATTGCACCGATCAATGAGAAGGTGATGAAAGATGCTATCAATCTTGCAGATGCCTTAAGAAAAGAAAATTCAGTTGAGATTGACCTGATGCAAAGAAACTTGTCAAGGCAGCTGGACTATGCAAATGCAATCAATGCAAAAAAGGTTGTGATAATCGGTGAAAAAGATCTGAAAGACAAAAAAGTCACTGTTAAAGACATGAAAACAGGCGAGGAAGAGAAAATAAATATTGATGATCTAAGATGAATGTTTTACTTATATTCTTGTGGGTTTATGCGGCAATGATTGCAATGTCTCTGTGGGAGTCCTGTGTTGAAGGAAGGAATGCATGGGAAAAAGGGAAACAAGGATGGAAAATCAAACTCTTAAAAGGATTTTATCTTTCTGCATATCACTTCTATTTGTTCTTCGTGATGTGGCCTGTTCTTTTGACACTGCCTTTGGTAATCTGCGGCTGGGATTTTAGACTATTTGGAATCTTAGTTAGTGCTTTTTTTTCTGGCATGGTTATTGAGGATTTTATGTGGTTTGTAGTAAATCCTGTTGTCAAGTTGTCTGAATTTAATCCAAGATTCGCCCATTATTATCCTTGGTTAAGGTTAGGAAAGCTGAGAATACCGCTTATCTATGTAATCAATTTAGGTATTGCAATCCTGTCATGGTATTTTATCTGGCACTGAGAAGAAAGTTTTATATATTTTAAATTCTTAGGTAGATAGTATAAGGGGTGATTTCTTGGAGGCTGTAGATGAGTTTAACAAAACTGGTAAACAAATTCACTGAATATTTTGCTCAAAAAGAGTTTGAACATTATATCCGCGAGAATATATGGGAAGGATTTAAGCCAGGCGATATTCTGAGATATTCTGGTTCAGAAGTGCCTGAACAAATAATAGGTTATCACAGTAATATCGACGTTATGTATTGCGGCCTTGCAAGGCTTCCCAGAGCAACTGATGGAAAGGTGCCAGAACCTATATTTTGCACTACTGATCCAAAATACAAAAACTGTATGTTCAGCCTCAGGAGTGCAAAAGCAAGCGATTTCTATAAGATAGGGCATGCAGATGAGCCTTTTTGGAAAGAATTGTTAGAAGGAGTTGAAAAACAGGTAACTGAAGAAGAAGAGCAGAATTACAGCGAGGATGATATTAAAAAGTTGCTCAGTGAACTCTCTGATAAGGAAGTTGACAAGATGAATGAGGTAGTCATGGACAGGGCCAATACACGCTGGTGGTGCGAGCAGAAAATGGAACAATATAAAGATAATCGTTTTAATTATTCTAGTCCTAATCTTGAGCGCATTGCAATTGAAGTTTACAAAGAGCTTTATCTGAAACACTAAAATGCATACAACTGAACAAACAGATCTGATAAAAGACAAACTGGCTGAACTAAGAGATGGCTACAATATCCCTGCATATAGTGTTCTGTTAAAACTGCTGGATGTGAGGGACAGTTACAAGAAGAATAACCCTGGAAAAGACCCTTATGCAGAAGGCATAGAATATATTGTTTCTGAACTGAACAGCTTTGCAAAAGAATATATTAAGCCTAAACTTCAGTCAGAACAACAGGATTCTCTTTAACAAGAATTGTATGCTCTGCTTGGCTTACCAGACCATTAGATTTTTCAACAAGAGGAGGATATTCTTTAATACATTCAAGATTTTTCAGCTCTTTCATGGCAAATCTTGCTTTCATGCCAAATTTTTTTGTGAGCCATCTTAATGTGAACGGCATCCCATTATAAGATGCGATCTCTTCCAGAACCTCGCGCGTTATACTGCTCCTGACAGGCCTTATCTGAACCAGTTGAAAAACATTTGCAAAACCTTTTTCGCCGATCATCCCTATACCTGTTGTTGCAAAAGGCTCTATGGCAATCACCTGGTTTTCTTCTAATTCTGTATCATCTTCATTGTCATAATTAGGGATTGTCGGAAAATCATGAATATTGTATTGGTCCAGGCCGTGGCCTGAGAGGTTTTTTACAGGCCTGAATCCGTGCTCAGTGATTGTCTCTTTGATTACTCTGCCTATTTCGCAGATTTTTACGCCAGGCTTTACGATGGCAATTGCATTTTTCAGGGCCTCTTCAGACGCAAGAACTAACTTGGAATTATTGCCGCTTAAGTCAACAGTGCATGCAGTGTCTCCAATAAATCCATCAACACTCACACCTACATCCAGGCAAATAACTTCATCTTTCAGGATTGTCTTGTCATTTTCATCAGGACAGTAGTGCGCAGCTGTCTCGTTTAACGATATCTGAGCAGGAAATGCAGGCTCGCCGCCTAGCTCTTTTATTTTATCTTCTATTTTTTCAACTATTTCCAGCACTGAAGCTCCTGGCTTGATCATGCTTTTTCCATACTCTCTGACCTGGCCAGCTATTTTTCCTGCTTTTGTGTAAGATTCTAGTTGAGATTTTTCCATGTTAACTTGATAAGAATTATTTTTATTTAAACTTACCTATTCTGTCTGATCTTTGTAAAATGTGATCCTGTTTCTGCCATTTTCTTTGCTTTCGTAAAGCGCTTTGTCTGATTTGTTGATCAGATCAGTAAAGTTTTTTGCATTTTGCTTGTAGTTTGCAATGCCTGCAGATATAGTGTGGCCTTTCGCTTCCATAACCCTTCTTATGTTTTCAACAACATTTACAACATTGTTTTCCCTTACAAGCATGTGGTGATACCTGTCCTGAACAATGTTTGATTTAGGTAGAAATAAAGCAAACTCATCCCCGCCGATCCTATAAACTTTATCTTCAGGTTCGATAAAGTCAGTTATGACTTGAGCAAACATCCCTATGACTTCATCACCTTTTTGATGGCCTTGAGTGTCATTTATTTCTTTAAGATGATCAAGATCTAACAATGTTAATGTTAGATTATATTCGTTGTTTTTAGCATCAGTGTATATTTCTTTTGCTTCTTTTTTGAATGAAGTTGGACTGTAAACTTTTGCAAAAAATTCTTTCCCATTTACTTTTCTCTTTTTTTCCTTAGGGCTGAATATGTCTTTTGTAAGCTCATTATACATCTTTGCATGATGGGCTATGCCCCTTTCAAGATTTTCAATGTGTTTGTCAATCTCTTTGTATTCAGGTTCAATAACTTTTTTTATAGCTTCTAACTCAGGATTAGGATTGTTTTCTGTAATGTTTAAGATATTTTCTAGTTTTGGCTTTAGACCAATAAGCCAGTCTCTTGCTCTTTCCTTGCCTTCGATCTTTTCCTTGAACTCCTTTTTCATCTTAAATCTTTTGTCCCAACCAAAAGTTTGAGAGACAGAAAATCTCTCAGATTTTCTTTATGGTGCAATATGCCTCTAAACAGCCTTTATATAGTTTTATATTAAGCAGTATATGCTATTCTATTGGTGCTGAAAATTTATCTTAACATGCGAGAGTATTTTTCAATTACCCAGTCAAATTTCCACGGTTTTTTGCTGACTTTTCCGTTAAGAGCGCGCAAGAATCTGCTGCAAACTTCAATCTTTTCATCAAGGCTGGCATAAGAATTGTTGCTTTTTTTCTGATTAACATAACCTTTTAGCTTGTGCTGAAAATGATTAAAGACGTGTTTTTTCATATCTTCAGGTTCAGCACCTTCTACTAAGAAATAATTAAGTCTTTCTTCAGACTCATCAATCAGGTCATTTCCTCTGTCTTGCAAATAATATATTATGCCTTCAATCTCATCATCATTAACTTCTCTACTTATCCCTGCTATGTTGTTTATTATCTCTACTATGTTTTTGATCTTGCTGTTTCTGACAGGCTTGTCAAAATACATATCCATTCTTATCATTGCATGGATGGTTTCAGCAAGGTTTTTGCATTCATACTTGAATGCCTTTTCAAAATATTTTGTTGTTATTTTCATTCTTATCTCAACACCGCCAGATATTTCTCGAGAATTTCATCAAGCTTGGAGTTTTGGCTTCTTTTTCCATCCATAAAATCCAAAGCTCCCCTGTAGAGGCCAATCTCTTTATCCAATATTTTAAAATGCTTTTCCATATCCATACAATAATTTTCAAAATCAGGGCAGCCTCTGCCAAACTCTCTGTCATATTCTTCACCAGGATGTATCGGGCACAGAGATTCTGAGATATCTCCTTCTGCTATCGCTTTTTCTAATCTGTCTCCGTCAACAAATTCATGTGTCCACCTGCATGCAGGACAATGTATCCCTGTTCTCCTTGAAGCTAACTTTTTGGTTAACTGATACTGAAAGTGATCTTTGAGTTCTCTTCTGATTATCTTTGGGTCTCCACCTTCTTTGACCAGATATTCTATCCTGTTTTTTTGTTTTTTAAGCGAATCACTAGAAGCTTTCCATACATTATACAAGGGACCGTCTTCTGAACTTACTGTCTCCTGATTTACATTCAACCCGAGTTCCCACCTAAGAACCAAGTCTATCTTGTTAGCAAACCTTTGGGCCTGCATCTCTAATTCCTGATCAAAATCATGCGTCATTTTAAACATCTGCGGTTTCTTTTTCTTTTAGTTTCAAAAAATATGATATTTCCTTATTTGCATTAAGTCTTTCTATGGGGTCTTCAGGATGAAGTATGCTAATGCTGGTGCTAGAAACATATGATATATTCTTATTTTTCTTTTCAAAGCAAGCTTCTATCTTGTAAGGAGTTGAAGTTACATGTGCATGAACCCCTCCATCTTTATAGATGTCTAGTTCTAGAACATGTTTTCCTTCTTCTGCAGTTTTGCACTTTTCATTCTTATTTTGAAATGTTTTGTATTTCATCTTAGTAGATTATTCCAACCAAAACCCTCTGGATCTGGTCAAATCTTATCTTTTTAGGGTCTTGTGAACTGTTATTGTCGCCTTTCATCAGGCAGTACCATCCTTTTTCGTCAGCGCCGATGAAAACAACCCTGTGGATTATCGAATCATCGCCGGATTTGTAAGAAACAATATCTCCTATGTGAATGTCAGCTATTGAGTCAGGTATAATCTCAATACCATTTGAATTTTCATCTAACAGAGGGTCCATTGAATTAGTGTCTGCAAAACCAACCAGTATTGCACCCTCCACATCGATGTTGATGCCTTCTTTTGAAACCTTAATCTGGTCAGGTGTGATCCAGTTATAGGGGGATGCTTTTTCAACAGATTTTTCAGAAAATAAAGCAAACCCTTGCGGAGTTTCAGCTGATAAAACAGGCAGCTGGCTAAGCAGGATAGTAGCTAGACAGCCCATTACAAATATAATAGCAATACTGATTATGTTGAGTAATTTCATACTACTTAGTAGTGATTACTTATTTATAAATCTTTCTATTTTGTTACCACCACTAAGTGATGTATAAATGCTATATTTAGGCATCTCAAGCCATGGCTTTTCAGAAGATAAGAAGTAGCGGGGGAAGGATTTGAACCTTCGACCTGGGGGTTATGGGCCCCCCGGGCACTCCTGACTGCCCCACCCCGCTATATAATCAAAAGATTTAGAGCATTTATAAATGTTTATAAAAATTGGTTAAAAATAGATTAAAAAATCAATGTTCTTGATCTTTGAACAATCGTTTAAATAACGATTTTTTCTCAAGCTTTATTTTTCCATTTGCAGCGTCAATTGCTTTGTTCAGCTCATCTTTTGTCGGGAACTCTTTGAATCCGATCACTTCACCTGTTGATCCCTGCAGAAAAATACAAGGAACAGCCAGCACTCCAAATTCCTTTGCCCTTGCTGAGCCTTCTGCTGTGTTGATTATATTGTTAACTACAATAATATCATCTCTTTTAGCTTCAATATCTTTAACCTGTTTCAAAGCCCTGGGACAATGTGGGCATGTCACAGAAGTGAAGATCTCGATTATTGCCTGAGTCATTTTTTATGAAAATAAAACGTCGCGACTGGGACTTTCAAAAGTTACGTGCATACAAAGCAAAGCTTTGCAGCCCCTCTGTTCACACTTCACTTTTTTGAACCCAGATATCCGTGAGGAAACAGGATTAGCAATCCTGCGCAATTTCCTGCTTAGCGAGCTTGAGGCTCAACAAGCACCAGGTTATGCGATCGCGACGCATTATAGAGAATTGATTATGTTTTTTTAAAGGTTTCTGTTAGGTGCAGGATATGTTCTTGTTTTTTTAGAAATCAAATCAAAAAAAATAAAAAAATAAACAGAGATTTTTATCTCTTCTTTTTCTTCGTTGCTTTTTTCTTAGCTGGCTTTTTCTTAGCAGCTTTCTTTTTCTTCTTTTTGCCGCCTCTAGCCATCTTAGCTTCGCAAACATTACCTTTACCATCAACATAGTATAGGTAACCAGGTTTTCTCTTAACTACGCTTTTAGCTATAACTTTTCCCATTTTATTTCCACCCCTTGTAATTAAATACCTCGTTTTATCGAGGTAATTTAACATAGTAAACAAAAAGAGTATTTAAATCTTTTGTCACGACTCCTCGATTAAATAAAAATCCCCCTCGGTAAAAGAATAAGTTTTAGCCCTTTTTCTTGTATCGTCCTCGGGACTCTACCTGATCGAGCCTGCTTAGCACAGCCTCATGCTCAGGGTTGTTCTGGGAATACTCGTCGATAACAGCGTCAAAACATTCCTCCCACATCGAGTAATGCTTGCTCTCAAGAGCCTGCTTCAGCAGATGCAGGTCAACTGCCTTGTCCTCAATCTTATCAGAAAAAAAGCTTAATCCAAAATCAATAAAATGCATATCATTGCCCCTCATGATCATGTTAGATGTTGTCAGATCCCCGTGGATTATGCCTTGTACATGCAGTTGGGCCACTTTCTTGCCCAGTTCTTTGGAGAGTTCGATGCAGTTTTCTTTGTTCATCACATCTTTGAGCTTGGCACCTTCAATAAATTCCATCTCGATAAGCATATCCTTATCGCAGAAATTCAAAAGCCTTGGTGCAGGAAATTTTGCTTGGGCTAG
>JAFCEI010000061.1 GCA_017609245.1 Candidatus Woesearchaeota archaeon | reverse complement strand
ATTGATGAACATGATGGGCACTTATCTTTTAACTGATCATTGTTCATGCTATTCTGGTCTTTGCAGTCCGGATTAGTTATTTTTTCATAAGAACATAATGCAAACCTAAAAATCTTAGTCAAGAACAATCCCAGGTAAGAACCAACACACCCAATCCCAGTATACCTCACAATAGGCTGCAGGGTATCAATCCATTTGTTCAGTGTATCAACAGTATCATCCAAAAACTCAACACCATCATACAGCAGCCAGTCGGGCAGTATTTTTCTTGGATCCAGCCTTGTCTCATCAACAGCATAGCTTGCTTCCAGGCATCTTTGCGCATAGTATGTTGTCCAATTGCCGTCAATTTTCTCCCTAAAACTAACTGTGGCGACAGTAGGGAATGTCATCTCACTTGCTATTGCATCAATCCAAGTCTTCCATTCTCCATCATGCCACTGAGTTGTATTTCCGCCTTTTAAAGATGACAAACTGTATTTAATATACCAGACTGTTTTATCCTCATTTCCTATTGCGATGGTAGGCTTGCCTTTGAACACTTCGCAGCCTTCTTTATATCGCTCAGGCATTTGCTCTAATCCTACTCCTGAACAAGCATCTCTAATAGTCAAACTAGTGATTTTATATTCAGTGTCAGGTCTGTTATACTCCAGCTCTACTATAAATGAAACTATCTCGCTGCCGTCAGCCATCCTCTCAACATTCAAAAAAGTAGGCGATAATGATTCAGGCAATATCCTTGCAGATATATACGGCGAGCCAGCATCGCAGCTTGTGATGTCATATCTGATTATCTCTTCTGTCTTTAGGCCAGCCTTATCCTCAGCCTCAAGGAACACCTCTACCTGATATTTTCTGCTTAGTGCAACATCCCTTGGGAGTCTTGTCTCTTCATCAAGATACTGCGGCTCAACCTCTCTTGGCTCTAGTGCTCCTCTAAACACGCTCAAAACATTCACATCCTCAAACTTGAAATTTCCATTTTCATCAGCCTCTGTCTCAAGAGGCTCACCCTCTTTCTTGTTTGTCCACAATCTGACAGTGGCGCCTGCTTCTGTTTTTCCGCTGATGTCAACATTGTCTGCAACAGATTCAAGTATCTGCTGCCCTCTTCCAGGAGCTAGCCCTTCAAACTCAGGTGCTTCTGTATCCCTTGAGATGGTGTTGCTCAGCTTTTGTGAATTGCCTGCCAGATCAACAGCCTCGACAACTATCTCATTGTCGCCTTCATTAAGCTTAGGGTCAATATCAAATTCTTTGACAAATCCCTGGTAGATAATCTCACCACCATTTGATGCAGTAACATTGCTTTCCTCAGACACACTTCCTTTTATCCTGAATTCCTTGTCAGATGTTATATTTGGCAGAACAATATTTAGCTCTGGCTCAACCAAATCGCATGTAACATCAAAACTCTCACTTACTGTCTCATCATCATACTCAGCCTCAATCCTGATCTTGTTCAGGCTGTTGATAACCAATGGAACATCAATAAACCTAAACCTTCCATCAGAATCAGCCCTTTTATAGCCATAAAATATCAATTCTTCTCTCATTTGTATATCGCGGAAGGCTTACATTGATAAACAAAGGCACAAATAATGTCTCAAAATCATAATAATTGCCTGAATTATCATCAATCTCATCTCCAGACCTGACTTGGAAATAATATGTTGAATTAGCATCAAGATCACTTAACCTGATAGAGTGATTAACATTTAGGTTATAGTCAATCTCAGTATCAGTCAGATTCCTTGTCCTGCCATAATTAACAATGCTGTTGGCGCTCTCATTTGTCACCCATTTTATCTGGGCAGATGTTTCAGTTATATCTGTTACCTGAACATTTGATACTGACAGCGCTATTGAAACAGGGAGGAGTATTATCAGCTCTACTAAAAACATGCTTATTAATTTGTTGATTTTTCCTTTTTTCATATTATTTTCTTTTGAAATGCGAAGCATTTCGTTCTTCTTTCTTTTTGCCGCTTCAAGAATCATAATGAGTCTTGATGCACAATGACTCTTTGTCCTTGATGTGTGGGATTTTTCTTTCTTTGAAAGAAAGAAAAAGCCTACTGTAGTTCTGGTTCTGGAACCTCTTCTGAATAATCTTCAAGAGCCTGTATGAACAGATATTGCTCAATCTCATCACTTGTCTCAGGCCACTGTTCAATCACATGGAACCTTATCAGGTCAGCATCTTTCATATCTTCCCAGTCAACTGCCCATTGCCCTTTATACCCTCCAGTTATCATATCATCTTTTATAAGGTATATGCTCACATTGTATGTAAAATCACCATCAGCATAAAACTTTAAAGGCAGTGCAGCACCTTCTTCTTCAGGATACATGCCAAAGCTCTGTTCTTTCCTGCCAGCAGGCGTTATTGTTATTATTGCCTGCTCATCATCAGCCAAAGCCTCCTCAAACTCAGGCTCTGTTTGCTTGTGCTTTGCAACCTTGTACTTTTCAATCATCTTAATAGGTATCATCTCTAATGTAACTGCTTTTTCAGTCCCTGTTGAAAGGAATGTTGCAGAATCCTCATAACCCTCTTTGCTTCCTTTTAAAATTCCATTCACGCAGAACGGGAACTGCTTTGTCAAGCCAGCTGCAACCCCATAACCTAATAGCTCTGTCTCGCCCATATCACATCTCAATCTTCCGCATGTAAAGCTGATATTAACATCCTCAACATCATCTTTAGTGACATTATTCACAGTATAGACAGTTATCTCCTTGTCAGTCACAGAGCAGTATTCCTCTGCTATTGGTATCTCTGCTGCAGGCAGCACCTCTAATGCAAAATTGCTCCTATCTCCTCTGTTGTGGTTGACACTCACCTCAAATGCGTAATTAAATACTAACTCTTTATGCCTCTTTGTTTCCTCATCAACAATTGTGATCTGCACAGGATAAACCACATCATATGTAAAATGCCATAGATGAAAGCAAATCCATGATAAAATATCCTGCCCCATTATTGGATTTGATCTAAGCATTCCGCTGCTGCTTGGCCTTGCATAAAACAGCATTGGCCAGTTTTCATCATAAGTCAAAGCAACATGCATCCCAGGATATTTGTTTTCGCTAAAAGTCCAGACATAATGGTTTCTCATATATTCCCAATCATCTCCGCTGGGGATTGGGATATATTCTGTATTCGCAAACTTGACAAAAGGCAGGTTAGCCCTTAACAAAGTTTTTAATTTATCCTTCAGCTCGCTCATCTGCCATATCCTTGGCACGCACCTCACCTCAAACCCTGTGTCAGGTATTGAATTATCCAAGGCAATCAAATCCACTGTCAGATCCTCAAAAAAGGTCTGCTCATTCTCCCTGTCAAGTATCTCTCTTGCAAGCTCATATGCTTTTTTTAATCTGACATTCACGCTGGTTGTAAAATCCTTAAACTCAACAGATGTCATATTCAGCTTCTCTCGGATATTTAGAGGATAATCAAGGTTTACAATAACAGCTTCCTCTCCAAGATCTGTTGAAACAGACATATTTCCTGTTTCTTCAATATCATACTGCTCTTCAAAAGCAGAAAAATTAGCCAGGCATTCTGGCAGGTTAAGCCTGATATACTCAGATATCTGGAAAGCAATCAGCGATTCAGAAGGTATCCTGCTTGAGCCGTCATAATACCAATATGGAGTCATTACATTGTCTATCAAGCTAGGCAGATGCGCTCTGGGATTGCGGCTTATCTCATCAGGGAAATAGATATATCCTCCATTTGAAGCTGCTATTGATATTCCTGTCTCTGCTGTGCTTTCCAAACAAGTTTCAACATACTCTTTTATCGGCACAACCTGTTCAGGAACAACAATTGTTTCAGGCGTAATCGCAGGCCTTCTTAAGTAAATGATCAACGCAGTTGAAAGAAGGATAAGTATGCCGACTATGATAAATACAGTTATCTGACCTCTTTTTTTTAACATCTTACTTCTTTTTTTAATTATTCTCTTAAGTTTATCTTTTATTACACAACTTCCATACATATTTTAATATAATCCAGCATTTTTTCCTTACTTATTTTCTTTTTTTGGAGCATTTCTTTGATTATATCTGCTAATTTTTTATTAAAAGGTTTAACTTGTTCAGCAATATCATACTTTGTCTTAGGGGCAATTTTGTTATTAAGCAAGATTATTCTTGCAGTCTGCAAGGCAAGATACAATAATTCTTCTTTAGCTTTTTTTTCATCAGTTTTTAATAAAGTATAAATTCTTTCTTCTAATCTTTCGCAATATTTTATCTTTTCTTGAACAAGTTCCTGGGAAAAAATTGGCAGCGGACTTTCAAAAAATTTTATAAATACATTTTCATCAAAAATTATCTTTCCAAATAATAAAGCAGAAATTATAAAATCATCGCCTTTCAAATATTTTTCTTTTAGTTTTTTTTGATTAAGCAAGGTTATATTGCAGTTTTTAAAATGGGGAATCTCTTTTCTTTCACCAATTACAAGAAGATCGATGTCGCTCTCTTTTCGCTGTTTGCTTAAAGCGGTAGAACCAACAAGCACAATACTTTTTGGGGCCATTTCAAAAATTATTTTATTCGCTATGTTAAATACAACTTCTTTTATATTTAAAGAATTCAAATATTCAGAATCGAATAAAAGTTTTAATCTTTTGCAGAATAAAGTGGAAAAATCAAGTTTGTATCCTTTCCCAGAT
>JAFCEI010000007.1 GCA_017609245.1 Candidatus Woesearchaeota archaeon | reverse complement strand
ATAAGTCGGAAGAATCTCAAATACAACATCTTCTGCATCTGCTGACCCATCATTGATCACCTTCCACCTGACATCAACATACTCCCCAGGATTTACTGGATCAGGATCCTGGCTAATCAGGCTTACCTTCAGGTCAACGCTGTCAGGAATTACTGCCTCAACAGCAATCATCCCTCCTAATATCATTAAAATTCCTATCAATAATCCTATTTTTTTCATTTTTTACCCTCCTTGATGATTTGACCATCTTTTAGAAATGCGATCCGTTCAGCACATCTTGCTAACCTTGGATCATGTGTGACCATGATAATTGTCTTACCTTCTTTTTTATGCAGGTTGCACAGCAATTGCATAATCTCTTTTCCAGATTTTGAATCCAGGTTTCCTGTTGGCTCATCAGCCAGTATAACATCTGGATCATTTGCTAAAGACCTCGCAATAGCGACCCTCTGCTGCTGACCTCCTGATAATTCAGAAGGCCTATGGGTCATCCTGTCCCCCAACCCTACTAGAGTCAGAAGCTTTGTTGCCCTTTGTTTTCTCTTGTAATCGCTTACATTCTGGAATATCATCGGCAAAGTAACATTTTCAAGTGCAGTAAGTGTCGGGATAAGGTTAAACTGCTGGAAAACAAACCCTATCTTTTTCCCCCTTATCTGCGCAAGCCTCGATTCAGACATCTTTGATATATCCTTGCCTTCTAAGAGCACCTTGCCTCTTGTCGGAATGTCAAGGCACCCTACCATGTGCATCGCAGTTGACTTGCCGCTTCCGCTAGGCCCTTGGATGGCGACAAACTCACCTTTCTTGACAATAAAATTCATGCCTCTTAATGCCTTTACCTCCACCTCTCCCATCTTGTATATCTTCCATACATCCTTGATCTCAATCTTTTTATTCATTCTTTGTCACTCTCTTTTTTGATAAGATATTCCATCCCGTGGCTCCTGTTTGCAAATATCTTTTTATCTATCTTTTCATCAAGCCATTTCAGCAGATTCTTATCGATTGTGATTGTAATTCTTTCTTTCATTTTCTATGTAAGATCTTATTAATATTACTTTTACATACTTTATATTAATATTACATACTAAATAATACCTAATATATAAAAGTTGCTATTTTCAATAACATTTAAATAAAACCTCAGAATAGATTAAGATATGGCAGGCAAAAGATCAAACACAATCTGGACACTGTTTATCGCATTTATCATGGTATCTTCTGTTCTAGGATATACAATATTTGGCGGAACAGAGCAGACAACAACAAGATACAATGGATACAGCTTTGTAAGGACAAGCACAGGCTGGCAAACAAAAGTAAACAAGCAGGAGCTGTCATTTAATTTTCATCCATCTGAAGTAGAGCATATAAACATAAGCCAGGGTATTGTAGATTTGATCAAAAATACAAACATGATCTATCTTACATTTGATCCAGACCAGCCAGACCTGCAGTACATTGACTTGTCAAGATTTGAGATGACAGATATCTTTTTTACATTCCTCCAGACATATGCTGAAAATGCAGTGACAAAACAATCATCAAAATATGATCTGAAGATCCTGGATTGCACAAATGCAACATCATCAGTTCCTGTAATACATTTCAAGCAGGGCAATGAAACCAAAGCATACAAAGACGACAGCTGCATCATCATACAGTCAACTGATGGCCCAGGCTACCTAAAACTGAAAGATAGGCTGATTTATGAATTATTAGATATAATACAATGACTGAAGACAAATCAGGAGAAAAAGAACAAAAGAAAACATTTAGTTCTGGAACAAGAGCAGTTATCTGGATAGTTGTTCTTGGAACCTTATTTTTAATGGTATTTATCTCTGTTAAGCTTATTGCACCCCAGCAAGAATATGAGGCCTATTCCTACAATCATTTTGATTTTGTAAATATAGATAACATGTGGTATACGCAGATACAATTGGGCAGGCAGCCATGGAAAGTGCCCATGAGATTTGGGCCGAGAGATGTTGAATACATACCTGTTGTCGGTGACCCAGACATAATGCTGACTGTAAAAGCAAACTACATAACATTTGATCCAGAAGAAGAACCTCTGAACTACACAGCACTTGCTGCATCAGAGCTCAGCCTGAATCTTGCACAGGCATTGGATATCAGGCCAGAAGGAGCATGTACAAAAAATATTACTGAAGCATGCCATAATAGGACAATCATCAGCTGTGAAACAGACAAGACGCACGCAATAATATATCTGACCCAGGACAGCGATTTTCCGATAGTTGAACAGAAAGATAATTGTCTGATAGTCAAAGGAAAAGGTTTTGATCTGGTAAAAGCAGTTGACAGGCTGCTTCTTTACTGGTATGAGATTATGCCTTGATTAAACCTCTTCAACCCCTTCACTTGTCAGTGCCACTAGCCTTATCCCTGCACCAAGTTTTAATAGCGCTGATAAGATGGCCATATGCTCTTTACCTGTTCCTGATATCAAGTTAATCCCTACATCGACCCCAACTTTGCCTGCCAAAGACTTTCTGATATCTTCGACAAGGTCTGTCAATTGCTTGTTAAAATCAATAACAATAAATTGTGCTGGCTTTTCAGGCTTGAAATTCTCCTTGCCAAACTGGTTTGTTATCAGAAATATATTGTCCCATTCCTGCCTTTTGATAAGCCCAGCTACCTGCATCCATGTTCCTTTTCCAGAAGATAAACACGCAACCAAGTCAGCCATTCTTAATAATACTGGTGCCTCATAATCAGCCTCTGCCTTCTTTGTACGTCTTTTTTATAGTACCATCCGAGCAATAATCCTGCGACCAATCCTCCAAAATGCCCTGAATTAGCAATATTTGGCAGGAATGATAGCATGATAAACAAAATGAAGATTGCCATATACATCGGTATTGGGATAGGTATGAGCATGATGAAAACAGGCAGTTTAGGAGTAAGGACAGCCAATGCTCCGCCTAATGCAAATATTGCTCCAGATGCACCAACAGCCATCACCATCCAACTTTCAGTAAATAAAGGAGACAAGGCAAAAAATACGCTTCCCAGCAGACCCCCGATAAAATAGATCATCAGATACTTTTTTTTCCCAACTAGCTGCTCTATAAAAGAGCCTAAGAAGAACAATGAGAACATATTAACAAACAAGTGGAAAAAGTTGCCATGCATAAACATGCTTGTAAATAATGTCCATAGGTTCTGGCCCTGCCAGATTGCAGCTGGCTGAAGAGCAACATGCCTTATAATATCCTGAGAAACAAGATTAGCAATCACTGAAACTGCGATAAACACAGCAATATTTGCTATTATTAAAGTTTCAGTTACACTCAGTCTTTTTTTATATCTCATGATTTTTCCCAAAAATTTGAAAAGCAGAAAATCTCTTAGATTTCCTTTATCTCATCTTCTTTCTCAATCACCAGTGCGCCAATATAGCCGCAGTTCTTGCACTCATATTTGCCGAACTTTCCACCCATATATAAGGTTATATTGGATGAGCCACACTTAGGGCACACTTTCATATTATCCATAGAATAGCAATATTTATTAATATATCTTTTTTTCATTCCAATATGTCCTTATTAACTATCTATGACAAATACTATAAGAAATTATTGATAATTCCTTTTGCAATATTGCTTTTATCAATCCTGGCTATTGCTTCTCAAATATCTCAGACAGGAGATTTTGTAAACAAAGGCATAAGCATTGCAGGTGGATTAACACTGACCATTCCAGGAAAAACAGCAGATTCGGTTGAATTACAATCATCTCTAAAGGATAAATTTCCAGAAGCAGACATCACTGTAAGGGATCTGAAGTCAGCAGGACAGAAAGCAGGCATAATCATTGATGCATCTGGTGCAGAATCAAGTAGTTTGATAGACGCTGTTGAACAAAACATCGGAAACTTAGAAAAAAAGGATTATACAATAGAAGAGATAGGCTCTGCACTGGGCCAGTCATTTTTCAAGCAGACACTTACAGCAGTATTGATCGCATTCCTGTTCATGGCAATTGTTGTTTTCTTGTATTTCAAAAGCATAATCCCTTCTGCAGCTGTAATCCTGGCAGCGCTGTCAGATATCATAGTCACCTTAGCAGTATTCAACCTGATTGGGATGAGGCTCTCAACAGCAGGGATTGCAGCATTCTTGATGCTTATCGGTTATTCTGTTGACACAAATATACTGTTGTCAACAAGAGTTCTAAAAAGAACTCAAGGCACCATATCTGAACGAACTTTATCAGCAGCAAAAACAGGGCTGATGATGTCTTTCACAACCGTCACTGCCTTGATCATAGCGCTGATATTTGCGCAGTCAGATGTGTTAAAGCAGAACATGACAATATTGTTGATTGGATTATTGGGGGACATGATTTTCACATGGATACAAAACTCAAGAATACTGAGATTATATGTTGAGAAAAAGCACAAATGAAAGCTAAAAAAATACTCACAAATACAAGAGTAATCATCCTGATGATTTTCCTAGTCTTATCAGTAGTTGCAATACACCCAAATCCATTTGCAAAAGGAGCTGCAATAAGAAATATTGAGCCTAACTCAAGTGCAGCAGATGCAGGCATGGTTAATTTAAAGCCAGCCGCGCCGCCAATGTCAAAAGAAGTAATAACCCGCATGAACAATGACCCGATCAATACTATCCAGGACTATTATGATTTTATAGAGGATCTTAAAACAAACCAGTCAATACAGATCAAGACAACAAAGGGATTATACAAGCTTACTACTCAGGCAACAGGCAACCAGACAGTTGATCTGGGCTTCAAGGTATATGAAGCTCCGACAACAAACATCAGGAGAGGCCTGGATCTGCAGGGCGGAACAAGGGTATTGTTAAAGCCCGAGCAAAATCTTGATTCTGATGATATGGCAATACTGTTGTCAAACATGAACCAGAGGCTTAATGTTTATGGTCTGTCAGACATTGTAATAAGGACTGCCAAGGATCTTTCAGGCCAGCAGTACATCTCTGTTGAGATAGCAGGTGTTTCAGAAGAAGAGATCCAGGAATTGCTTGCAAAACAGGGAAAATTTGAAGCAAAGATCGGCAACAAGACAGTATTTATTGGTGGGGAAAGAGATGTTACATATGTGTGCAGGTCAGCTGACTGTTCAGGAATTGACCCTAATTATGGCTGCTCGCAGGTTGAAGAAGGCTGGGGGTGCAGGTTTAACTTTGCAATCTCGCTGTCACCAGATGCAGCTAAAAGGCAGGCAAATGTCACAGCAGGTTTGTCAGTTGTAACAGAAAACAATGAGCAGTATCTAAATGAGTCTTTAGATTTGTTCCTGGATGATGTCAAGGTTGATGATCTGAGGATTGCAGCTGAACTAAAAGGCAGAGAAACGACAGACATCTCAATCTCTGGTTATGGGTCAGGAGCAACACAGCAAGAGGCGATGTATAACTCGCTTGAGAATATGAAACGGCTCCAGACAATCCTGATTACAGGATCATTGCCAGTCAAGTTAGAAGTAGCTAAGACAGATGCTTTATCTCCTTTATTAGGGGAGGAATTACTGAAAAATGCAATTCTTGTTGGGTTGGTTGCAATACTGGCAGTATCAGTTGTTGTTTTTATGAGATACAGAAGCTTGAAGATATCAATACCAATTATCTTTACATGCCTGTCAGAAGTTATTATTTTATTGGGAGTCGCAGCATTGATCGGCTGGAATATTGATCTGGCTGCAATTGCAGCTATCATAATTGCAGTCGGTACTGGAGTTGACCATCAGATTGTAATCGCAGACGAGACACTGAAAGGCGGAATAGGACAGGTATATAACTGGAAAGAAAAGATCAAAAGAGCATTCTTCATCATCATGGCAGCTTACTTCACGACAATGGTCGCAATGCTTCCGCTTTGGTTTGCAGGAGCAGGATTGCTTAAAGGCTTTGCAGTCATCACAATGATAGGCATTTCTACCGGCGTATTCATAGCAAGACCTGCATTTGCAGCTGCTATTGAGATATTACTTAAAGAATAATCTTTATCTTAAGGAGAACTTACATCGCCTGAGCTAATCACTTTAATCTCGACATCATCTATCAGATATTCTGTCACAAGTTCGGGTACTCCGCCTGTATGGACCTCAAATCCAAGCTTGCCAGAACTGATAGGATTATCAGTATCTTTATATTCTGCTAAAACTTGGTCATCTATGTAGACATTAATAAGGTTATCATAACTTCTTATCTCCATTGTATGCCAGCCTTCTTTAAGATCAAAATCAATTTCTGCAAGTGTTTGGAAATCCTTGCCAACCTGTTTTCCTAATGTATAAATATTTGTTTGAGAAATGCCTACTAAATATCGGGTCCACTCTTCATCAATGACGCCTTGCCTGATATTAGCATGCATACTTCCTTGTAGTGCTTTAAATCTGAACTTAAAGACGCAGTCATCATATTTACTTCTGAGGTTTGCCTGTATAACTCCTTTAAGCCTCAGGTAAGTATTGCCACCCTCTGTTTCTGTAGTTTGCTCTCCTTCACCAGAAAATACCCATTTTTCAACACCCTGTTCAAAATCATCGATTAGATAATGCGTAGCAACATTCTCGCATTCCTGAGTATGATAATTAAAACTATCCGCAGTTAATTCATCATTATCGTCACAATTAGGGCAGTCTCTTGTGCAGCTGGAATAATCTTCGCTTAATTCACAAAGCCCATTACCGCAGCAAACAACATCAAGAAGGGGAGCGTTTACACATTCATTCTTATGATAATCATACTCATCAACAGTGCACTCATTCTTATCGTCACAATTAGGGCAGTCAGCAGCACAGCTCGTATAGTTCTCACCAACCTCGCATATCTTATTTCCGCAACAGTCATCAACAGGAGAATAACCGCACCGATAATCTGCTCACTGCACTGTAAAACAATCTTTATCTGAGCAATCAGAATTAATTTCACACTCTTTTTCAACACACCCGCTAATTAAAAGAATTGCAATCAAAATTAAGGTTACTGGTAGCTTTTTCATTTGTGATGCTTTATTGCTATAAGAACATTCGTATTAATAAAGTTTACTCATTTCTTGTCTAATGTATCCGACATTTATTTTATTGTCAGTTTCAGGATTTTTTAAATAGATGACATTTCCATCTCTTAAGAATTCCATACTTGTATTTCTGTTTAATACACCTATCAGATTATCTACAGGTATTATAGAGCCATATCTCCCTTCAACATATTCCAATTCCTTTCTAACCATCTCAAGGTTTTCAATCCCTTTATTTTCCAAAGGTTCAATTATAACATCCAAACCCATGCTGTTCTCCACAAATCACGCAAAGTTACTTTTATTTATATTTTTCTATTTAACAATATTTATATATGAATTATATTTCAATTTAAATCATGAAATATGAGCACGACCCAGTCCTAAAACAGGAATTAGTCAGGATAGCAAACAGCCTTGAGATGCATCATATTGACCTTGACAGGGTAGGATGCATAAGAAGCTATGGCTCAAAAGCAAGAAGAGTATTGGCAAGATGCCATTCCTTGCCCAAAGTTATCCAGACAGCGATGTTATCAAAGCCATTCTATGTTGTCGAGATAATCTCAGAGCAGTTTGACAAGCTTGATGAAGAAGAAAAAACAAAAACTCTTATTCACGAGCTTCTCCACATACCCAAATGTTTTGGAGGAGGATTTAAGCATCACAACTATGTAAATAGGAGATTAGTTGAGAAGCTTTATAAAAAGCTGAATAATACATATTAAAATGCTGAAGCTTTACAATACCTTAACAAGAAAAAAAGAGGTTTTCAAACCGCTAAAAAGAAAAAAAGTAGGCATGTATACATGCGGCCCTACTGTCTATAACTATCCGCATATCGGAAACTACAGGGCATATCTCGCAGCAGACATTCTAAAAAGATATCTAAAATATTCTGGTTATAATGTAAAGCACGTCATGAACATCACAGACGTTGATGACAAGACAATAAGGGACAGCCAGGAGCAGGGCGTAACCTTGAAAAAATTCACAGAAAAATACACTCAGGCATTTATGGAAGATCTTGGTATCCTGAATATCCAAAAAGCAGATATCTTTCCAAAAGCAACAGAGCATATCAAAGAGATGACAGGTTTGATACAAAAGCTTCTTGACAAAGGCATTGCTTACAAAGGCGAAGACAACAGCATATATTATTCTGTATCTAAATTTAAGGATTATGGGAAACTTGCTCATCTCAACCTGAAAGATCTGAAAGCAGGGGCAAGGGTCAAGCAGGACGAGTATACAAAAGACAGTGCATCTGACTTTGCATTATGGAAAGCATGGGACAAGAATGACGGTGATGTTTTCTGGGAAACCCCTTTTGGGAAAGGCAGGCCAGGCTGGCACATAGAATGCTCTGCAATGTCAACAAAATATCTTGGAAAGACCTTTGATATCCATACTGGGGGTGTTGATTTGATTTTTCCTCATCACGAGAACGAGATTGCGCAGACAGAAGCAGCAACAGGCAAGAAATTTGTAAATTTCTGGGTCCACAATGAATGGCTTTTGGTCAATGGTAAGAAGATGTCAAAATCATTGGGAAATTTCTTTACTCTCAGAGATTTGCTCGATAAAGGCTATTCACCGATGTCAATAAGATATGTTTTGCTGGCAACACATTATAGGCAGCAGCTTAATTTTACATTTGATGAAATAGAAGCAGCTAAAAACACAATAAGCAAGCTCAAGGATTTTATGCAAAGGCTTAAAGAGGTTGATGCAGACGGCACAAACCCTAATATCAAAGGGTTTATTTCAGTTGCAAAAAAAGAATTTGAAAATGCGATGGACAATGATCTGGAGATGTCGTCAGCATTGGCAGCAATATTCAGCTTTGTCAAGAAGATAAACAAGCTGTTCAGCCACAAGATGAGCAAAAAAGATGCTGAGATGATATATGACCAGATGCTTAGGTTTGATTCTGTTTTAGGGCTTAAATTGGATGAGGTCGAAGAAGTGGAGATAACAGAAGAAGAGCAGAAACTTATTGAAGAAAGAGAAACAGCAAGAGCTTCAAAAGACTTTGCAAAAGCAGACAGGATCAGAGATGACCTAAAAGAAAAAGGGCTTATTCTAGAAGACACAAAACAAGGTGTCAGGTGGAAAAGAGCATAATTCACTACCTCTAAGTAGTATATAACCAAAAGGTTTAAAAAGCCATAAAACTTCTTCTATATGTGTTTTATATGATACCTGACAGAATTAAAGAACTAGAAGAAAAAGGGCAAAAAGGCAGGGCAGCTGTAGAGCTAGAGCTTATTATAAACAGCCACCCAAAAAATACCCAGGCCCACATAAATTATTCTGCAGAAGCTGCTGAGCTCTATGCAGAGATAGGATGGTTTGAGAAGGCAGCAGACCTGCTTAAAGAAGCGAAAAATAAGCGTTACGTGAGCATGTCTGAGAAAGCTAAGAGCATAGGGACAACTATTGACAGATCTGCCCGTGAAAGACTAGAAAAGCTGAAAGAGAAGGCAAAAGAGCAGATTAAAATGTGTGATTATGAGATCAAGAAAGCTGAAAAAGACCACAGCTATTTCATGGAAGTATGTCAGGATGCAATCCCAGATAAGGGATATATGCAACAACTAACACAAAGGATGCTCTCTAAAAAAACAAACAAATTCGCAAACAAAAAAGAGGCAATAAGAGATTATGTTTCAAAACAGACAATAAGCAATCAAAAAGCAATTGTTGCAGAAAACATGAGATTGCCAGGCCTTGCAGCTGAAATATATTTCCTGGAAAATAACCAGGCCAAAGCAAAAGAGATCATGAAAGCTCTGGGATTGAATCTGCAGTCTCTTGTAGACTATATGCATGAATACAAAAACAAAAGTTATGTCTTGATGAAAGAATCAGAAAAATAAAATAAAAAAATAAGATTATCCCATCGAATAAACAAAACCCTTTCTTCTTGAAGAAGGGATAAGCCCATTCAAGTCCATATTGGCATTAAGCAGATCAAAATAATCTCTTGTATCTGCTTTCATCTCATCTTCTACAAATTCTGATTCATAACTGACAAGTTCCTTGCTTTTTGCAAGATTCAGTATATCTGTTTTTTTATATGCCGCTCTTTTGGTCATTATTCTGTGTGCTGCATCTTCAAGCAAAAATTTTACTGCTTCTGGGCACTTCATTGTGCTCTCTATCTCTTTTCTGCCATATCCCAGCTCTTTTCTAAGATATGTTTCCAGATTTTTTTCTACAATCAAGTTTTTTTTCATATCAAATCACTCTCCATCTAAATTTTAGAACAAAAATATAGCAAATTATGGTAATATATAAACGTTTTTGTTATTTTTTAGAAAAAAATACCAATTTTAACTTCATTGTTGACATTTGATGGAATATTCATTCCATTTTCAAACACAATGTCCTCTGCTTTTGTAACTGCTTTGATATCATCCAATACAGGAACTAAACCTTTTTCAACAGCTTTAGAGCAGGTTATGCCAAGTCTTTTGACAGGTTCTTTAAGAGATTTATTTTTAGCAGCTTTTTCTTTTCTCACAATCCCGATTATGTCAACAGCCAGATTACCTTCATCCTCAACCTTTTTATCAATCACATCTCTATCAAACTCAGGCCATCTTGAGATATGTATGCTTTTGTCTTTTTCGCTATTCTTAAAATAGCTTTGGTAGATCTCTTCTGTTATAAAAGGAACAATCGGAGCCATGAACTTCAGTATTGCCAGCAAAGAATGATAAAGCGTATATTGTGCAGATTTTCTTGAATCATCCCCTCTCTTATCAGGATTGTACAGCCTGTCTTTAACAATCTCAAGATAATCATCGCAGAAATCATGCCAGAAAAATACCTCTGCTCTTTTTCTTGCATCAGCTATATTATATCTTTCATAGGAGTTTTTGATGTCTTCAGACAATTTAGCGATCTTGTTAAGCATCCATGCATCCATAGCTTCGATCTTTTTAGGCTTGTTATGCCTGTATCCTTTCAGATGCATGAAAACAAATTTTGAAGCATTCCACAACTTTATCAAAAATCTCTCTCCAGCAACCAGTTCCTGCTCTTTGAATGGCAGGTCATTTCCAATCCCTGCAGAGCCAACCCAATATCTGAAAGCATCAACACCATATTTTTCTATAAGATCGTCTGCCCACACAGCATTGCCTTTGCTCTTGCTCATCCCTCTGCCTTTTGGATCCAGAACAAATGTGTTTATGATAAGGTCTTTCCAGGGGATTCTTTTGAACAGCAGATGGCTTTTCAATATTGTGTAAAATGCCCATGTCCTGATAATGTCATGTGATTGGGGCCTTAAAGACATTGGTGCTATCTTTTTGTACTGTTCTGGCTTTTCCAGCCACCTTGAAGAGACCTCTGGAGTGTTTGATGATGTCATCCACGTGTCAAATACATCAGCATCAGCTCTTGCCTGCTTTTTGCATTTAGGGCATCTTTTTTTGACTTCCATAGGGTCTATTGGAAGCTCATCTTCAGAAGCAACAATGAGCTCATCGCACTCATCACAATACCATGCAGGTATAGGCACACCATAATATCTCTGCCTTGATATGATCCAGTCCCATCCAAGATTCTCTACCCAGTTCTCAAACCTGACCCTCATAAAATCAGGATACCATTTGACCTCTCTCCCTCTCTTGATGAGGGCCTTTTTGTAATCAAGAGTCTTGATAAACCACTGCTTTGTCACAATGTATTCTACAGGTGTGCCGCATCTCCAGCAGCTACCGACTGTCTGCTGCAGCTTTTCCTGTTTTTTCAGCCTGCCCTCTTTGTCCAGGTCATCCATGATAGCTTCTTTAGCTTCATCAATCTTCATGCCAGCGTATCTGCCTGCAATATCAGTAAGTGTTCCGTCTTTGTTCAGGAGATTTTTTAATTCTAATTTGTATTTTTTCCACCACTCTATGTCTGTATTGTCCCCAAACGTGCATATCATCACAATCCCTGTTCCAAAATCCTTGTCAACCTTTTCATCTGTTCTGATCTTCACCTTGTGATTGAACAATGGAACGATCAATTCCTTGCCAACAAGGTCTTGGTATCGCTTGTCTTTTGGATTGACAAATATGCCCACGCATGCAGCCAGAAATTCAGGCCTTGTTGTAGCAATAAGAGCTTTTTCATTGCTGTCAGCAATGTCAAAATCAATATAATTTAGTTTAGTATTTCTGGTAAGGTCCTCAACCTCTGCCTGTGCTAATGCAGTTTCATGATGAGGGCACCAGATTACTGGCTCTTCTTTTCTGTAGCAGTCTCCTTTCTTGACCAGCTTTAAGAAAACATTTTGGGAAACTCTCTGGGCTTCTGGTGAGATAGTTGTGTATAACAGATCCCAGTCATAGCTATGCCCCAGTTTTTTGAAAACATTTTCAGCATAGATCTTCTCAACCTTCTGGGATTCTTTTAAGCACAATTTCCTGAACTCTGCACGATTCGTCTTTGCCTTGTTTATTCCCAGTTTTTCTTCAACATATTTTTCAGTTGGCAGACCATTATCATCAAAGCCAGGAGGAAAATAAACATTCTTGCCTAATAACCTCATAACTCTTGCCATTATCTCAAATTGCGTGTAAGATAAAGCATGGCCTACATGCAGGTGACCTGCAGAAGCATATGGCGGTGGAGTATCAATAGAATATATTTCTGATTTTGACCTTGGGTTAAACTTGTATATTTTTTCTTTTTCCCAAAACTTTGACCACTTTTTCTCAGCCTCTTTTGCATCATATCTCTTAGGCAATTCCATAACAAAGCTTTAATCTGTGGTTTTATAAAGTTTTTGCCCTAAACCAAAGCTATTTATATCTGAAGTGTTTAGAACCAAGACAGGGGGTGGAAATGTTACCATTTACTATAAGACACAGGCCTAAAACAACTTCTGAAATCTATGGGCAGGACACAGCTGTAAAGCTGCTGAAGAACTGGATAATTAATTTTAAAAGTCAAAAAGCAAAAGCAGCACTGGTATATGGCCCTACTGGCTGCGGAAAGACGTCACTTCCTTATGCTCTTGCAAATGAACTGGGCTTAGAGATAATTGAAGTCAATGCATCTGATTTTCGTAACAAAGAGCAGATTAACCTGAAATTAGGCTCAGCAATAAAACAGCAAAGCCTGTTCTCAAAAGGCAAGATAATCCTGGTTGATGAAGTGGATGGATTGTCAGGAAGAAAAGACTTCGGAGGCATGCAGGCTTTGACATCTTTGATCGATAACTCTACATTTCCCATAATCGCAACAGCAGCTGACCCGTGGGACAAGAAGATGAAAACATTGAGAAAAAAATCATTATTAGTCCAGTTAAACCCTCTTGATTTCAAGACAATACAGAGTGTTCTGAAAAAGATATGCATAAGAGAAAAGATAAAATATGATGACCAGGCATTGACAGCGCTTTCGATGAAAGTTGCTGGCGACATAAGAGCAGCGATCAATGACCTGGAGATATTGACAGTGAATACCAAAAGATTAGAAAGAGGAAATGTTGCAGAACTGTCAGACAGGAATAAGATGGATACTATCATGAACGCTCTGATAAAGATATTCAAGACAACAGACCCTAAGATTGCAATATCTGCTTTAGATAATGTTCCTGAGGATTTGGACAAATCACTGTTGTGGATTGATGAGAACCTGCCTAAGGAGTATAAGAAGCCAGAAGATTTAGCACGTGCTTATGATTGTTTGAGCAAAGCAGATGTCTTTTCAAGAAGGATCAGAAGATGGCAGCACTGGAGATTTTTGGTATATATCAATGCTTTATTGACAGCAGGCGTTGCAGTCTCAAAAGATTCCAAATATAAAGAGTTTGTCCAGTACAAGCCGACAACAAGGATTCTTAAATTGTGGATAGCTAAGATGAAATATGCTAAAAGGCTGGCAATCGCCCAGAAGATAGCAGAGCAAACACATTCTTCATCAAGACAGGTAATTCAGGATACTTTGCCTTATCTTCAAGTCATCTTTCAGAAAAACCCCGAACAGTCTGATGTTATTGCAGAAGAGCTGGAATTGAATGATGAAGAAGTGATGTGGTTGAGGAAGTAAAACCCAAAAACTATTTAAACCAAAACCATCAAAACAACTAATATGCTATCAATACAAGACATAGCAACATTTTGCAAGAAAAAAGGGCTGATATATCCTAATTCTGAGATATATGGAGGTTTGGCAGGCTTCTTTGACTATGGTCCATTAGGTGTTGAGCTGAAAAACAACATCAAGAACAGCTGGTGGAAGACTTTTGTCCAGGATAGGGAAGACATGGTCGGCATAGATGGAGCGATAATAGCAAACCCTGAAGTATGGAAAGCATCAGGCCATGTTGATTCATTCTCAGACATAATCATAACCTGCAAAAAATGCAAAAAACAGTTCAGGGCAGACCATCTGATAGAAGATGCAATAAAGGTCTCAACAGAAGGACTTAATATACAAGGCATCAAAAAGACAATAGAAAAGCACAAGCTCAAATGCCCTAAATGCCAGGGAGAACTTTCAGCCCCGAAAGAATTTAATCTCATGTTCAAGACAAATGTAGGCCCGATACAGGATGAGAAATCCACAGCCTACCTCAGGCCAGAGACAGCCCAGCTGATATTCACAAATTTCAAGCTGGTTGCAGAGAACTCAAGGCTAAAGCTGCCGTTTGGAATTGCTCAGATAGGAAAAGCGTACAGGAATGAGATTTCGCCAAGAGACTTCTTGTTCAGGTGCAGAGAATTTGAGCAGATGGAGATAGAGTTTTTCACACACCCAGACAGGTTCGATGAATGCCCGTTCATCAAAAAAACACAAAACATGAAGATAAACCTGCTTTCAGCAGACATGCAGGAAAAGAACAAGACAGAAGCAAAACAGACAACAATAAAAGAACTGACAGACAAGAACCTGGCAAACCAGTGGCATGCTTACTGGCTTGCAATCTCATACAGATGGTTCACAGACTTGGGAATAAGCCCAAAAAACCTGAGATTAAGGGAACACCTGAACAAAGAGCTGGCCCATTATGCAGGAGCTTGCTTTGATATTGAATACAAATATCCGTTTGGCTGGAAAGAGCTGTGGGGAAATGCAGACAGGAAGCAGTTTGACATGCAGCAGCACACAACTCACTCAAAAAAAGACCTAAGCATATTTGATGAAGAATCAAAACAAAAGATAATCCCTTATGTTGCTTCAGAGCCTTCATTAGGTGTTGACCGCACCTTCCTCACATTTCTCATAGACGCATACGATGATGACAAGAAGAGAGGAAATATCGTGTTAAAACTTGACCCAAAACTAGCTCCAGTTAAGATAGCAGTATTCCCCTTGGTGAATAAGATAGAAAAGCAGGCAAGAAAAGTCTATGAAGACATAAAAACAGAATTCGCAGCACAGTTTGACAAGTCAGGCTCAGTAGGAAGAAGATATGCAAGAGCAGATGAGATAGGCATACCTTACTGCATAACATATGATTTTGATTCATTAAAAAAACAGGATGTAACAATAAGAGACCGTGACACGACAAAACAGATCCGCGTAAAGATAAGAGAGCTGAAACAGGTACTGACGCAGCTTCTGAACAAGGAAATTAAATTTGAAAAAGCAGGGAAACTTTTATAAACCCAGATAAACCAAGTCTAATTCATATTCAATTTAAGTGGAGGAAAGAAAACAATGGAAATAAAAGATTTACAGCCAAGACAAGGCAATGTCGATCTGACAGTTGAAGTGATCGACAAAAGTGACGTGCGAGAATTCCAAAAATTTGGAAGATCTGGAAGAGTAGCAACAGCTACTGTAAAAGATGCATCAGGAGAAGTAAAGCTGACACTGTGGAACGAGAGTGTAGACCAGGTTAATGTTGGAGACAAGCTCCAGCTGAAAAACTGCTATGTCAACGAGTTCCAGGGCGAGATGCAGCTGACAACAGGAAAATTCGGCTCAATAGAAGTTATTGGAAAAGCAGAAGCAACTGAAGCGCCAGCTGAACCTGCAGCAGAGGAAACACCTGCTGAAAAAGCTCCTGCAGAAGAAGCACCAGAAGAAGAATCAGCTGTTGAAGAAGAAGACATGTCAGAAGGAGAATAATCCTTCTTTCTGGGGATGTAGCTCAGCCTGGGAGAGCACTACGCTGAAGATAACCTCAATGACCAATGTCAAAGAGGGTCTCTGACACGTAGGTGTCGAGGATTCAAATTCCTCCATCCCCATTTTATTTCTTAGAACTAGTTTACAGCCAGTGTAGCAGTCAGTATATTGGCAGCAATTGCATTGAACACAATCATAATAACAAGAGCAACTATAGAATAAAGAAGCAAGCTCCTTATCATGTTCCTTCCAAGCAAATAC
Organism: Candidatus Woesearchaeota archaeon; assembly: GCA_017609245.1. Classification (GTDB taxonomy): domain Archaea; phylum Nanobdellota; class Nanobdellia; order Woesearchaeales; family JAFCFN01; genus JAFCFN01. The sequence goes on along the minus strand of JAFCEI010000007.1, from coordinate 32 downwards.
CTTTCATTTAGCTTATCACTTCCATTTTCGAT